>JAQTLP010000006.1 GCA_028714855.1 Phycisphaerae bacterium | reverse complement strand
CTTGTCGTCTTCAACCATCAGAATTTTGAATCTTGTATTTTCCATAGTTTTATTCTCCGTTCGGCAGTTCGCTTAGGGTCCAGTAAACGTCAATCGTTCTCATTGCCTCAACAAACTTTTTATAATCAACCGGCTTAACAATATAACCGGCGGCGCTAAGCTTAAAGCTTTCAACTATGTCCTGCTCTTCCTGGGATGTTGTGAGCACCACGACAGGAATCAACTTCAGCGCATCATCGGTTTTTACGACTTTCAGGAATTCGACGCCGTTCATTTTCGGCATATTCAAATCAAGAAGAATTACGCACGGAATACCGTTGTTTTTATCTCTTAAATGATTTAATGCTTCTTCTCCGTTGAGGGTGTGGAACAGCAGATTTGTAACGTTCAGGTCCTTAAGCGCCCGCTTGACTGTCATTGCGTCCACGCTGTCATCTTCGACCAACAATATAGGTTTTAAGTTTCGCATCTTTAGTTCCCAATTGCATTTAAGGTATGTGGTTAAGTCGTCAAATTATAGGTCGCACTTTATTGCAAAAGGGCTGATTACAGGGATGGAAACCGGAGTAGGTGAAGGAGCGTAAGAAGGGGTATATCCTACCCCTCATACGCATGGTAGGTGTTAATAAGACCGAATTGTCCTAAATAATCCTCGGCGAAGCAACTAACCGATTCATCACTTTGTAACTTACCTCCGCATAAAAAGGTTATATCGTGCCCCCAACTTTACTTATTCTGAAGGTTTTATCGGTCAAGTTACAGAAAAAGTAAATAGGATATTCCTCAACGTGAGCCTCGCTAAACCTAATTATAGGACGACCAAACCCCCATTTTTAGACCCCCTAAAAGAAACCATCTTCAATGGTGTATCGGCAGGGCGACAAGGTTTCTTGAGATTTGGAAGCAGATATGACAAAAACTTTTTTTAGATATGCCAACAATGAAATGTGATGTTAATTTCAATTAATTAATAAAGTCAGCAATACGCCCGGAGGGAGTTGAACCCACGACCTACGGATTAGAAATCCGTTGCTCTATCCAGCTGAGCTACGGGCGCTCGCTAATATATGTCCGGCAGAGAAGCACTTTGATAGCTTTCTTCCTTCGTTCGCCATATTATATTTTACCGGCTTTGGGGTTGTCAATGATATCAGGCTATCCTGCTAATCCTTCAGATTTCACTACAACACCGAATATCCCTGAAAAGTACGGCAATTTTGGGTATTTTACACGGGTTCTCGTTTCAAGACAGTCAAAAATTCGACTATCTTACTTTTCGCCCGCTGCAAATTGCCGCTTATCTTCTTGCAATAAGGTGTCGCAAAATGTAGATTATCAGAAGATTGTTTGGAGAGGTGGCCGAGCGGCTGAAGGCAACGGTTTGCTAAACCGTCGTACTGGTGAACGCTGGTACCGCGAGTTCGAATCTCGCCCTCTCCGTTGGTTTTAAATCAGGAACAAAAGCATCCGAAGGAGGGAAACAGAATTGACTTTTTATAGCAATACTGGTATACTTACACTTACGTAATAAATTGCGGACGGGGTTGGTTATTTATAATCCGTGTTGTTTCTGCTGCATCGTGGAGGATGGTAAATTTAGCCGGAGCAGATGGTCAAAGACTCTGGAGGTTTTAAAGATGCTATTTTCACGCAAAAATCATGTTCCTTGTCCCCAAACAGATAAGCTCGTCGAGCCAAAGGGCAAATTCTGCTGGCTGAAGTGGTTATTTCCAATTTCGGGACTGTTAGCTCTAATATGGTTTTTGATACGAGTGATACCGAAGCCGTCGCGTGCAACGTATCCTTGCCAGCGGATGGCCTTTCCATTGGCGTCGGGTTTTATAATTTGGGTTATGGGATTGGCCGGCTCAGTCGCAGCATACCGCAAGGCAAAACGTTCGCTTGTACAGGCACGCTATGTTCTGGCGGCAGTTTGCTTAACTGTCAGTATCGGTTTTATCTGGATGGCTTCAAACAGCACAGATGGGAAGCCGGTTTACGCTCACGAGCCAATTGTTCATAACAGCCCGATAGGTGATGCAAAAGGAATTAACCCGGGTCGGGTTGCCTGGATACATGATGCGAATGCAGCCACGTGGCCCGGTTCGCTCGACGTCACCACACCACCGTACTGGCATTCCGACGAATGTACCAATCCTGTAGTAGTTGCTGAAATGCTCTCAAAAGCTGTTCGAGCTTTAACCGGCAAAAATGACGATTATGAAGCATGGGACACGATATTCAGAAGCTTCAACCAGCAAATGGGCAGAGGCGACGTTGGTTACACGCCGGGCGAAAAAATCGCTATAAAAATAAACTTTGTATTGATGAACGACGTTGTTAATAGCGGGACAAAACCAATCCCGTTATATGACCAGATTGACAACTCCCCTCAGCTTACAATCGCACTTCTTAAGCAACTAACAGACGTCGCAGGAGTTAACCCCAGTGATATAAGTATCGGCGACCCTACACAACATATGCCCGATCACTGGTATAATATGGTTGGTTCGAGCTGCCCCGGCGTCGTTTATTTAACCAAGCCGGGCTACGCTATGACCGGCAGAACGCAAGTTGCCTACGATTATACTGCCCCTTTCTACTGGAGCGACCCCGACCCATCACACTTCAGCGGTGTTACAGACCAGGACTATATCCCGACGCACTTCTCGCAGGCAACATACTTTATAAACTTCCCAATTCTTAAAAGCCACAATGGCGCTGGGATAACACTTTCAGGCAAGAATCACTTCGGGTCATTAATCAGAAAACCACCAGCCAGCGGTGGTTACTATCCCGCCAAACACTATTATGATATGCACTGGTCAAGGTTGGGAGCGACCGAATCACCGGGTATGAATCGCTACAGGGCAGTAGTTGACCTTTTGGGCCACCCAAAATTAGGCGGTAAGACTCTCCTTACATTGATTGACGGTCTCTACGCTGGCCGAAGCTGGAATTCCCAACCAATTCGATGGGATATGGCTCCATTCAACGGCAACTGGCCAAGCAGTATCTTTCTTTCACAGGACAAAGTCGCAATCGATTCTGTGGCTTTTGATTTCATGGACTATGAATGGGATGCTGGCCCAACTAATATTAATGGTTACCCGCAGATGTCCGGAGCGGACGATTATCTCCACGAAGCAGCTCTTATTCCAGACCCCTGTTCGGGGACGATTTATGACCCAAATCATGATGGTGGCCTCACCGAAAGCTTGGGCGTCCACGAGCACTGGAACAACGCAACTGACAAACAATACAGTCGAAACCTCGACCCAATTAATGGAACAGGTATCGAACTGGTAACCGAAACGGGTCTCATCGGAGACTTTGACGACGACGATGATGTGGACTTTAAGGACTTTACCATCCTCGCCGCCGCATGGCTTAGTGAGCCTGGACAGCCAAACTGGAACGCTGACTGTGATATTTCGATGCCCAGCGACAAAATTATTGACGAATTTGACCTTGCTGTATTCTGCGAGAACTGGCTCAACTAAGCAATCACACGGCGTATAACAAAACTTGAAACAAACCGGCTGACTACAGAATCAGTAGCAGGTTCTTTTTTATCTGTTTTTAATGAATTGAAATAGACGCTAAACAAAATTTCTAAATCTTGGCTGGTAGATGAAAATTTTGTTGCTTTTTTGCCGGTTTCGCCTATGATGGACGGCAACTGTTAGGCGTTCTTATGACAAGGTAAGTACATCTTTGTTGAAATGGAGGTATTTTTTTTAAAAATGGTTTGGAATACTATAAGAGAAAAGAAAAGCGAGGTGAAAGGTATGGCAACGAGTAAAATTGCTGAGGTGCATCCATCGGACAAGACACTTTCCGATATTTCCGGCGTGGAAAGTATGAAAAGTAGTTTCGGCAGGCACAGCGACAAAGATTTGGCCGGCGGTATGGAAATACTGGATTTGGATTTCCTGTTGAGTATCGTTGAGAATACCGAAGGCAATGATAAGAACGATGTCGCTATGCGTAGACTCACTTTTGACGAACTCATACGGAGAGAACAGCAGGATGCCATTGATAGTAACGCTCTTAAGGTGTACGCAATGAACGAAGGCGAGCTTTACGGCAAGGTTATCCAGTGTGAGGCGATGAAGGTGCTGACGGAAAGAACCACACGCAAGGGTAAACACAGCGACTAAATAGGACAGTTCAACAGCGTCCTGTATTAAGCCTTGGTCTGGTCTGCGCCCTTGGCGTGGCAAGGCCGCTTGCTGCAGAGCGGACTTGCATATACCGTGTCTGCAACAAAATATGAACGTTCTTTTAACACAAACAATCTCCACATGGGGATGGCTTACACTGCTGGCTGCACGCAACAGCGAGGGGGAAGATACCTTCTGGGGGCAATTGCTGGTTGTCGTCATTCTGGCGGTCTCCTTCGGTATCTACAGCCTCGCCAGAGCAAAGGCAAATGAGTCCAAAGTGGAAGACCTGCCCCAGCATAAGCGGGAACTTGCCGGCAAAACTTTCAAACTGCCCGGCGCAGCGAAAGCGAAGTCGGAAGGCTTGCGCAAAGAAAGAGCGAAAGATTTGCAAAGCGGCATGGAAGTACTGGATTCGGATTTCCTGCTGAGCATAGTTGAAAAGACCAATGGCGGTGATGATGATAAAGATGTAGCTATGCGAAAGCTCAATTTTAAAGAACTTCTGCGCAGGGGTAAACTCAGTCAGGCTGACAGCAAGGCGCTCAAGACGTATGCCATAAATAAAGGTAATCTCTATGGCAAGGATATTCAGTGCGAGGCATTGAAGAAACTGGCTGAAAGGACCGCCAAGGGTAAAACGGGTAATTAGCGGTTACCGGTTACTATTCACTATTCACTAACGACTATTCACTAATTGAGAGTGCTGGGATTCGAACCCAGGACCTACGCATTAAAAGTGCGTTGCTCTACCTACTGAGCTACACTCCCTAATCTGTGATACTTTTTAGAAAATTTTCCCGCAAATGTCAACATAAAACGTTTTCTTAGGCTTGCGTCTTCGCTGCGCTTCGCCGAGACAGGCGGGACAAGATTGGTTGCTACAGGCCCTTCGGCAAAGCTCAGGGCAATTTTATCCGCCATATAGGCGGATAAAATTGGCTTTGTTTGGGTTCGTTTTTGGTAGTTCATAGTTCGTTGTTCGTAGTTGTTAGTAATTGTGGGACAGAGGGTTAAGTTCATTTTAGGCATTTCAGAAATTGGGTTCGTTTTGCATAATTTTAGTCAGTTCGTAGTTCATTGTTCGTAGTTGATAGAAAATCTCCGCTTCCTTCTTCGCTAACGCTACGAAGGACAATTGATTATTGATTATCGATTATTGATAAATGTTTATTTGGATTAGCCGGATGGCATTTTTTAAGCTCCGTTTAGTTTTGAGTTTTTAGTTCGTAGTTATTGGTTATTCCCCGCACCGAATAATCATGAGCTAAGCTCAATTGGTGCGGGATACGATATTTGAATTGGGCCTGCTGGACCTGAAACCTTGCCCTGCTGGGCGAATGACGTTCATCTACTGATGAACGGGGGGAATTTTAACATATTTTCGAGGAAAAGTCAAGGAATTAATACAATGATAAATGATAATTGATAAGTGATAATTGTGGCTAAACTAAAGGACGCAACAGCAAAAATTAAGGATTGCGGGAAAATAGAAAATGGGGTAAAATTGGGTGAACAACGGCGATAATCTTTTAATTTCTAATCTTGCTGTTCTGATTTTGAAAGGAAGTAAAATGAAGAACGTCAATTTAATCTTGCTAATAGTAATTGGGGGAACCGTAATTTTTGGAGCTATGGGGTGTTCAACAGAATACCATGCTGGAGAAGTTAAAAAAGGCCTTCAGGAAAGTGATATGACGCTTGGAAAAGTTCAGAGGGAAGTCAAAGTGGGCATGAGCAGTTCTGAAGTGGTGGAGGCAATCGGGTCACCTAATATAGTTACAAAGGACAGTAATGGTAACGAAACTTGGGTCTATGACAAAGTTGCGACTGACGTTGCTGTTTCTAAAGGATATTGGACTTTGCTTTTAATTGGTCAAGAAGCTGGTGCTGCTTCAAGTAGTCAAAGAACACTTACCATTATTATAAAATTTGATGAGAAAAGTTTAGTAAAAACTCTTTCTTATCACGCAAGCAAGTTTTAGGAGGTTATTATGAAATCATTGATTACCACTTTACTCTGCCTTGTCATTGTCGCTGGGTGTGGTGCTACGTCAGTACCAGGAATGGTACTTGAGAAAAAAGACAAGCAAAAGTCTCAGCTTGAAATACGAGAAATGCAAACACGCACCTATGATACGAAAGATACAAAGATGATTATGAAAGCCATGTTAAATGTATTGCAGGATGATGACTTTATTATCAAACAAGTAAATATGGACTTGGGGTTTTTCAATGCAACAAAAGAAACAGATGTAGAAAAAGGAGGAGAAAGGTTTATAGAGGAATTTTGGTGGGGTAAATATGGAACGTGGAAAAAGAATTCAATTGTAGATTGCACAGCCAACATATCAGACTTTGGAGAACAAATGAAGGTCCGCGTCAATTTCCAAGTAAAGGTTCTAGACAATAAAGGGGGGTGTGTACTTGTCCGACAGGTTGATAATCCAGAGTATTATCAGAATTTTTTCTCCAAGGTTGACAAAGGGATTTTCATAGAAAAAGAGAAGATTTAACTTTTAGCTTTGGTTTTATGAAGATGATGTTGAAGAGAAAGAGTTAATTAGCGGTGCCGCCGGAAGCCGTGATGAAGAAAAAGGGCAAATCTTTTGGGTTTGCGGATATGGGCCCCAGATAAAGACTTTCTGGGGTCTTCGTTTCTCTGCGAGAATCTTCGATGAGCAACAGCGGAGAAAAGCATCGTGGGGTTAGTGAATTGTATTTGATTTAATAGGATTGGGAGAGTATCCATGCTTACGCAATACAGCATAGTCTGTCAGGCTCCAGATGCTGAACCCTACACAGTATGCGCATACAGTGGTACAGATTTATCCCAAGTTCTTGGTATCGTCCCGGTCAACATGCCTGATGGCTATTATGGGTTGATACAGGAATGCGGCGAGGTGGCTGTTAGGGTCAGCGACCAAATACAACCTGCATATGCCGATTTCGGGCCCAATGGTGCAAAGCTTCGCCTGAGCTCAGAATTATCGAAGGAGTCACGGAAGCCTGCCGCAGAACTTTCTTATGGCACAATGGGTGAGAAGGACATCGCTATCCATAAGGACGAGAGGCTTGCTCAACTGCCTCCTCTGCTCATAAAGGTCGGCCCTTATTGTAAGCTCTTTAAGGAGGCCAGAGATGTGTTTGTCGACGGACACTACTATGCTTGCGTCGCAATGTGCGGCATCTCGTTTGAGAGGTTTCAACGGGACAAGGCTAAGCCCTATGGTGCCACATGGGAATACAAAATGCCGCAAGTCAGAAAAATATTAAAAGATAATAATGTCGTTTCGTCGGAAACACTCGTCTTGTGCAAGAACATGGCAGATTTACGAAACGAATACGCCCATGGAGATGGATTAAAACCCGAAGAAGATGCACTCAAGGCACTTACATGGATGCACTCCTTCATAAACAACGAAACCAATTTGATGCGGGATTACGTAATCGTGAATGGCATATTGAATCGAAAACATACTGTAAAGGGAAATTAAAAGGTTTTTTGCTTCGACCGTTCGGTTTATAAAACAAGAATCGGTGGGGAAATAAAAAAGCGTGGGGGTAAAAGCTACTCTACCAGCTAAGTGGCTATTTTTCGAAATCCTATCACGAATATTAGTTGGTGGTCATCGTCTTTCAGTAGTTCGATATATATTCTGTGATGTGTACCCGCCGGCTTTACAGGGAATGTATATTCTTTCCCACATGGTCTTCTGTTGATCGTCATAGTTATACCTTCGCACAGACCGTTTAAAGGTTTATACCGGATAGTAGGTAATAAAATTGTCAAAGAGCTTGAAGTCAATTTTTCTATCTTAACTTTGCTCCAATCAAACTCGTACTCCGCTAACACCTCTTTCCCATATGGAAAAACCGTACTTGAAAAAGTTTCCGAAGAATCAACTCCGAACGACACATATCCTGCCGGATATTTTTCTAATAATTTAGTTCTATTTTCATTATTTGTGGACTCAAGTAACTGATCTAATTTTGAAATTGTTGTTTGTTGTATTACAGCGGCATCTTTTTTGCCATAATAATAAGATCCAAAACCAGCAAGGCCAGTTACTACAATTCCAATAGCGAACACAATTTGACAGGTGGTCTGTAAAGTTCCAGGATTCATATTAATCCTCATTAGATAATAGAGCCTAAAGTGATTAAATTTCAAGAAACGACTTGATTTCTTCACGCCCGTTTAAAATCATATCTTGTATTTAAACCGCAGTAAGTATCGGAATAAGTATTTAGTAACGCCGCCCCGCTGAGAGGAAAGAAGCCCGCAAAACAGCGGGGTAAGTATTAATAAAATAGGCGGAAAGAGGGGAGAAGTCAAGGGGAATGTTCATTTACAATTTACGATTTGAAATTTAAGATTTGAAAAAACCTGGATTCCCGCGCCCGCGGGAATGACAACAACAAATATTTACCGCGGACTTACGTCATGCGGCTCTGCAACCCCGCGCGTGGAGTACCACCCTGCAATGCAGGGGGGAAAATAACAACCCCACCATAGTGATGGTGGGGCTAAACGAAACGGCAAACCCTGCCATAGTGATGGGACAACCCCGCCAAGGTGTTGGCGGGGCTAACCGTGGGATTGACCCCGCACCAAATAGTCGTGAGCTAAGCTCAATTGGTGCGGGGTTGACACGTTTGCCTCCTGAAGGTAGCATATTGGGTTTGGAACGGAGTATCAGGAATGGTAAAAGTAACATTGATTACGGGCGATGGGGTTGGGCCGGAAATAGCTGAAGCGACACGGCGATGTATAGACGCCACGGGCGCTGCAATCAACTGGGAAATAGCTGAGGCCGGCACAGAAGTAATGGAACGGCAGGGGACCCCTTTGCCGGACGCTACTGTCGAATCAATTAAGAAAAACGGCGTCGCGCTAAAGGCGCCTATTACTACGCCGGTCGGTAAGGGATTTAGAAGTATAAATGTGCATCTGCGGCAGGCGCTTGATTTGTATGCGTGCCTGCGGCCCTGCAAAAGCTATAAAGGCGTGCGAAGCAGATTCGCCGATATCGACCTTGTGATTGTTCGTGAAAACACCGAAGACCTATACGCGGGCATCGAATTTCAAAAAGGGAAAGACGATACCGCCGAGCTTATAGACTGGTTAAATAAACACAGCAGCCGGAAGATAACCGCAGATTCAGGGGTAAGTATAAAGCCGATTTCGGTTAAAGCCACAGAACGTATAGTTCGTTTCGCATTTGATTACGCCCGCAAGATGGGGCGCAAAAAGGTAACGTCCGTTCACAAAGCCAATATTATGAAATTCTCAGACGGCTTATGGCTCGATGTAAGCCGGGACGTAGCAAAGCAATATCCGGACGTCGAATTCGAAGACCGCATTGTCGATAATATGTGTATGCAGCTTATTCAAAAGCCGGAGCTTTATGACGTTATTGTGCTGCCGAACCTTTACGGCGATATAATAAGTGATTTATGCGCCGGCCTTGTCGGCGGACTGGGTGTTGCACCGGGGGCGAACATCGGCGACAAGATAGCGATCTTCGAGGCGACCCACGGCAGCGCACCAAAATACAAAGGCCAAAACAAGGTCAATCCAACAGCCCTGATACTCAGCGGCGTGATGATGCTAAGACATATAGGCAAAATAGACGAGGCGGACAAGCTCGAAAGGGCGGTGAGCGCGGTAATCGCCGAAGGAAAAAGCGTAACTTACGATATGAAGGCCGACCCCGGCGACCCAACCGCCGTCGGCACGAGCGAAATGGCCGATGCCATCATTGAAAAAATAAAAAGCGAATAGTCGACAGCATTTCGCGACTAACGGTCAAACACTAAGGACTAAATACTAAATTGAACCAGCAAGCTTATCGCAGCTTAATTTCGGGCAGAAGCACCGGCCTGCTTGCAGCGGTTTTACGCTTCTTTATGGCAGTTGCTGCGGCAGGTTATTCGCTTGCTGTCGGGCTGCGCAACTTTTTATATTCGAAACGATATTTGGAAATACATACCGCGGATGTGCCGGTCGTAAGCATTGGCAATATAACAGCAGGGGGGACTGGCAAGACGCCGCTGGTAATCTGGCTGTGCAAATTCCTGCAAAGCGAAAATGTGCCTTGTGCTATTCTGACAAGGGGTTACAAGGCACGAGGGGCGACAGATGAGCCGGCCATTTTTGCTGAAAGCTGTCCGCAGGCCAAAGTGATTGTAAATCCCGACCGTGCCGAAGCCGCATCTGAAGCTGTTGGTAAATTCGGCGCGAAGGCGCTGGTTATGGACGATGGATTTCAGCACCGCGGATTGGCGAGGGACCTCGACATTGTAACAATTGACGTTATTTGTCCCTTCGGCTACGGGAAATTGCTGCCTGCGGGTATGTTGAGAGAGCCAGTTGTTTCTCTCGGGCGTGCCGGGGCGGCTGTTTTAACAAGATGCGACCAGATTTCTGAATCAGAATTAAGCCGAATTGAAAGCGAACTGCGGCAAATAAATCCGGATATGGTAATTGCAAGGTCGGTGCACAGCCCGAGCTGCGTAAAGTCAGCGGCAGGAGAAATCGCCGTCGAACAGCTAAAGGGTAAAAAGGTCTTTGCCTTTTGCGGGATAGGCAATCCGGACGCTTTTTTAAGCACAATCAAAAGCACGGGCGCTGATCTTGTCGGCTCGAAAATTTATAACGACCATTATCACTACACAGACGCTGATTTCGATGATATTAACGGTCGAGCTGATTGTTTAGAGGCGGATTTTGTTCTGTCAACTCAGAAAGACTATACGCACTACGCCACACACAATACGCGATACGAGATACCTTTTGCGTATTTGGCGGTTGAGATAAAGTTCATGGCGGGGGAGGACAAATTAAAACAGTTGATTAAAGACGTATTAACGGGTAAAATTTGCAAAAAATAGTGAAATTTGCGCTATTATGTATGAAAAACTGCTAAAAACTGTGACAAATCTTGGCTCGCCGGAGGTTCTGGTTGTCGGCGACTTTATGCTCGACGTTTATGTCTACGGCGACGCCTTAAGGATAAGTCCCGAAGCGCCGGTGCCGGTATTGAGAGTTACTAAAACCGAGTATAGCTGCGGCGGGGCGGGCTCTGTCGCTGCGGACCTTGCCGCGTTAGGGGCTATACCTGTTTGCCTGGGAGTTATCGGGAAGGACCGGAACGGTGAAACGCTCAGGGGAAAATTGACGGAAGCCGGTGCTGATATCACAAACCTGCTTACATTAGCCGACCGTCCTACCACCAGCAAGCAAAGGCTGATAGGTCTGGCACAACATCGCCATCAGCAGCAGTTGTTCAGGATGGATGAGGAATCCACGGAAATGTTATCTGATGAACAATACGAAAAGATTTTGCATGTTTACAAAGACAAATTGAAGCAGGCTGATGTTGTTTGTCTGCAGGATTACAATAAGGGTTTGCTGAGCTCGTCGATTTGCAAACAAATGATACGGCTGGCGAAAGATGCGAATAAGAAGGTCCTTGTTGACCCAGCATTTGCAGGTGACTATTCGAAGTATGCCGGCGCAACGCTCATTACGCCGAACAGACAGGAGGCCTCAACGGCGGTCGGGTTCGAAATAAAAACCGCAGAGACAGCGGCCAGAGCAGCGAAGACGCTTGCCGAGAAGTTTGATATCGAGGCCGTAGTAATTACACTCGATAAGGAAGGTGCTTATCTCAGGGCGCAGGGAATAGACGAGCTTGTCCCCACCAGGCCCCGCAGCGTTTACGACGTTACCGGCGCCGGTGATATGGTTCTGGCAACGCTTGCTATAACTTTGGCGGCTGGTTGTGACTATAAAACGGCCGTGCAGCTCTCAAACATAACGGGCGGCATCGAGGTGGGGAAATTCGGGGCAGTAACGGTAACTATCGATGAAATCATCAATGAAATTACCGGTAAAAACGATAAAGTTTGTTCGCTAAACTCTATAATTAAGAAACTGGCCGAGCATCGTAAACAAAATGCGATTATAGTTTTTACTAACGGCTGTTTCGACGTCGTGCACAGAGGGCATATCGAATTTCTGAAATTTTGCAAGCTGCAGGGCGATATTGTCGTGGTGGGATTAAACAGTGACAGCTCGGTAAAAAAAATTAAAGGTCCGGACCGGCCCGTTAACAACCAGAATGACAGGATGGCCGTTCTGGCTGCGATGGAAACAGTCGATTATGTTACCGTTTTTGATGAGCCGGACCCTCTTAACCTGATCAAAAAAATAAAACCCGATGTGTTAGTAAAAGGGCAGGATTGGGCGGAAAAAGGCGTAATCGGCGCCGAATTCATTGAATCTTACGGCGGAAAAGTCGTTCTTGCGCCGCTGGTCGAGGGTAAAAGCTCGACTGCAACAATCAAAAAAATCAAGTCGCTGGAAAGTTAAGCTCTAATGGATAAGGGCGTAAGAAAAAAAATTACAGAAACAATAGAATCGCACAAGAAAGCAATTGCCAGGCTTGAAACTGCTGGCATTGAAGCCATTGCGGCCGCCGCGGGGATGATAACAAGAGCATTGAAGAAAAACGGCCGTCTTTACGTCTGCGGCAATGGCGGCTCGGCGGCAGATGCTCAGCACATAGCAAGTGAGATGGTAGGCAGATTTGAACGCGAACGCAAATCATTGCCGGCAGTTGCACTGACAACCGATACGTCAGTGATAACATCGGTTTCCAACGATTACGGTTACGAAAATATATTTGCCAAGCAGGTTGAGGCGCTCGTTAAAAAAGGTGATGTCCTCTGGGCTATTTCCACCAGCGGTACATCGGCGAATGTTATTGCTGCCGTCAAGTTGGCAAAGAAAAAAGGCGCTAAGGTGCTGGCCTTCACAGGCAGCAATGACAGCAAACTCGAGAAGATGGCCGACGTTTGTTTTTGCGCCAACAGCAAATCGACCGCACGAAGTCAGGAAATTCACCAGCTCGGCTTTCATATAATCTGCGGACTCGTGGAAGATAGTTTTTGCAAATAGTTAATCTGAAAAATGTCTAACAAAGCAATATTCTTAGACCGTGACGATACTTTAATCGAGGACCCGGGCTATATCAGTCGTCCCGACCAGGTAAAGCTGCTGGATGGTATTGATAAGGCACTTGTCGAATTTCGCTCTATGGGATATAAGCTGGTTGTTGTCTCGAACCAGTCCGGTGTTGCACGCGGACTTGTTTCTGAGGAGGCTCTTGGTGAAATTCACGACAGGCTAAAACAGCTGCTGGCTGAAAAAGGAGCGCCTTTAGACCGCATTTATTATTGTCCCTATCATCCGGACGGCGTTGTTGAAAAGTACCGTAAGGAAAGCGACTTGCGAAAGCCAAATCCGGGGATGCTGCTGGCCGCCGCCAAAGAGATGGATATTAACCTTGCTCAATCCTGGATGATTGGCAACAGCGGTCGTGACATTGAGGCCGGTTTGAAGGCCGGTTGCAAAACCATATTGGTAAATCATCCTTCGCATCCTGAACGGCACAAACTCGGCGAGCCGAATCCGGATTATCGAGCTGTAAACCTCAAGGAAGCTGTAAATATTATTAAAAAACATTATCGTTCAGCCGGTGAAAACCCTGTTCGAAATCAGTCGATCCAGCAGCCCTTGAATAAACCATTAGCGCAGACCGCCGAAAAACCACCACTGCCTCAGCCCGCAAAATCTGAAACGCGACCTGTCGAACAAAAAATTTCCAGCAGCCTCGTCACAGGCAGCAGGACTGAACAGCAGCTCGATAATATCCTGGAACAGCTTAGAGGTATGCGGCGAAGTGATATGTTCGGCGAATTTTCCATAACGAGATTTTTCGCCGGGGTTTGGCAAACCATTGTTTGGTTTTGCCTGCTCGTGAGTATATATTTTCTAATGTATCCGACAAAGCAGGACAATTCAGTTTTAATTACACTTGGCTTTGCTTTGCTGTTCCAGGTAATGACGCTGACCTTTTACATAATGCATGGGCGAAAGTAGCGTTGCGCAAAATTTGTCCTGTGGGGTGAGCTACCAGATGCAAGATACAAAATATGAGATATTAGTCTGGCTTCCCTCTCCTATGGGTGACGCTGTCCTTTGCACGCCTGCCTTGCGGGCTATTCGCCGGGGTTTCAAATCCTCCAGGATTACTTTCTTTGCCAACGAGGTCGTCCACAAAACCCTGTCACCCAGCAGCTTTAACGATATATGGATACAGCAGCAAGGCAAAAATATTTTTAAGATAGTAAAAACGTTGAAGGAACATAACTTTACCCATGCTATACTTTTCAAAAATTCCTTCTCCGCCGCTTTGGCGGTTTTTTTAGCAGGTATACCGAAGCGTGTCGGCTACGCTCGCGAAGGCCGCGGTTTCTTACTCACCGATAAACTTTATCCGCCGAAATTATCTGCCGCCAGATTCAAACCTTCTTCTATGGTTGACTACTATCTTGCGATTTCCTCTATGCTCGGCGCCGATGCCGCTGATTCGAACCTTGAACTGCTCGTCGACCCGCAGGAGGACAAAAAGATGCGGGCCAGATTCCAGGAAATTGCCGACCCCAAAGGGCCTGTTGTCGTTATTGTTCCCGGCGGGGCCTTTGGCCGAAGTAAATACTGGCTCAGTGAGAGATTCGCACAAACAGCAGATTGGCTGATTTCTAATTATAATGCGACCGTTGTTGTCTCTGTATCGCCCAACCCTGCTGAAAAGCAAATTGCCGAAGAGATTTGCGGTTTGAGCAAGTTTAAGCTTATCAACCTCGCAGAGAAGCCTGTAAGTCTTGGCGAATTGAAATCGCTTTTTGCCGCGGCGGATTTGGTAATAAGCAATGATACAGGTCCGCGACACATAGCCATAGCGCTGCGGCGTAAGGTTATCAGTCTGTTCGGCCCGAACAGCCCGGCCTGGACAGAAACCGGTTACAAAAATGAAATCCAGATAATCGGCGATGTGCCTTGCGCTCCTTGTGCCAAGCCTACCTGTAGTAAGAGCGAACATTTATGTATGCAGGCGATCACGGTAGAAATGGTCTGTAATGCTGCGAAAAAATTTCTCGGAACCGGCCAAAGACAGGCGGCTTTTAAGGCCGAGCAAAAATTTACAGAAATTTCAGAATCATTCTTCTGTGATGAAGATTATAAAACCGGCCTTGGCGAATTGGGCTTGACCTCAATAGATGCTGTTTTCTCTTTTAATGAAGCTCATAATCTAACCAAGGACAATCTGCCGGGGCATCGCAGCCGCTTACGATTTGAAATAAATTCGCCTCCGGCCACGCTGTTTTTGAAACGCTACGACTCACCGCCAATCTTAGTTCAGCTTGGAAACTGGCTTTCGGCTCACAGGCGGACAAGTTGCGGCTTCTTTGATGTTGAGCCGACAGCCAAACTTGCAGCTGCAGGCGTAAACACGCCTAAGATTGTCTCTTACGGCGAGCAGGGGGGTGTATTTTTCGAGAAAAGAAGTTTTATAATTACCGAAAAAATCCCCGATGCAGAGTCTTTGGAGCGGAAGCTGCCCGATTGCTTCAATGCCCCGGATACAATCGAAAATTTGAAACTGCGAAGAAATTTTATTGCTCAATTGGCTGCCTTTGTAAAAAAATTCCATGAAACGGGTTACCGGCATCGAGACCTTTACCTTTCTCATATATTCTATAGCGACGACGGCCGGTTTTATTTGATAGACCTGGCACGCACCTTCAAGCCGGGCTTATTAGCCGAACGATTTCAGATAAAAGATATTGCGCAGCTTTATTACTCAGCACCAGGCAGGTATTTTTCGAGAACAGACAGGTTACGTTTTTATCTTGGCTATACCGGTCGCAGAAAACTAACCTGGAAAGATAAAGTATTTATCCGTAGAGTAATGAATAAAACAAGATGGATGGCGCAACACGATATAAAGCACGGTAGGGTTGTTCCTTTTGCAAGTTGATAAAATTTATGTCTTTAGCGAACAAGAAAATCGCGATGATAACAGAGCGGATAGATGTCGCCCTCGGCGGGGCGGAACGCTCTGTCTTTGAGCTGACAGATGCGCTGTCTGCGCTTGGGCTTGAAGTGGACATAATTGCTGCAAAAGGGCAGGCAAACGCTAAAAACGTTCATATTTTATGCCAGGATACTCCCGGCAGGCGTACCGGTTACTTTACGTTTGCGAAGGCGGTGCAGAAACATTTGTCGGTAAATCACTATTGTTTAGTTCACAGCATATTGCCTTTTGATTTTGCTGATGTATATCAGCCGCGGGCGGGCTGCTACGCCGAATCTGTTCTGCGTAATGCTGTCAGTTACCAGAACAAAGTCATCGAACTTTATAAGAGGATAACGGCTTTTGCCAACCTTCGACGAGATATACTTTTGCGGGCAGAGAGAAAACTTTGCGAAAATCCGAATGGGCCGGTAATCGCCGCACTTTCCATGTATATTGCTGAGCAGTTCAAAAAATACTACGGCATTGATGATGACCGAATAGTCGTTGTCCCTAACGGCGTAAAAATAAATAAAGAAATCGATACTCCATGGACAGATAAACTCCGTAGTCAAATACTCACTCAATTAGGACTCGAGGAAGCTGACAACCCTGTCTTTTTCTTATTCGCCGCAAACAATTTCAGACTGAAGGGACTTGCCTGTTTGATAAAAGCGATGCGACTTGTATCGCCGAACGTCATGGGACGAAAGGCTTATTTAATAATAGCTGGTAATGGCAGAACAAACAAATATCTCCGCCTATCAAAGAAGCTTGGCGTCCATCGGAAAATTGTCTTTTTAGGCGCTGTTCGTCATATTCAGGACGTCCTGTCAATAATAGATGTGGCTGTTCTGCCTACCTTTTATGACCCGTCAAGCAGGTTTATTCTCGAAGCGATTGCAGCCGGCAAGCCCGTGATAACAACAAAATTTAACGGTGCAGCCGATTTATTTGTCAACGACCGGCACGGCAAAGTAATCGATCGTGCGGAAAATATCCAAGCACTGGCGCAGGCCATTAGCTTCTTCACAGATACGAACAATATCCGTAAAGCATCACATGCGATTGTTGCGGATAATCTCGCAGAAAAAGTTTCCGTCAGCCGGGTTGCTAAACAGCTGATACCTGTTTATGAATCAATACTCGAAAAGCGGGGGAAATAATGAAAATTGCGATTTTGATTGTTGGCGCGTATTTGCTCGGCTCAATACCTTTTGGTTTGATTATCGCCGCAGCTCACGGCAAGGACCTCCGCAGCATCGGTTCAGGTAATATCGGCGCAACGAACCTGTCGCGGGCGCTTGGTAAAAAATGGGCTTATATGTGTTTTTTTCTGGATGCCGCAAAAGGGCTGGTGCCGATGTTAGTTGCCACTTATATCTTTTCCTCTCCGCCAAGTGTCGCACAACTTGTCTTTGCGCTTGCTGTCGGTTGTGCAGCTATATTAGGCCATATCTTCCCGATATACTTAAAATTCAAGGGCGGCAAAGGTGTCGCTACCAGCTTCGGCGTAGCGCTCGGCCTTTGGCCCTACTACACGATTTGTGCTGCTGTTGCTTTTTTTATATGGGTAGCGGTCGTCTTATTATGGCGGTATATCTCGCTGGCCTCCATCGCTGCTTCTGTTGCTTTTCCTCTCGCCCTGATTCTGATGATTGTATTAATACAAGGCTGGAATTTTGTTAACCTATGGCCGCTGCTTATCGCGGCTATTGTTATACCGATTATGGTTATTGTGCGCCACCGTGAAAATATAAAAAGATTAATCGCAGGGACAGAAACTAAAATCCTGCAAAAGCAGAGATGATAGTTTCTAAAACCTCCATATCGAAAAACTTACCGCTGAAGAGAAATCAGGCCCCACTGTATGCTTTTTACGACAAGCTCGGGAACACTATGCACATCCAGCTTTTCCATAATCTTACGGCGAGCTGCCTCGATGGCTTTGGTACTTACGTGAAGCTCTAAAGCAATCTGTTTGGTGCTTTTTCCTTCAACTACGGGCTGAAGCACCTGGAGTTCTCTGTCTGTAAGGGTTTCCAGCGGCGACTTGGTCGTTTCGAGCAGGCGATTTACATAATCCCCCATTACTACGCCGGTTATTCTGCGGCTGATATACCAGCCGTCTCCGGCGACGGCTCGTATTGCCTCGACCAGCTCATCGGACAGGCATTCCTTCAATACGTAGCCTGACGCTCCGGCCTTGAGCATACTGACGACAAATGTCTTGTCAGAATGCATCGACAAGGCAATTACTTTTACTTTTGGGAATTCCTGAGTAATCAGGCGTGCAGCTTCCACTCCGTTGAGATTCGGCATAGTTATATCCATAACGACTACATCCGGCAGCAATTCCCTGGTAAGCTCAAGCGCCTTGCGGCCGTCTTCGGCTCCGCCCACAACCTTTATGTCAGGTTCTTTTTCGAGCAAAGAATGCAGCCCCTGTCGTACGATTGCGTGGTCATCTACTAATAAGATTTTTATGCTCATTTTTCCCTTCCTATTCACTTTTTGCCTGCTTAAGCGGCGCTATAAGTGTTGCCTTCGTTCCGCAGCCGGGTTCAGATTCAATCTCAAGGTGCCCTCCTAACTGCCCCAGCCGCTCTCGAATACTGAAAAGCCCAAATCCGCCTTCTCCTGCTGCCGTTGCGGCTGCTTTCTTAGTATCAAACCCCCAGCCATCGTCTTCAATACTGATATGTATCTCGCTGCCGACTTTGCGGATAGAAACTTTTACCTTATGAGCACTGGCATGTTTAACAACGTTGGTAAGCAGTTCCCGCACATCACGAAACAAAAGGATACGAACGTCATCATCTAACGGCTTGGGCTCTCTGTCATCTTCGAACTCCACGGTAATATCGTGCTTTTTCTGGATTCGGTCTGTAAGCCATTCCGACACCGCCGTCTCAAAACCCAGCTCATGCAGTACAGGGCTGCCGAGGTCGAATGTCAAAGCCCTGGTATCCTGAATCGTCTGGCCTATGGAATTACAGATATCCTCCAGCACTTTATCGAATTTTCGGCTGCGCCACGACTTGCGAAGGGTATCTAACTTGATTTTGGAAATAACCAGCGACTGGCTGATTCGGTCGTGCAGCTCGGTAGCGAGACGGCGCCTTTCGCGCTCTTTGGCCAAAACCAACTGCGAGGCCAGAGACTTAAGCTTCGCCTGGTCCTCAAGAAGTTCCTGCTCGGCCTTTTTGCGCTCAGTGATGTCGTAGGCAACCTCAATCGCACCGGTAATGCTGTCGGTCTTATCTTTCACAGGGGCGGCTTTTGACAGCCAGGAACCCATATCGGGAGGCCAGTGCGGCTGATTTTGTGGCGTTAATTCGGCACCTTGTGGTTCTCCGGTTTCTATTGTCTTTGTGACCGGGCAGTCTTTACAGGGACTGTCGAGGCCCCATGCGTGGTAACATTTCTTTCCTTGTATCTGTGTTAGCGATAAGCCGGTTGCTTTCAGATACGCCCTGTTGGCCCACAGGATATTGAGGTCTGTATCATGATAAGCGATTATTTCACTGGCATTATCCAAAACCAAAGTCTTTTCATATTCTGATTTTCGCAGTTCCTCCTCGGCTTTCTTGCGCTCAGTGATGTCTATCATTGTCATACGAAACTGGTCATATTTGCCCTTCTGCTCCGTAACAGCGACACTCACCAATTGAGCAATGAATTCAGTGCCGTCTTTCCTGCGCAGTTTGACTTCGCAACTCTGCCTGGCCTCGCTTTCAACAACTCGCTTGCGGTATAAATAGAAATCGTCCTGAGAACTTGGGGCAATAAAATGAGAGAATTTGCTTTTAAGTAGATTGCCTCTTTCCTCACCCAAAAGGGCGGCGCCGGTAAGATTTGCTCCGACAACCAGTCCCTCCTTATTCAGGGTAAAATAACCCACAGGAGCAAAGTCATACAGTTCGCAATATTTGTTCCGAGACTCAGCGAGCTCCAATTGGGCGTTCCTAAGCTCTTCATTCTGGATTTCCAGCTCAATCTGATGAACACGCAGCTCGTGAATCAGCTCGGCCGTGTCCTGCCCCCGCTGATTCCGAAATTCCACTATCTGCTGCTTTGCTTTCTTCTCCGCCTGCTCGCGAAGATTCTTGGAATCATCTGATTTGTCTTTCGGTATCCCCATTTTTCAAACTCCTCAGAGCAACAAAAGGCTCACTCAGGTCAATTTTTTCTCGTGGCGATGGGTAATATCTTCGATGGCAAGCAAAATTCTCTGCTTATCCTGATTCTCCTGCAAGATATGCCGGCCGTTGAGAAGCATCACTCTGCGCCCAATCCCAAGGAAATCGTGTGTAACTTCAAGGCCTTCGAACTGCTTATCTTCGGGCAAAATCTGCTCCAAAAGCTCTCGCAATCGTGGGATATCCCACTGACCGTCCCCAAGTTCGTAAATCAGCTTCTGCTCGGTATTCTCGCGATTGACCTCGAAAGTTTCGTAAAAAGACCTGTTCGCCGACACAACGCGAAGGTTCTCATCCAGAACCACCAGCGGCTCCCGAACAGTATCCAAAATGGCCTGTGTATAAACCTGAGCTGCTTTCGCGGCGGATTCACGTTCCTGCGACTTCTTTTGAGCCGTGATGTCAAGAAAGGTAATTACCACTCCGTCGACAACATTTTCAACCGTTCTGTACGGAAGAATCCGCATAATGTACGACTTGCCTTCCCTGGTCTGCAGTTCTCTATCTATTTGCCCGAGATTATTGATAACCTGCTTGATATCTTCAAGAAAACCGTCGTATCCCAGGTTATGGGCAATGTCACTGATTGGCCTGCCCACATCGCTGCTGATGATTTTGAAAAAAACACCTGTTGCCGGCGTGAAACGTTTGATTCTAAGGCCGTTGTCAAGAAATATCGTTCCTATCTCAGTACTGCCAAGCAGATTGTTCAAATCGTTGTTGGCGTTGGACAATTCCTCGACCTTCTCCTGAAGTTCCGAGTTCATTGTCTGCAACTCCTCGTTGGTTGATTGCAGCTCCTCTCTCGATGTTTCCAGCTCCTCGTTTGTGCTTTGCAGTTCCTCGTTCGTTGACTGCAGCTCTTCGTTAGAGGTTTCCATCTCTTCTATTGTTGTCTGGAGACACTCTTTTGTTGATTGTAATTCCTGTTCAAGGGCTTCTTCCCGCGGCTTAACGTCATTGCTCCCCACAGTTTTCTTCTCTTTCTTCCTGGAAAGTTTGCCCAAAGGTTTCTTGCTCTCAAATACAACCATTAACAAACCACTCATGGCCGCCGGTTCAGTAATAGGTCTGACTACGAGGTTTATCGTTAGAATGCCGTTATTATGTTTTATTTTTACCCCTTCACAAACAACCGTCTTTTTCTGCGTGCCCGCCTTATGGAGCATTGTGCTCAGCGTATAGCGTAGCTCGTCGCGAGCCATCTTCAAAACATTAAAAGTCGGTTCGCCCACAGGCGGCGACAGGTACATCTCCGTCCTGCCGTTAAAATAAACGACGTTATATTTCTTATCTACCAGAACACACGGCGGTGCGTAACTCTGAAGAATTGTCCTTTCGGCGAATTTCTTAATATCAACTCCCCTTGTGTCCTGCCCTTCATCCTTGAAGTTATTAAATACTGCAAGGGAATGCACCATACGCGCTTTGGGAACAGTCCCTTTGTGTCTGAAGATTCGCCACTTGGCATCTATCGGCTCAAATCTTTCTGTAAGACCTCCGATGGTTTCGGATGTGCCCAGGAACAAGACCCCTTTCGGATTCAACGTGTAATCGAACAGCCGCAATATCTTTCTTTGCAGCAAAGCGTCCATATAAATAAGAACATTTCTGCAGGTGACTAAGTCTAATTTTGAAAAAGGCGGGTCCTTGATAAGGTCATGAGCGGCAAAGACAACCATTTCCCGAATCTGTTTCTTAACCTTGTAGCCGGTATCCTCCTTTACGAAGAAGCGCAGCAGCCGCTCCGCTGAAATGTCTGCGGCAATACTCTCAGGGTATACCCCAATCCGTGCGTGCTCGATTCCTTCGGAGTCCAGGTCAGTGGCGAAAACCTGAACTTCCAGCTGCTTTTTCAGTTTCGCCATGGTTTCGGCCAGCAGTATCGCTATGGAATACGCTTCTTCACCAGTCCCGCACCCCGCAACCCATACCCGCACCGCCCCTTCATCAGGCTTTGATTTGAGCAGTTCCGGCAGCACCTTTCGCTCAAGAATCTCAAACGCCCCCGCGTCTCTGAAGAAATTTGTTACAGTGATGAGCATGTCTTTGTGCAAGGCAATAATCTCGTCCGGTTTTTGCTCAAGATAATGAACGTACTCTGATATCTGGTTAATGTGGTGCAGAGCCATTCGCCTCTCAGTCCGGCGCAGAATCGTATTCTGCTTGTAATTCGAAAAATCGTGCCCAGCTTTTGATCTAATCAGGAAGAATATCTTTCTCATATAGTCGCCAAGCGACTTTTTGTCCGTCCTGACCTGCCCGCCTTCAACATACGGATGCTGCGAATACTTCATCAGCTCATCGCCCATTCTCTCAACAGGCAAAACTAAGTCCACCAGCCCCGTATCTATCGCGCTTCGCGGCATGCCGTCAAACTTGGCCTGCTTCTCATTCTGAGCTATCGCAAGGCCGCCTTCACCTTTCACCGCCTTCAACCCCAAAGCCCCGTCTGACCCTGTTCCAGAGAGGATAATGCAGATTGCTTTTTCACCCCTGTCCTCAGCGAGAGAGCGCAGAAAATAGTTGATAGGCATCTTCACCCCATGGGGCTCCTTTGGCTCCATCAGGCATAGTTTGCCGTTCATTATCACAACGTGCTTATCGGGCGGGTTCAGGTAGATATGGTTCGGCTTGACTCTAATCCCATCTTCGATATTCAGGACCTGCATTTCCGTGTAGCGTGTCAGAAGCGTGTCCATTGCGCTAACATGCTGAGGAGACAAGTGCTGGATCACAACAAACGCCATCCCGCTATTCGACGGCATGTGCCGGAAAAATCCCTCGAGTGCCTCAAGCCCGCCCGCAGACGCTCCTATGCCAACAATTGGAGGTTCTCTCTTTCCTCTTCGCGGCTTGCGTTCAGGCGAAGTCACAGGCTTTTCAATTCTGAGGCCTTTCTTTCTCCGACTTGCCTTGCTCCTTGCCATCTTCTTGCCTTTCTCTCGTTTACCCGCTGCGCCGGGCTTTGCCTAACTCGTCATCTATGTTCTTGTGAATGGGTAAATCGTGGCTGATTTGCTCTAATTTTGGTTATGCGCAAAGAAATCACCTGTGTTTCCCCCGTAATCTCCCTTTCGCCGGCATCCATATTCCACATCCCTATATTCCCCCACATAACGAGCTACCTGATACTGATTTGTAACTATGGTCAGAAAGCTCTGGCTGCTGGTTCGCTTTTTCTCTTGTCCGCCTAATGTTATAATTTTTCTAAAAATAGTAGGAAATGTCAAGACAATTTTTTTGAAATAATTTCAGAAACAACTTTTGGATTTGCCTGCCCCCTCGTCTTCTGCATAACCTGCCCCAATAGAAACCCTTCAGCCTTTTTGCTTCTTTTTCCGCCGCTTTTTACATCATCAACCGCCCTGTGGTTTTCCGCAAGTACCTGCTCAACTATCTTTTCCAGTTCTCCTGCATCGCTTTTCTGAATAAGGTTTAGCTGCTCTGCCAGTTCTTGTGGGCTTTTGCCTATTTTAACCATTTCTCCTAAAATGGTGTTAGCTGCGGTCGCACTGATTTCGCCGGATTCAACCATCATAGCTAATTTAGCTAGACCATCAGGTTTGATACCCAACTCGGCGACGCTGCAGCCTTTTTCATTTGCTAATTTCAGACCGACCTGCGTGAGCAGATTACAAACCCGTTTCGGCTCGCCGCCGGCTTTAACTGCCTCATCGAAAAATTCTCCTGTTGCACGCTCCGCCGTTAAAACGCCTGCGTCGTAATCACTTAATTTGTATTCATTAACATAACGCATTTGCTTTTTTATAGGCAGCTCACATAAGCGAGACTTGATGTCTTTGAGCTGCTCTTCTGTCAATTCAACCGGCACAAGGTCAGGTTCTGGAAAATATCTGTAATCGTGTGCTTCTTCTTTTTCTCTCTGCAGGACTGTCGCCTCCTTTACGTCATCCCAGCCGCGGGTGCTCTTGTTGCCCATCTCCATCACTTCGCCTATTTCGAGGAATCGGTCAAGCTGCCTGCCGATTTCGTATTCGATGCTTTTCTCCAGCGCCCTGAAACTGTTGAGGTTCTTGATTTCGGCAATCGGTGTTTTGTATTCTTTGCTGTCTTTAGTGATAACCAGATTGACGTTCGGCTCGAAGCGCATATGGCCTTTTTGCATATCCGCCTCCGAGACGCCTAAGTATCTGACCATTCTTTGCAATTCCTCCGCCAGCGCACGAACTTCCGCAGCGCTGTTCATATCGGGCTCGGTTACAATCTCCAGTAAAGGTGTCCCCGCACGGTTTAAGTCGACCTGTGAAAAGTTTCCCGTCGCGTGCAGGTTCTTTCCAGCGTCTTCCTCAAGGTGCGCCCTGATTATTCCAATCCTCTTGGTTTTTCCAGACTCCAGCGGTATTTCAATAAAGCCGTTTCTGCTGAGCGGCAAATCATACTGACTTATCTGATAATTTTTCGGTAAATCCGGATAGTAATACCCTTTTCTGTCCCACTTTGTAAATTTTGCTATCTCACAATTAAGGGCCAGTGCCGCTAGCACTGCATATTCGAATGCTTGCTTATTCATCACCGGCAGCACGCCCGGCATACCGAGACACACCGGGCATACTCTGCTATTGGCTTCTTCTCCAAAACTCAGCGCACAGCCGCAGAACATCTTCGTCTTCGTGCTAAGATGCACGTGAATCTCAAGCCCTACCAAAACCTTGTATTGCAATTCACTCATTATCTAATCGCAGGCTTCTTTTTATGCCAGTCAGTTTGCGCCTCGAACATTCTTGAAATCCGCAGCAGCTTATCTTCACTGAACGCAGGCGTTAGTATCTGTAACCCGACCGGCAGATTATTTTTGTCGAATCCGCACGGGATACTGATACCTGGAACCCCGGCGAGGTTCGCGGCTATCGTATAAATATCCGAAAGATACATTTTCAGTGGGTCATCGACCTTTTCGCCGATTTTAAAAGCAGTCGTTGGCGAAACAGGCATCAAAATGGCCTGGCATCTCTCGAAAGCTTTGGTGAAATCGCCGCGTATCAAATTTCTGACCTTAAGCGCCTTCAGGTAATACGCGTCATAATAGCCGCTCGACAGCGCATAAGTACCCAACATTATTCGCCTCTTGACTTCTTTGCCGAATCCTTCTGCCCGCGATTTTGTATAGACCTCGATGTAATCTTTAGGATTTTTCGTGCGGTGTCCGTAATGCACGCCGTCGTATCTTGCCAGATTGCTCGATGCCTCGGCTGTAGCTATTACGTAATAAGCGGCAATTGCATAATCAAAATGCGGCATTTCTACTTCAATTATTTCCGCCCCGAGTTTTTTATATACCTCAATCGCTCCGCTGATTGCCTTTTGCACATCACTGTCACTGCCGGTGTTAAGCCCCGGCACAATGCCGATTTTCAGTCCGCTTATCGGTTCATCGAGTTTCTCAAGGTAGTTGCAGGCCGGCACAACCGATTCGCTTACGCTGGTACTGTCTTTCTCATCGTGTCCCGTTATAACATTCATCATTAACGCACAATCGCCCACCGTGCGTGTTATTGGCCCGATTTGGTCCAGACTTGAACCGTAAGCCACAAGCCCGTATCGTGAAACCCTTCCATAAGTCGGCTTTAGTCCCACCACTCCGCAGAAACTTGCCGGCTGACGAATCGAACCGCCCGTATCCGAACCAAGCGCCGCGCAGCAAAGTCCCGCCGCCACGGCTGCTGTTGACCCGCCGCTGCTCCCGCCCGGCACTCGCTTTATGTCCCACGGATTAACCGTCTGTTTCAGACTGGAGTTTTCCGTGCTCGAACCCATCGCAAACTCATCCAGATTCGTCTTGCCGACTATCACGGCATCGGCAGCAATCAGCTTATCAACAACTGTTGCGTTATATGGTGCGTGGAAATTCTTTAATATCTTCGAAGCGCAGGTGGTTGTCCCGAAAGTGGTGCACATATTATCCTTTATCGCCACCGGCACGCCCGCCAGTTCTCCAACCGCCTCGCCGTTGGCTATGCGTTTGTCAATCTCTCTCGCCTTGTCGATGGCCGATTTTTCAAATGTGCTTATATACGCCCCAATGGCAGGCTCTGAATTAGCAATGCGTTCAAAAACCGCCTCAGTTGCTTCAACGCTGCTTGTCTCGCCGGTTCTGATTTTATCCCGTAACTCTTTTGCGCTTTGCCAGTCCATTTAATAATCAATCATCAATAACTATGGTTCTTCCAGAATTTTCGGAACCTTGAAAAATTCCCCGTCTCTATCCGGTGCATTTGCCAGCGTCTTTTCAGTCCCAAGCGATTCCTTGACGACATCTTCCCGAAAAACATTACTTATCGGCAGACAATGTGCCAGAGGTTCGACGCCGGCGGTGTCCAGCTCGTTCATTTTTGCAACATAGTCAAGGATTGCACTTAGCTGACCCGTAAATTCCGCAATTTCTTCTTCGCTCAAATCCAGACGGGATAATTTAGCGACCTTCCTCACCTCTGTTTGGTCGATTCTTTTCCCCATTTTTTTCCTGCCTAAATAAAAAAAGCGAGGCAAAACCCGCCCCGCAGATTTCAGCACATAAGACTTGTATTCTTATGTTCTTTACTCTTCCGGTTTATATTTCCGTTTAAGCGGCTTTTGAACAAGGCCCATACGTATTGCTTTGACCGAGGCCTTGATTCTGACAACCTTACCATCAATAACAGCCCGGACCGTTTGTATGTTCGGCTTAAACTTTCTTTTCGAAATGCCGGTAATTTTTCTTCCGACCCCGCCAAGATACTTTGCCTTGCCGCGCCGTGTGATACTGTTCCCGCTTTTCGTCCGTCTACCTGTAAAATGACATACTCTCGACATTAATAAGCTCCCGATTATATACTCAGGTTATTGCCACAATTACCTTAAAACTATACAAATATACTCACTCTTGGGAAAATTGCAAGCCTAAATTTCAATTCGTCGTTTTCTTCAGATATTCTACTTCTGCCTTCGTTAGTGCCCTGAATTTACCGATACCGAGGCCTCGTGCGTTAATTTTGCCAATCTGCGTCCTTGTCAATGATTTTACAGGCAAACCCATCTTTGCGAACATCCTTCTGACCTCGCGGTTAAGCCCTTCTCGAATAGTTACTTCTGCCAATGATTCTTTACGGTTGCGCTTTAATATCTTTATTGTCGCTCTGCCGGTTTTGCCCTCAGCCAGCCAGACCCCTTTTTTCAGCTTTTCTATTTGCTCACCGCTAAGCTCACCTTTGACGTTGACAACGTATGTTTTCGCCAGTCCATATCTTGGATGCGTCAATCTGTTTGCCAGTTCGTTGTCGTTGGTTAGTATAATTATTCCTGTGCTTTCGATATCGAGCCTGCCGACACAAAAGATGCGTTCACGCCCCGGGATGATATCTATAGCTTTTTTTCTTCCCTGCGGGTCTGAATTTGTGCAAATCACGCCTTTGGGCTTATTCAAAAGAAAATATACCTTCCGGGCAGCGTAAATTTTTCTGCCGTCCACGGTTATGATGTCTTTTTCAGGGTCAACAAAAGCTGGCAGACTGTCCACAACCCCGCCGTTCACGCACACCGTCCCTTCAAGTATCAGTTCTTCACACTTCCTGCGGGAAGCGACACCTGCCGCCGCCAAAACTTTCTGTAATCTTTGTTTGCTCATAATCTCACAGCTTTGTAATTACCCTTATTTAACAGGTTTCGTCCTGTAACGCAATTGACATTTATCCGAACAAACCTTAGTATACCTCAGAATATACACGGAGAAAGCCCGTAATGACTTATGCCAGGCTGATGCTCGAAAGATTTGAAGTCGGATTAAACAACTTTGCCAACCCATTTCTCGAAACCATTCGGCCCTGTAAAACAAAAGCTACCTTCATTGGCCTTATAATCTTTCTGATAGTTTTTGCCACCTTTGCTTCTTTGGGCACAGATGCTCTTTTTAATGGTGATGCAGCAGTTTATTTGCAGCAGATGCGAAATCTCAATTTCACCGAAAGGCCGGTACACCTCGGCTACTACTTGCTCGGTGCTGGATTCATCCGCATCTTGCCCGGCTCCGATGACCATGCAATAAATTTGATGAATTGTCTTCTCGGCGCCTTAAGCATTATGCTGGTTTACTTTATAACTTTTACTATTTGTCATAAACACGTTCCATCTGTTGCCGCGAGTCTGTTGCTTTTTACACACCATATATTCCTCGAAAATTCAATCTACGCCGAGGTATATACCCCGCAGGTTTGTTTCTTCCTCCTGTCGATTTTGCTCTGGCTGCTGAATAAACCCATCGTTGCAAGCTTGTCATTTCTCTTATCTTTCTTAATAACACCGAGTGCGATTCTTGCCTTACCCTGCTTTTTCATACTGCGACCACGCCTGCGTCCGCTTTTGCTGTTCTGCGCAATTTTCTCGGTTTCTGCTGCTGTCATAATATTTTCGGTTCGTCAGTCTTATTTCTTTGGTGGCCGCGGTCTGTTCGAGGCTGCTAATCGCTCCTTCAGCCTCAAATGGGCGATGGACAAAGAAGGCCGCGAAATATTTTCCGGGTTTTTTTTCTGCATACCGCTTGTTGTTGCAGGTCTGCTTGAGATTTTCGGCCGAAAACAATTCCGGCCCCTTGCCCTTGCTCTGCTTATACTCTGGCTTGTCACCTTATTCTTGGCCGAAAAAATCAAAGACATACCTCCTCAACTGCCTGCTTATGCTATGCTCTGCGTAGTTGGTGGTCTGGGGCTTGGTCTGATCCTGAGAATCTTAAACAATAAGGCTTGCTCCAAGTCGACTACTTACGCCGCAATGATTGTGATAATTCTTGCTGTCTTTATGAATGGTCTTGACGCATTTAAAAAAATACGAGTGTTAAATAAATGCCATACCGCATATCGAAACACCGTTGTCCAAATAAGCAAGGTTGCCGCCCTTGACTATCTTGTTATAGGCAACTGGAACCAAGGTACTCTTTTCGAACATTACCTCTTACAAGAATCAGTTACACCACACTGGATTAACGTCGAATGTCTTGCTGGCCTCTGTGGTGGAGAGCAGCGGGTACAGTCGATTGAAATGTTTAAGCAGGCTGTTCTCGCACGCCGGCAGATATGGTTGCTCGAAACTTACGCTGTTCTTGTGGAAGGCCTGGAGCAACACGGCTATAAAATAACCCAATTCGACTCTGACCAATTCACCCCGGATGGTCCTGTAATTCCAATATACGTAGCAAATGCGGAAAAATAAAACAAACTGAAAACATGGAGCGAAATATGATAACAACAGTTGTTTTTGATTTAGACGACACGCTTTACGATGAGCTCGACTATTGCCGAAGCGGCTTCAAAGCCGTTGCCCTGTCCCTCTCTAATCTGGTGGACGTGCTGTCTCCCGAGGAGATTTTTGACAGCTTGTGGAAGCAGTTCACCGCTGGCAATCACACAAATACATTCAACGCGGCTCTCGATGACCTCGGCTTAAGCTATGATGACCGGCTCATAGAAAAACTGATAGAAACTTATCGAAGCCATTCTCCGCAAATTCTTCTGCCGGCAGATTCCGAGAAAGTCCTTCGGCAGCTAAGCAAAAAATATACATTAGCTTTGCTGACGGATGGTTTTTTGCCTGCTCAGCAGCTGAAAGTCCAGGCCCTCAAAATCGAAAACTATTTTAAGTGCATAATCTACACCGAACAGCTCGGCAGACAATTCTGGAAGCCCTCACCGACCGGCTTTGAGAAACTTATGCAAACACTAAACGCAAAACCGCAGGCTATAGCTTACGTCGCTGACAACGAGAAAAAAGATTTTATCGCACCGAATAAATTAGGTTTTTTGACCGTCCAGATAACCCGTCCAGCTCGCATACATACATCAGTCTCCGATGCTCCTAATGCTTCCGCTAAGCATGTAATAAGCAAAATTACCCAGTTGCCGGCCCTCTTGGAGAAACTTTGAGGCTTTGGCTTCTGGTACCGAAATCAGGATATATTATAAGACCTTCCGAAAGTTTTTTGTTGATTTAGAACCCTTTTTAGACGATAATAGAGTGTTTTGACGGTCTTAGTCCGTCACGGACGGATTAATATGTGATTTTTTGGTGCTTCTAAGGAGTTTTACTATGCCGGTAGGCCAAAGACAGCAAAATAACGCTATGCTCTATACCGTAATAACATTTGTCGGCCTTTTTATCATCTCAACGGTCGTTGCGGTTATCTTTTATCTCCAGGCCGAAAAACATAGAACAGCAGAAGCTGCTTTACAAAGCCAGATGGACGAGATGGCCAGCAAGGCGGAACTGAGTAAAATAGGAGCGATAGTGGGGGCGAAACAGTCGCGAAAAAGCAGGCTCGGCACTATGGTCGATTATCTTGATGGAACAATGTCCATGATAGTCGGAGGCCTGCCGGAAGATACCTCTGCCGAAGTCAAATTCGACACCGCAGATAGAAAGGTCAAGGACATACTCGAATCATTGACCCAGCAGCGCCTTGCCGTTGAACCAAACGTTCCAGTTGCCGAAAGCGTCGAACCAAACACTCCAACCAATGAGCTCGTCGAGTTACTGGCCGCTCAGCAGTTTTCGGTAGTGACAGAGGACTTCAATGAAGCGGTGAAAAATGCGTTGCCTCCTGAGAAACTTGAAGAAGTGTGGAAAGCGACTATCGAACAGATGGGGCCTTTCCAAAAACAGCTTGGCTCCATGACCGAAACAGAAGCTGACTCTAATGTTGTATCTGTCACCTGCCAATTCGAGAATGGCGTCCTTGATGTAAGAATTGCTTACAATGCTGACAAGCAGGTTGCTAGTCTGTCTATTGTTCCAACGCCGGCGGAAGTCATGGAAAGTTACCAGCAGGCACTGCAGCCTGCGCAGCCTGAAAAACCGGAAGATTTCGAACGACGGCAGCAGGCTTATATTGAAATCGATGACCCAAACATCGTCGGACTTGTAGGGGTAGTAGAGAAACTTAAAGCAAAGCTGGACGGCACTACTAATACGGCTCTTTTCTTCCAGGACCAGTTTGATAAACTGAAAAATCGGTTTGATGATGCGATAAGGGTAGGTCTTGAGAAAGAGCAAACACTCCTGGCTGAAAAAGAAAAATATCAGATGCAGGTTGACGAAATCAAAAAAGATTACAATGACCTTAAAGTAATGCTGCAGCAAACTTCCGACCAGCAGGTTCAGACTCTTATGACGCAGCTCGAGGAGGAAAGAGACAATCGAAAGAAACTGAGCCAGCAGCTGCTCAAAACAGAAGCGGAATTGACGACCGCCGAAGAGAGAATAAAACGCGCCCTCGAAAAGCTTCATGCGCTTGTTCCCTCGCCTGACAGTGAAATAGCTGCGTATAAGCCCGATGGGAAAATAATATTGGTCGACGACGCGGCAAAAGTAGTCCATATCAATCTCGGAAGCGATGACCATGTTTATCGGGGACTGACTTTCTCGGTTTATGAAAAAAATACCCCCATACTCAGAGAAGGCAAGGGAAAAGCTGAAATCGAAGTGTTTAACGTCGGGAAAAACATCTCAACCGCACGCATTGTAAGTTCCACCAAAAACCCGATTATCATGGATGATGCTATTGCAAATTTAGTTTGGGATAGTGATAAAACAAACACGTTTGTGGTAGCGGGTGAATTCGACCTTAATGGCGATGGAAATATCGATTATGAGGGAGCCGATAAGATAAAAGCCCTCATCCAGAAGTGGGGCGGCAGAGTGGCTGATGAAATTACCATCGACACCGATTTCCTCGTTCTTGGAACAATACCCACGATACTCAAAAAGCCGACTTTCGAACAAATGGAAGTCGACCCGACGGCGATGGAAAAATACGAGGCATCTTTGAAAAGACTTACCTCTTACAAAGAGATACAGGAGCGGGCACAAAAGCTCTCGATGCCTGTATTTAACCTCGAAAGATTCCTATACTTCATAGGATACAAGACGCTGTCAGCCAGGCCGGACGCGTTTTAATCCGCGGCAGGCAGATTAATTTGACATAGGTTCAACGCCTATAGAGGCGACAAAAATTTCGCCTGTATAGGCGTTTGCTTTTGCGGCCGTGAACCCTTTCTTGACCGCAACGAAGGTTACGGTGAAACTGGCCCTTATAGCTGCGCCAAGCGATTCACCTGTATCGCAATCCAGACCCGATGGTATATCAACCGCTAAGATAGGGCAATGCTGAGCGTTTATGCTCTCTATAAGCTGCTTGTATTCATCGCTTAACTGTCCGGTTAATCCTGTTCCGAAAATTGCGTCAACAAGCATATCGGCGCTAGCCGCGAAACCTTTAATCCTGCCAGAGATGTCGCCGTCATCAAGGTTTAGTTGTTCGATGGATTGGCCGAGCTTTTCTAATATATCCAGATTTATTTTTGCGTCACCTTTTATTTTACCGCGGTCGCCGCATATAACTACCGTAACCTCGAAACCGCTGTTTAAAAGATGTCTCGCAATCACATAACCGTCGCCGCCGTTGTTACCCGTTCCGCAGAAGATACAGACTTTAGGATTGGCGACGCCGGCGAGTTTGTCTTTAATCAGTTCGGCACAGCTTCGGCCGGCGTTTTCCATCAATACTGCGCCCGGTATTCCGAGCGTATTTATCGCCCAGGCGTCGAACGCCCGGGCCTCGTCTCTATTCATTACGATACACTTTTTGTTCGGCGAGTATTTTTCCATAACAGCTATTGTATAGTTTTTAAGTTATCCTTCAATGGCGATTGTAATTACCCATTTTAACAAGAAATTGGCTTTGTTTGGGTTCGTTTTTGATAGTTCACAGTTCGTTGTTCATAGTTCGTAGTTATTGTCATTACTGATGTTATAGCAATTTTTGGCATTTCGGAAATTGGGTTCGTTTTGCATAATTTATTCATTTTGATTGATTGAGTTTTGGCCACGAAGGCACTAAGGCACGAAAAATTAACCACGAATAAACACGAATTTTTCAAACACCGATTGCCTAAATTAACCGTGTTTTGTTGTTCCATATCTTTCATAATGTTTAGAATACGTTCCTTTCCTAATTGGACGGACATGCGCGAATGGTGCGAAAATTCGATTACGCCTGCGGCGGATAAACCTCGTAACTCGATATGGGAAAAGGAGTAAAAAAATTTACAAAATTTCAGGATTTATCAAAAGGTACCATCATTTTTGATTGATTTTTTAATCGCGGATTGCGCTGATTACATAGGAAATTTTGGTGTTGAAAAGAGACAGGTTTTGGATAATATCATAGCAGTAAATAGAAGAGTTGTTTTGCAGTGATAGAGGAATATGAGGAAGAGCCGCTGGTTATCCTGGTTGTCGAATGATTTGCTGGATTACTTGTTGATTATACTCTCGGCACTTTTTTTGCTTGGAGGTGTGGTACTTTTTATACGCACATTCCACTTGTATGAACAAGCTAAAGTACGGCACCTTACAACAGGGCCATCATGGTGGTTCGAGAAAATATCGGAGGCAGTTGGGCTACTTACATTAGCCCTGTGGTCAGCATTGTCGAGTTATAAAGATTGGCTGCGCAGACATCTTGAAATTGTCACGTATGCTGTCTGGATGAAAAAAGTTGTGTTCGCTTTGTGGTGGGCTGTGGTTTTTGCCTTAGCGATGTCAGCAGTGAGAATCTTTTTCATTTTCAATCACTATTCAGACAAGTTTGTATTTCATTTGGTTACAATGTTGCCCTTAAGCTTTTGGTTGGTGTATGAACTGATGACCTTGCGGGCGGAAAGGCGTTACTACCATAAGCAACCACTTTGTAACATAGTTGCCGCCGGCCTGCTCGAAAGAGGTAACGAATTTCTCAATGCCCATGATTTTGATAAAGCACATGATGCATTCCTGAAAGCATGTGAAACGGCACCGGAAGGGATTTTTCTATGGTGCCAGTTAGCTCATTTCTGTGAGCTTTTTCGTAATAATACAACTGAAACAGACAAGTATATGGCTAAAGCCGAAGAATTAATATCGGCAGAGAAAGCGAACAGTGATAGCGACAAGGCCTGCTATTTCAATTTTCTCGGCATGATACTATACGAGCGGGGAGAATACGAAAAGGGATTAGAGTATATGAAGCAGTCCATTGATCTTAGGCCGAACCCAGGACGGATAAAATCGTACGAGGAAAAGCTTTCGGAATTTAAAGCCAAACAGCAAAACACACAGACCTAGATACTAAGGTGTAGGATTGGGCGGATTTGCCGCTCCATTACTGTCGCGGCTCTGTAACCCGCGCAATAACCCCCGACAACTACATTCGAGGGCAGGATTGCGGGGCTAAATACAAAACAGGTCAGGTTGGGGGCGGGGGAGATTTAAGATTTGAAATTTCAGATTTTTTCGTTATGATACGCGCTTATGCATATATTACTGACAAATGACGATGGGATATTCGCACCGGGTTTGGCCGCCATTTACAAAGAGCTGGTGAAAATCGGTGATGTAACTGTCGTTGCGCCCGCTGACAGCCGGTCGGGAACCAGCCACAGCGTTACTTTCTATGGGCCGCTGGTTTGCAACAAGGTCGATATCAACGGCCAATTCACCGGCTTCAGCGTTCAGGGGTCGCCTGCCGATTGCGTGAAAATCGCCTGTCTGCAGCTTTGCAAGCAGCCGATAGATTTGGTCATTTCCGGCATAAATAGCGGCGCAAACGCAGGAATAAACATCTACTATTCCGGCACCGTCGCCGCCGCGATGGAAGCGGCGTTTTTGAAAGTGCCGGCGGTTGCGACGAGTCTGGTCGTCGATGATAAAATGGACTATGAAAAAGGCGCCGAGTATTGCGTCGAAATTATAAAAAAACTTTTACCCATAAAAAACGGCCACGTCGTCAATATCAATATCCCGCAATTATCGAAGGGCAAGCCCAAAGGGGTAAAAGTCGTCCCTCAATCGACAGGCGGCTTCCACGAGCATTACGTTCCTCAACAAAACGAGCAGGGGCAAACCGTTTATCAACTGGAGGCCGGCCAGCATCGCCACGAGGACGATTCCACCGACTCAACCGCGCTGGCTGACGGCTATATAACCATAACCGCTTTGTCACTGGGTATGACGAACCACGAAGAAACCGCCCAGCTCGCTCAAAAAAAATGGAAAGATATTGTAGCGTAAGGAAATCCAGGAGGAAAAAAATGGCTGTATCGAAAAAACACACGGGCGTCCGTCTTCGCTACGCTTCGCCGAGACAAGCCGCAGAAGCCGCCCAAATCTGCATCGTCACCGTTACCGGCGCCGACAGGGTCGGCATAATCGCGAAACTGGCGATAATTATGTCCGGCGCCAATATAAACATTGTCGATGTTAATCAGAAGGTTATGGAAAACTATTTCGTAATGGCAATGGCGGTCGATATAACCAAGGCCTCTGCCGATATGGCCAAAATCCGGAAACTGCTCGACAAGGCCGCCGCGGAAATGTCGCTGAATATAACGATTCAGAACGAAAACATATTCAAGGCAATGCACAGGATTTAATTATGCGAATATCGGTCGAGGAAGTCTTTGAAACCGTAAGAATGACGCTGGACCACCACTTCGACATCCGCACCGTAACGCTCGGCATCAATCTGAAGGACTGCATGGACCGCAGGGTGGATAAATTAGCCGGGCGAATGCGAAAGCGAATCGTTGAAAAAGGAAAACTGCTGAATAAATTTGCCGACTTCGTAGAGCAAAAATATGGTATACCGATAACGAACAGGCGTATAGCCGTTACGCCTGTCGCACTATTGCTCGAACCGCTGCCGCGTAAAATTTCCGCAGCGGTAAAGATTGCCAAAACGCTCGATTCCGCCGCCAAAGAAGCGGACATCGACTTCATCGGCGGGTTCGGCGCAATGGTGCAGAAGGGAATGACGGCCGCCGATGAAATCCTGATAGAATCGATTCCACAGGCGCTTTCCGGAACACAGAGAGTTTGCGGATTTCTGAATCTGGCATCGACGGCAGCAGGGGTAAATATGAACGCTGTGGCGAAGTTCGGCCACACGCTGAAAAAGCTGGCAGCGCGTTCCAAGAACGGCATCGGCTGCACCAAAATAGCGGTCTTTGCCAACGTGCCTGAAGACAATCCCTTTATGGCCGGCGCTCATCATGGAATCGGCGAGCCGGACTTTTCGCTGAACATCGGAATATCCGGCCCCGGCGTGGTGCGCGACGTCGTTTCGCAGAATCCCGACTGCGACCTGACGAAGTTGTCCGAGGTAATCAAGCGGACCGTTTTTAAGATTACCCGTGCCGGCGAGCTTATCGGCCGCGAAATAGCGGAACTAATGAAAATCGATTTCGGCATTGTCGATATCTCCCTGGCATCGACAACGTCGGCCGGCGATTCGGTGGCGGATATTATCGAGGCAATGGGCGTCAGACGCATGGGACTACCCGGCTCGACGGCGGCACTGGCTCTTTTGATGGACGCCGTAAAAAAAGGCGGCGCTATGGCTTCCGGGAACGTGGGGGGACTATCTGGAACGTTTATTCCCATCAGCGAAGATGCAGGTATGATTCGGGCCGTCCGCGACGGTACCTTGAATCTCGAAAAGCTCGAAGCATTGACCAGCGTATGTTCGGTCGGCCTGGATATGTTCGCCGTGCCGGGCAACACGGACGCCGAAACGCTCTCGGCGATAATCGCCGATGAGCTTTCAATCGGCGTGATAAACAATAAAACCACAGGCGTGCGGGTAATTCCCGCCATCGGCAGAAAGGCGGGCGGGATTGTGCATTTCGGCGGCCTTCTCGGCTCGGCCCCCGTTATGAAGGTGGCGAAAACCGCCTCGCCTGAGTTCATCAACCGGAAAGGTCGAATACCTTCGCCGGTGCAGGCATTGCGGAACTAATTGGGGAAATTTTAAACCAATGTTCGATGTCTTTGAGCATCCGTGGGGTTTGATAATCATAGCGGCCGTCGCCTCGCTCATTCTGCTGATACTTCGGAGTGTCGCCCCGGGAAAATATCATTGGTGGTTATGGCTTCTGCCGGCGCTTTTAGTTGTCGCCGCTTTCGGTCTGGATTTTCTCGTCGAGACCGATTTGGAAAAAATCAATGCTGTGATTGATAAAGGCGTGCAAGCCGTCGAGGACGAAGACCCCGCTACCATCGAGACTATTATCGCCGATGACTATGCCGATTCGATACACCGCTCGAAAAGTGTTTTGATGGAATACTGCAGAGAGATGCTCTCAGAACCTCTTATTGAAAAGAACATAAAAAGACCTGTCTCAATGGATATTCAGCCGCCAAAAGCGACCACAATTTTTACTGTAAGGATATTATTCGACAAGCGAAGTTTCATTTATCAAGGCTTCAAGCAGCAAATGCTTGTAGAAGTGCAGGCAAACCTTGAGAAGCAGTCCAATGGCGGATGGCTTATCAGCCGGGTTGAATTACTCAAAATCGACTTCCAGCCGGCCAAATGGCAGAGCATCAAACAGGCAAATTGGTAAAACATAATAGTGAAAGAGTATTCAGCTCAGTGGAAAATGCCGGTGAATCTTTGACTACCGGTCACATTATAGGGCCACATTTTGTAATATATCACAAAACGTAACCTTTTGCTGTTAATGGCGTTGCGCATTAATCCCCTTGGATATTTTACAAAAGTCGTTGTGAAAATCGGCCGATAGGAGGGTGATGGTTCAAAGCTGTTTAAGTGCTGCTTCAGAAGAGAATCGATGATGTTTAGTAAATTAGAGAAAAACAAGCCTTATTTCGCCCGCCGCAGGGGGCTTCACGAAGGCGGATTGCCTTTGAACGTCAAGCTGTTCAACATCCGCTGGTATCCGAGTAACAGGAGTTGTGTTAATAAGACCAATCAGAGGGCCAATCCTCAGCAGATGCCGCCATTGATGGTTCGCAAGCCCGAGTGGCGCAGATGAAGCCTCTCGCAGTATCACAAGTTAGACTTGTTTTTTTTCTAAAAACACGTATAAGTAGCAGGTTTTCCGTTAATCAGGCACCAATTTTTTATCCGATAAAGGCAATGTTTAAAAGCTTTTTGTTTGAAAAGGCCCCAGGGTTATGAAAATACCGACAGTGAAAGATATTGAGCAGGCAGTAGAGCCGCTTGAGATCCTGACAATCAAAGAAAATGACACTGTCGCACAGGCGGCCAAAAAAATGACTGATAATCAGGTCGGATGTCTCATAGTGCTTGATGCGCAGAATAAATTTTCCGGCATAGTTACCGAGCGGGATATGCTTGCAAAAGTAATGACCAAGGCTTTGTCGCCGGAAAGTCTATCTGTCAGGGACATTATGACCACCGATGTGGTATCCTGCACTACGGACACCCCGGCTGTAAAGGTCGAGCAGCTCATGGCCGAACACAAGATACGCCATGTGCCGATTGTTGAGAATGGCGTCCCCATAGGTATGGTCTCCAGCAGGGACGTAATAGCTCATCAGCTCAGTAATAATGAAGCGATGAGAAGCGCGGCCGAACAGCTTGCTATGCTTCCTACCGGATTAAAAAGTCTCGAATTTGAAGATGTTGTCGCGTTGGCTATAAACGAAGTCCCAAAAAGCTTCAATGCCGACCGTGCTATCCTCTGCTTTAACCAAAAAGATTCTCCATCCCCTGTAATTTATCGAAGAGGTTTTCCGCCTACCAGAGAGAAGCTGCTTAGCCAGGAGAAAATCAGGGAATTATCACTGGACAGGCGAATTGTCTTCGGCGAACCCTGCAGCGAAATATGCAAAGAAGTCTGTAATCAGTGCAGTAAGCCGACGGGACTTATCATTCCGATTAGTATCTGCGACCAGACCAACGGCAATGCCGACAGCAGCGTAACTATGTGCGGGTTTCTTTGTATGTGCTGGCATAATCCGGACTCGACCGGCCCCGAAGAGCTGCTGCTGTACAAGGCTTCGCTTTTGCGGGATGTCCTCAATGTGAACCTTACCAACGCGAAACTCTATCAGAATTACGAGGAAGCTCGGCGTGACAGCGAGACAGACCCTTTAACCGGCCTTGGAACGCGCCGCGTGCTTGAGAGGGTCCTCAAGGCTGAGTGTGCAAGGGCGGCGCGCTACGATTGCTGTTTTTCTATTGCTGTTGTGGATGTCGACAACTTCAAGCAAATCAACGACACCGCCGGCCACGTTGCCGGCGATAAGGTGCTAAAACTCTTGGCCAAAACTATGCGGCACAATGTGCGAACGACGGATGTTATAATCGCTCGATATGGAGGCGATGAATTCGTCCTGCTGATGCTCGAAACGAAACTCAGCGGCGCTAAAGTCCTTCTGGAGAGGCTGAGACGTCACGTTAAAACTATTTCACTGCCTAAAATCAAATCGGTTACGATAAGCTGCGGTCTGGCTGAATGGAGCGAAGGGCCTCCGCCGGATACCGCAGAAACCGTATTAAAACGCGCCGACGACGCACTCTACGAAGCGAAACACTCCGGGCGAAACAGGGTAGTAACTGCCTGTTCCACCACGCCGCAGGAATAGGCGATTGTCGATGGTAATCGGCGGCCGGGGGGGGTAAAATCCCGAAACAGGGAACATCTTAAAACCGGTTAAAACTCCGGGCATTTTTCTTGACCATAGCTTTGCTGATAATATAATTGCGCCTGATTGTTTTTAAATATGTGCAGTGGACTTGATTTGGAGAGCGATAATGAATAAAGCAAAAGTCGGCTGTCCTTTTTTGTTCGCAATCTTAACCCTTTTTAGTTTATCTTTTTCAACCGGTTGTAATGCCCCCAAAGACCAGCTTAAGGTCTTTAACACGAGTTTCGAGGCATCGAATTACGATAACTCCGCTCTTTTTGCCGAGAAAAAGATAGGCCAGCGGAAAAATCCGAATGGCGAGGACCTGCTCTGGGCGCTGCAGCTTGCCTCCGTTGAAAGAATCCGCCAGAATTACCCCAAAAGCACCGAGTGTTTCGACAAGGCCGAGGGTATGCTGAAATTCTATGATGAGCAGTTTAAGGGCGGCGATATTATTGGCTCAACGGCCGTTAATGAAAATGTCATCCCTTATAGAGGCGAAGAGTATGACGGCGTGATGCTCAACACGTATAAAGCCCTGAATTTTATGGCCGAAGGTAAACAGGATTTGGCGAGAGTTGAGTTCAATCGTGCCCTCGACAGGCAGAGGCGCGCAAAGGAAAAATTCGTCGAAGAAATAAATAAATTAAACGCCGAGATGGAGAAGAATCAGCAGCAAAGCGCGCAGGCAAAATCAACCGCTGAAAGTCAGACAACGCATGACCTGCTGGCACAGAAATACCCAAACCTTTATAATTTCCAGGCCTACCCCGATTTCGTCAATCCGTTTGCGACTTATATGGCGGGTGTATATTTCAATCTGGTCGGTGACCACACCAAGGCGGTGGATTTACTCAAAGAATCTTACGGAATGGTTGGAAACAATCCCTTTATAGCCGAGGACCTCAGTGTTACTGAGGGAGTACTTGGCGGGGGAGGGCGGCTCGAAAATACGGTCTGGGTAATCTTCGAAAACGGCCTCGGTCCTGTAAAGGAAGAATTCCGCATAGACCTGCCCGTGTTCATTGTTACAAGCCATGTTAAATACGTCGGCATTGCTCTGCCGAAATTGGAATTCAGGAATCAGGCGTTCCCGTATTTGCTCGTAAATGCCGATGGCAAGGAGTATATGACGCTTCCAGTTGCCGATATGGACAGGGTCGTTCAGACCGAGTTCAGCAAAGATTACCCCGGTATTTTGATAAGGGCTATTATATCTGCAACGGCAAAGGCGGTTGCTCAGTATGCTATTGAGCAGCAGGGCTCCAATGCTGCAACGGCTATGTCGTTCGCAATGGCGGCTTATAGTTTCGCAACGACCGCAGCGGATGTAAGGATATGGACGGCTTTGCCGAAAGATTTTCAGGTTGCGCGCTTGCCGAAGCCGAAAGACGGCAAATTAAAAATTACTCCCCCGGGCTCTCTCCCGCTTGACATTGATATTCCCCAGTGTAATAATGCGATTGTTTATATTAAGATAATAACTAACCGGGCTGTGCCGGTTTGTAATGTTATGGCTTTTTAAACAGATATTTCCTTTTACAATAGGGGTAAAAAATGAAAACGATCATAAACATAATATTGCTTTTTGCCGTTGCGTTGGTGTTTGCAGGTTGTCATGAGCCGCCGGACTCCAACATCCACTTAAGGGCGGACGTGGGAAGCGATGACCTTGTTGATAACGTCGTGACCCGGCCTGTCGGCTATGCCTTTAGTGCATTGATTGGCGAAGGTATTAAAGTTGACCAGGCCATTTTGCGCAGGACTAAAGGCGGAGTTCTCGAGCTTAACGTTAACGGACACAACGAATCGCAATTTACCAGAAAGTTCCAATACAGGGTGGAATGGATTGACCAGGACGGTGTGGTGATTCAAACCAAAACGAGTGTTTGGCAGCGAATGTCGGCGATGGGTAAATCTACGTTTAGTTTCAAAGTCGTCGCCCCAAGACCCGAAGCTGTAAATTTCAGAATGGATACAAGAAAGTGGGAGTAATTTATGAAAACAGCAGTATTTCAAATCATCGCAATGGGCGTTATTTTGCTCACCGGCTGCGCGCCGCAAACTTCATACATCGACACTATGCATGATGACGGCAAGCCTGTTATGGCCCTCGATTACAGGGACTTTGACCAGGCCGCAAGTGAAATGGTTCAGTCTATGCTCGGTTCGGGCGCACTGAAGAAAGCGGACGGCAGCAGGTATGTTATGGCAACAGGCCGTATTGTAAATGACACTATGCAGAGAATCGACACCGACCAGCTGATGGCCAAAGTCGAGCAGGAGCTTCTCAATAGCGGCCAGGTTGTTATGACCTCCGCCGTCGGCAGCAAAATAGACCAGACGACCTATGACATAAGGAAGGATATTAAAGATTCGGACATCGAGGATGAATTTGACCAGGATACCCTTCCGGGAAAAGGCACGTTGGTTTCGCCTCACCTGAGCGTCTCCGGCAAAATTTTCCAGAGGAATGTCCGTTACGACAAAAACCGCCAGCAGGTTGAGTACTATTTCCAGCTCAGGGTTTCGGAAATTGCCAGCGGACTTGTAATCTGGCAGAATGAAACCCTCATAGGAAAACGCGGCAGCAATAAGTCCGTTGCCTGGTAACGTAAAAAAACGTGTTATTTTACTTTTATGGGAGGCCCTAAAAATGAAAAAGGCACTTCTCTTTTTGACCATCCTCGCATTGGCTTGCCCGCAGGTGTTTTCCGCCGACCCCAATACGACTAAAACAGTCGAAACGAAAGGCCGCGGCGTCAGCAGAGACGAGGCAATTAATAATGCCCTCAGACAGGCCGTCGCACAGGTCAAAGGCGTCGCGATTAGTTCCATAAACACCGATTTCAGTTATCGTTCCGCATCAGCGGACATCGAAAAAACCCCATCCGGCAAAAAAGTCGAGTTCGACGCCGTAGGTGTTGATACCGGCGGAACCACCCTCAGGACCGACGTTGCAGGTTTGGTAAAAACCTATGAGGTCTTAAACGAGAAAAAGCTCGACGACGGCACCTACGAGGTAACGCTGAAGGTTGCGGTATTCGATTATGAGTCTCCTGAAAAAAGCGCCCGCTTGAAACTTGCCGTAATGCCCATAAGGACACTTACTGGATTTTACCAGTTCGGCAATATCTTAAACCCGTCCCTCGATACATCGCGCCTGTTCTCGCAGAAATTGACCGCCGCGCTGACGCAGACAAACAAGTTCAATGTCCTCGACCGTGAATATATGCAGGAATTCGCTCAGGAAAGAAACTTCCTACTCTCAGGCGATGCTTCTATGGAGGAAATGGCCAAGCTGGGCGAGGCCCTCGGCGTTGACTATATGCTCGTCGGAACAATCAACAGGGCCGGCATCGTGACTAAAGAATCTTATTCGCAGGCCATCGGCCGAACGGTTACCGAGTATGAGGCACATTTTTCTTTCGAATACCGCCTCATCGTCGGTCCGACAAGACAAGTCAAACTGGCAGGCGTCCTCGATATCGCGCTCGATAAGGTCAATGATATCAAGAAGCTCGTCAAAAAATGGGAGCCGCAGGACCTCGACTGGAAGGAGCTGACGGATAATTTCATTGGAATGGCCGCCAATCAGATGGTTGATATTATCATCGACAATCTCTACCCCATCCGCATCGCGAGCATCGATAAAGACGGACAGGTCATTATCAATCAGGGCGGCTCAAGAATCGCGGTCGGGCAATTATTGGATATCGTCTCGCAGGGCAAGGAATTATTCGATGCTGATACAAGGGAATCTCTGGGTACAACGGAGACTCTCGTTGCAACTATAAGAATTGACAAGGTAATGCCGAAAATCTCCTATGCAAAGGTCATCGAGGGCGATTTAGCGAAGCTGTCTGAAGGGCTTATTTGCCGACTCAAAAAGACCGGGGCAGCAGCGCCCGTCGAAGGCCGTAAAAGCGAAGTACAAAAATCACCGACAGGCGGCGTAAAACTACCCTTTGATTGATACTGCATCTGATTCTCGAACAAATCGGCCTAAGAAAGCCGTTATCTTTGACCTTGATGGCGTCCTGGTTGACACCGGCTGGGCGCATAAACAGGCTTGGTTCGCCTTTGCCGAAAAACAGGGCGTTGACATATCCGATGATTTCTTTGCCGCCACCTTCGGAATGACCAACGACAGAATCCTCCCTATGCTGTTCGGCCGGACGCTCTCTTCCAGTCAGCTCAAGCAGCTCTCAGACTGGAAAGAGCAGCTTTATCGTCGAATCATCGCCGATAAACTCGCCCCGGACGAACGCCTCGAAACACTCCTGGCCGGCCTGAAGAAAACCGGCTTTTCTTTGGCTATAGGCTCGTCCGCACCCAAAACCAATCTTGACCTTATCCGCGAGCGTCTCTGCTTCGACCGGTATTTCGACGTTTATGTTACCTCTGATGATGTCACCGAAGGCAAACCCTCTCCGCAGGTTTTTCTCAAGGCCGCCGTTAAACTTTCAATTCCGGCGAGAAGCTGCGTGGTTGTCGAAGACGCCGTCGCCGGTATTGAGGCCGCCAAAGCTGCTAAAATGGCCGTAATCGCCCTGACCACGACTCGAAACCGCTCAGATCTGGCGAAGGCAAACGCCGATTTAATCTTCGACTCCCTCGCCGAGATAAAACCCGAGACAGTCGTAAAATTGCTTGCCAATCATTCCTCAAATAGTTAGGCTGATGTTGTTCTGTTTATATTAAAAGGGGGAAACGATTATGAAAAGAAACACCGCCCTTAAAATCTTAAATCCGATTTTACTTCTGTTTTTCATCAACCAGGCGGCAACGGTATTGCTTCGCGACCATCTCTCGTTTAAGGTCTTCGGCATTTTTCACAAAACCGGCGGCGCTATATTTCTATGTCTGATCGCCCTTCACTTTATTTTAAACTTCAACTGGATAAAGGCGAGCTACTTCCCCCATAAGTAGAAAATCTATTTCTTTGATGTATCGAGCCAGTCCTCGAGGTTCTTCGCTAAGATGACCACATCTTTTTTGTTCATAATATGCTCGATTATCGCAGGTTTAACCTTAAGTTTCAGCATCGCCTTGTGTGCTCGTTCCCAGAGCTGGGTCTGCTTGGATTTACTACCGGCAAGGTAAAGCTGGCTGACTAACTCCTGTAGGTTGTTTAACGTTATCGTATCGAGATTTTCATAGTATCTCGAGATAACGTCCCGCTGATAAGCTGAATATTCTTTGCCTGCCATTTAACTCAATCGCCTCGAAACGCTTTTTCCTGGTTTCCTGCCTGGCGTGATTTGAAACTATTACGAAAAAAACGCAAAACAAAAACTTGAAATTTTTTTGCGCTTGTGCGGCTATTTGCCCTTTGTATTTTTTATGTCTCTCGGGTCTTTACCTTCTTCAATAGCCATTATTTTATTAATTCTTCTCTGGTGTCTTCCGCCATCGAATTCCGTTTCCAGCCAGACTTCAACTATTTTTCGCAGTAATACTTCCCCTATCAGGTCCCCCGACAGGCAAAGCACATTTGCGTCATTATGATGGCGTGAAACCCGGGCGCTCAACTCGTCATTGCACAATGCAGCTCTGACCCCCTTGACTTTATTTGCGGCTATACTCATCCCTATACCGGTTCCGCAGGCTAAAATGGCTCTGTCAGCTTCTTTGTTTGATACCGCCGTTGCTGCCAGATAAGCGGCGTCCGGGTAATCGACCGGATTGTCATCGTTGCTGCCGACGTCTACAACTTCGTGGCCTAACTGGCTAATTATGCTTTTGATTTGCTGTTTGGCTTCAAATCCGCGATGGTCGTTTCCTACTGCTACTTTCATATCCAAAATTCACTAATCCTTTCTCTCGCAGCTTCTTCTATCGATTCTGCACACTCGTTAAAAACCCGCTGCGATTGACTTATAGGGTCAACAATTTCCTTATTCCCTGCCAGTAGTATACACTTGTTTGCAGCTTCAGGGCACAAAGCAACAACTCGTTCGCGGTGCATTCGCGTCATAGCAAATACAAAATCGCTCTCTTCAACAAGCTGTCGGGTCAGTGTTGTGCTCTTATGAGCTTTTATATCAATCCCTTTGGCCGCACAAGCCGCTATCGCTTCCTCACTTGCTAGCGAGCCTGCCATATCCATCAAACCGGCAGAAGATACCTTATAACCTATTTTGTCGAGCTGGTCAACCTTGCATTGTAATTTTTCCGCCAGAAATTTGCGAAACATCCCCTCTGCCATAGGACTTCTGCATGTATTGCCCGTGCATACAAACAAAAATTTGACCTTCGATATCTCTTCCAGCTTTTCTTTGGAATACGCGCCTTCCCTCAAAATCTCAAGCCCGTTTTTACCTATTTTAACAACAGTGCTGCTTTTTTTGTATTTGCAAGGTCCTCCATCCAGCAGCAAGTCAATCTGACCTGAAAATTGTGCCAAAACCTGCTCTGCATCCGTTGCCGCCAGCTGACCCGTTTTATTCGCACTTGGCGCAACTACGGGATGTTGCGTTTCTTGCAGCAGCATTGCAGCTATCGCGTTATCGGGACAGCGAATGCCTATGGAATTATCTTTATACAGGTTCTCAAAAACCTCTTTTTTCAGATTCTTTTTTTGCTTTTCGATATCGCTTTCAGTTAATTCAAAAACTATAGTCAATGGCCCGGGCCAGCAGTTCTTAATCAGTTTTTTTGCCCGTAATCCCACCGCTGGCACGTATTTTTCAACATAGGCCGCTTTGCCGATATGTAGCGTGTAATATTTATCAAAACTTCTGCCCTTGAGGTTATTGAGCTTTGCCAGCGAGTCAGTTTCGACCCTGCAGGCGATTCCATAGACTGTTTCAGTTGGAAAAGCCACTAACCCCCCGGCATCGACTACCTGTGCCGCTTTCTTAATTTCCGCCGCGTCAATTTTTACAGGGTCAATTTTAATTATCTTTGTCTCCATTATTCTAAAAATACACTAAACCACCCCCGATTACAAGATTTTCCGCCCCGCTTAAATTGTTCGAGTTCCACAGCGCAAAAAAACGACTGATAACCTTCCCGGTCATCAGTCGTCCGCTCCTCCCTCATCCGCATTTCTGGAGAATACCTACGGGCTGCGAAATTACTTAGCCAAAACCACTGTTTTGTTATTGCTCAAACTTAACAGCGACGCCGATATTGGCATCTCTAAGAATATCTTTGCGCTCAACCCTAACTACCTTGCCGCTTTTAATGCGGGCAAATTGTCCTTTTTCTTTTGCTAATTCCTCTGTCCGCGGGAAATTGATTTCCACGGTATGGCCCAGCCGAATCGGCGTTGTCATGGGTAACTTTATAAAAACGCCGGTTTTGCTGATATTGAAGCTTCGGCCATTGAAAAATCTGTTAGCTTCAGGCAGCCAAATGCTTACGGGCCAGGAAAGGGCGGTTCGGGTGTCCTTACGCTGTTCTATTAAGGTCTCCATAACTTAAATCTCCATAAAAAGTCGTTCCTTCAATTAAGAAGTCTATCGGCAATGTTAAAATAGATAATTTAGGATATTTAGGTAAAATAACAAGGTTTATAGAAAAAATCTTTGTTTTTTTTGTTAAAAATGCTGATTTTGGGTTTTTTATCGGGCGTTTGTTGGTTAATGGTCGCTTGTTTCTGGTCATTAACAGAAGTGTAATTGTTGTAGTTTAACTTTCAAAATGGGAAAAAGTTACAAGAAATGGGACAAGCTTTGGACACCTGGTTATCATTGATATGCTTAGACTACCCCCACCTCTATTTTGCCTATCTTAACACCAAAAAATGGCGATATAGCTACACTTTAGACAACTAAAATATTAGTAAAACTAATGCTTGTCGCATCGAATCTTCTCGGCATTCCGCATTACCCTGGCGAATGCCTCGGCGTCCATTGCTCGGAGCACGTTGGCGATGCGGGCTAAATTTTCCTTCCTGGTAGGATACAACACGGCGTATAAATGACGGTCAGGATTATCTCTGGCTACCTGCTGGCCCCACTCTGTAGCCTCAAACCTTCGCCGGTCATTCGCAACCGTCCAGTTACTCTTTTTCTCCCACATACTTAAAATTTGCTGGACCGCACATTCTCGCTCGGAACAGTTAAGCGGTTTGGTTTTGGGTAAGTAAGGATTCATCAGGGGCGAGCATACCATTAACTGCGTCACCCGCCGCTGCATATAGCTTGTAATCAACCATAGAAAAAACCCAAACACCCGAATAACGGCTAATAAACTGTTTTTGATTATAGTCAGTTTCACGGCTTCTCCATCATTTGTTTTGCCAGGTCAGCATCAAGGCGTAATCTCAGTTTACCGCGAGAAAAAGATATAACGCCGAAACGATACTGGCGAGAGAACCTTTTAATTTTCTGCTTTTTTAGGAAAGTCAAAAGCATTGTTTGTAAAAACGTTTGGTGAGAAGTGGAGGGTTCGATAATTTCATCTGTGTATTTCTTAACCAGTGAAATACGGGTTTCGCATAATGCCTTTTCGTGGTCTATGTTGGCTTGTAATTCAGCCATTTCTCGTATTACGCTGTTGATTTGATTCTCATTTTCTAAGCCTTTAGCTGGGGTGTTCATAAAACACTCTTTGCAAATAGCTTTCAGGCCATCAGATTTTATATTTTTGTCTCTGAAAAAATCAGAGGAAGGCTTTACTTGCTCGCACTTTTTACATTTTTTTTCAGCGATTTTTGGCATTTTTTTATCTGTTAACTTGTAATTATAACCTGTTTAAAGTCGTTTTAAAGTAAATCTTCCGGCTTGGCTCTGCCGCCTCTATTATCATCCCTGCCTTGCATAGGATTGTAGTTCGTAATGTGTTCATGGTGGTAATGGAACTCATTGTTGATGGTTTGTGGAGCACTTTCGGCTGCAATCGCGTCAAATCTTTGCGACAAATTATAACCCAGCTTGGCAGCTCCGCCTTTTTCAAAAAACTTTCTGATTCCGTATGCTGGAAGAATTCCCAAACCAAGCCATAGCCCTGGCTGCATAGCAGTAATAGTTTTTTGAATATTACCCTGCAACTCTATCGCTTTTTCTCTGCGTTCACCTTCCGGCAGTTCACCTATCAAAGCAGTTAAGTCTTTGTCGAGCCCCTCCATTGCCATTACGTATGGCTCTATAATGTCACTCATCAGCATCCGGTCCTGGCCTTTAGCAACTAAAATTTCGTGCTCGGCTTTGGCCTTTTTAAGTCTTGTTTGCCAGTCGGCGAATTTCGGACCTGCCTCCATTTGTTTGGCAGCTATGTCAGCCTCAGTTTGACGTGATTTACCAAGTACAGAATCCAGATACGCCTGGGCCTGCTGGTCAACAGCGGCAGGTTCTGCTGCTGATACCGCCTCGCGGGTTGCAGCCATTGCACCCATTGCTTCCGGCGTAACCATTTTGCTTATCTGTGTTGTCATCTCAGCAGGGAAGCCCTGGGCTGTCAGCCTTTGTGCTCTCTGTGATCCTGGAATACTGCCTACATATTGCAGCACGGCAGCCGTCCGCTGGTCCATTGAAAGCTGAGACCATTTTACGCCGAGTCCTTTTTCGATAGCAGCTCGCGGTTTTTCATAACCGCCCGCTGATAATCTGGCGATTTGTTCGACAAGTGTAGCGGCAAGGGCCTCATTTGCCATCACGCTGCGAGCTCCACTGAATGCACTTATTGCTTCCGGCAATGTCCCGCCCATTGCCATATATGCGGTCCCGCCTTTTTGCAGGCCGGTCATAAATTCACCGAAGTTTGTTGCTTTGCTTGACGTAAACCCTGCCTGTAGCTGTGAAAAATACTGTTTCCAAGCTCCGGTTGTCGGTGCGATTCCCGCTGTCCCGGCAAATTCAAATACTTTGGAAACTTCATCCGGCCCTAATCCGGCAGCACCAAAAAAGGGCGAAAACTCTGTGAGCATACTTAAAACTTGCGGGTTCTTAATGCCGCCCTGTTTAGCAAAAGCAATATCGGCGGAAATCATCATCTGCTGTGCAACCGCAGGATTTGACAACGCTCCGGCTTTTTGAATTTTCAGGGCCTGCTCTGTCCAGTATTGCTGCTGGCCGGTAGTGCCGGTTTGAAATTCTATGCGCTGGCCAATATCGGAAAAGGTAAGTGATTTTTCGTAAACCTCATTTTGAAGCCGTGCGATGCGCTCAAGCTTTTCAATTATAAAATTGAGTACTTCCTGTACAGCTTTCCAGCCAATAAAAGCTACAATGTAAGCCTTAGCCTGCGTAGCAACGTTCTCTAATATCCGCCCCATTCCCGATATTTTTTTTGTGCTTTCCTCTGTAGCAGCTCCGGCCTGTTTTTGCCCTGCAGCAATATCCTGGCCAACCATTTGACCGGACTGGCCAAGCTCTTTAAAGTCCTGCTTTGTCTGGGGTGTCCCTGTAGTCTTAACGTGTATGTTTATTTCTTTGGTCATTTTTCACTCTTTAACGCTGCAACCAGGGCGGTAACCCGAATCTCCGCCCTGATTACAGCTATGTGGGTTCAAACAGCCAGGCCACCGATACATCCCGCTGGCCTGGCCGCCGTAAACAAATCACACCACAACCAACTCGGCCAATCCCTGGCCGTCTGCATCCTTTGGACCAATGTTTGGTTTGGACAGTGTTGCGATAATACAGAGATTGCATCCAGTAACGCCGTTATCAGCCGTTGGAGCGTTTACCCGCACAAATCGCTTATGCGAATGCGTTAAAGACAAGTCGATTGCCTTAGCCTTATTGTCATCATTCGCTGCGAGTACGGCAGCAAGCTCAGCATCGGTTATATCCGAATACGAACCGCCCTCGGTATCGCATTCCTCAAGTTTTGGCGGCGTTGCTGCATCGCCTGAGCCAACCGCAACATCGGTATCGCCGAGAATAAACTCGACTCGCAGATGTCCCCAACCGGCACAATCCACGTAGGTATTATTCTCAAAAGCCCCGTTGTTTTTAAGCTGGGGCCTGAGCATAATTACCCGTTTGGTATCTTGAACCTCTATCATTTTTTTAGACTCCAATTTATGTTGTTAAAAACAAGTTTCAGACATCTTTTCTGTAAAAAATTTCTGTTCTGAAAAACCAAAGATGCTTAACTGGCAGCAGTAGCCAGAGCGACAATCGAGCCTGGCTCGGTTGCATCGCCAACGCCGTGAGCTGCAACGTCGATGCGCTCTGTGCCTCTGATTGCGATTTGGTCATTGCCGAAAAGCACTTCATCGCTGCGGGCAATCTCCAGCATCCTTCGCTCACCCAGGTAGGCACCGAGTTTTAGATCGCCGAGTATGGCGACAATCTGGCTGTTGGCTGCCGCATACGGCATACAGTGGATAAACTCGACCGGATAGCCCATAAGGTAACGGCCCTTCTGGTTAGACAAAATCTCAAAGATGTTCGCAACACCGGCTGCCCTGGCCAGTTTATAAACAGTGCCGTAATAAAACTTTTTGTTCATAAACCACCCTGCACCGTCGTCTGCTTCACTCGGCAAGAGACCGACGACGTTGGTAAAATCATCGAGCGTCAATTCAGCGTAGGTGTTGCCGCTGCCGATGATAAGGCCAGGAATATCAGACGGGTCAGTTGCAATTTTTAACATCGCACCGATGATGCCGAGCATTCCGAAATACTCCGACGTGCCGTCACCCATAAAGCCGACCTCATCCTCTCTTTTCGCCATCGAGCGGGTAATAGAGAGGCCGACAATCTCGCCCAGGCCGATGATAGAATCCTCGTCAAGCTCGCGGTTTATGACGGTCAGACAGGCGAATTTTCTTGTGTTTAATCCGACCATATCGGCCTTGACGTCACTCTTTTGGATTTCCCCGCCCTGGTCAGGACAGTAAATCGTCAAGTCCGTAGTGACACGCGGGACCTTCTGATTGCCGCTGCCCATTTGAACAACCAGGCTATTGCGGCGGAATTTCCCGTACTGGCCGAGCTTTTGAATCATCACTCGGCTTAATTCAGTGGGTACAACTGCCCCGCCGAGCGGGTTTTCAATTGTGCCCATATCCTTGCATTGTCTTCCGGCAAGTGCCAGCACCAGCGAGCCGAACTCTTTGGCCTGTTCATCGTTTCGCCAGAAGCCCTGGTATTCACCGGCCTGCATACTCTTATCGAGAATCGAATGGGCATAAAGCCTGAGCTGCTTTTGGAGACTCCCTAACGCCTCTTTCGTTTCCTGGAAGCAGACCTGCGATTCCTTCTCGATAGAACTTATTCGCTCGCTCGCGGCCTTAAAACCTTCCGCCACTTTTTCGGCGGTCGCATACGTTTTCATAGATAAAACCTCTCAATTTATAGTTTCATTGTTACCACGTTCCCACGTCCCACGTGAAAAATAGCAGGCGAGCCGTGGGACTTAGCCCGCCCGCCGACTGAATTGAAAACTACAGTCAATTACGCACCGCGAAAGATATGTAAGGTAGCTTCCGCAGCTCGCGGCTGGCCGGCGGAAAAACATTTCTCGCATATCTGTCATAATTTTTAATTCTCAAAATACGAACTATAATCCGGCTCAAAACCCAACTCCGTTTCGCCGGTAAATTCCGTTTCGTCAAATTCGGCCTCGGCATCATCCGGCTCGAGCGCATCGAGTCCGTCGCCGGTCATAAACTTGTTGTATTCGTCCTCACCAAAAGTCAATATCGCATAATCCTCAGCATTCTTTTCAAGCTGCTGCCGCTGAGCGATTTTCTCGGCTACGAAATCGGCTTTTCTCTGTTTAGATTTGCTCAGGGCGTTTCGGTTTGCAGGGACCGGCACGCAGCTTATTTCGAGCAGCTCCACTTTGATATGAATCCTCACTCGCCGTCCGTCTTTAGTTTCGTCCTTCCATTCCAGCGGTATAAAGCCGACGCTGAATGCCCTCTGAAATTTATTCTTATAAAGATACCAAAACTCATTACCAAGCTCCGTCTCGGCAAACCATATAATAACGTGCAGGCCTTTTGCATTAATCCAGGCTTTAATTACCTGGCCTACTACACTGCTGTGGCCGGTATCTAATCGATTTTGGTGAGAGCTGATAACAATAGGGTTTTTAAGATATATACCGAGCGTTTCGCGGAATGCTTCCGGCTCGATGATTTCATCGTAGCGGTCCAGGTCAGCGGTCGAAACGACGGCCTCAATCTGCCGCTTGGCTTCGTCTATTGATTTGACAAAAAGGGACTGAGCCTCTTTAAACTCAGCCCCTTTTGTCTCAATTCGAGCGATATAATCACGCTCGCCGGTTTGCATCCTTGCAACTAACGACTTAAAATCGACTTCCTTGTCGCTCATTTTTTTGCTTCCTTAATTTGCGGCGGCCGCCACTAACCCACTATTCCTCACTTGCTCCAAAAGTCCTTTATAAATATCCGTCTGTTCGGGGTATGACAGTCCGCTATTGTGGATAAAATCAATCAATTCATCTCTTGCCCTGTCTCTCACCACCTCCTCTTCGTATTCCTTCTCTAATGGCTCTAAAGCTTTAAGTGATTTTGCCAGCACAATTTCCTGGGCAATCCCAGGTAGTTTGCCAAAAAGTTTGTTGTATTTCTTTATGCAATCCTCGTATGATTTGAATTTGTCCGATTCAATCTCTTTGGTTATTTCGGGTGGCGGCGTTAGGTTTGCCGCTTTAGCAAACAGATACGTATACAGCTTTCGCTGAAACGGCGGAATATAAAAACCAAATTCTTGATTGAGCGATTCGATTATAATATTCACGCCCTCTCGAAATTTCTTTTTTTCCGCTTCTGTTGGCTCATCTAACTGTCGTATCTCTTCAGCAGACCCGACCGGCAACGCTTCCTTAGTCCTCTTTTGGGTTTTCACACTTTGCATAATATTTCTCCTAACCGTGCGCACAAAAAAACCCCGGATTTGTGAGGTACGAGAGTACCTGGCCAACCTTGCGGAGGGGCCAATCCGAGGTCTTTAAAAGCGCAAAATGTTTTCTCGTTTTCCACGTCTCTCGTTTTCACGCTGCTATTTTTACCCTTGCCGAGCTTCGCCGTCAAGGGTCTTTTTGCTGAAAAAAATGTCTCTATTTTTGCTATCATTTTAACCTTTTCAGGTCCGCTATAACCCACCCGATACAATCAACCTGCTCATCGGCAAGCTTCTGTAAAAATGCTATTCGCTCTTCGGGTTTATGATTCCGGCCTGGGTGCAATTTATTTTCCTTAATTTCTTCGATTAAGGTGTTGTAATCGAAGCACACATCGGCCAAATAAAACTCCACATAATGCCGCAGCGTCTGCGTATTCCGCTTTTTCAGACCATTATTTTTATTAGCCATTCGACTGTCTCCCAAATCTGAGCAAATTGCCTCTGCTTTCGTTCAAGCTGGTCTGCCAATACAGCGATGCGATTGCGAGTGAAATCGTCTTGGAGTGCCTCTGTTTTTCTCTGTATTAATTCGTCTCCGATGGTGACACTTTCCTTGCCGACTATATGAAGATAATCAAGCAGGTGTGATTTCACTCCCTTTAAAATTTTCTTTGGAATAAGGACCATCGTGAGCCGACGGCGTTCAAATAACACGATGCTGTTAAGCGGAATTTCCCACTTGCCGTTTTTTTTCTCCGCACCGAGTAACTGCCCCTCTTCGCACAGCCCCTTAGCAATTTTTTTGGTGACGCCGAGCCGTTTCGCTGTCTCTTCCAAACTAAGCCAGCAGTTTTCCGTCATTGGCCGCCCCCACTTTTCTCTTGCTCCGCGTCTGCATTTTTGATAAAATCTCGGCCACTTAAAGCCTCGATGATAGTCTGAGTCGCGGCGTTGGTGGCAGTTCGGCCTTCGTGTAATGCCCGAAGTTTTACGAGCCGAATGGCTTTTTTGTTGGTTAGGCGAATAGGTTTTTCGTTAACAATTATCATAATAAAACGTCAAAACTTTTTATGAGTAACAATCACTATATCGACTGATTATATGATTTTTCCTCAATGATACAAGGTTAATTTTGACAAAAAAGCAAAAAATACAAAATTTTTCTGACAGATTGCGGCAGGTCCGCGAGGAAAGAGGTTTGACGAGAAACGACCTGGCCCGTAAGCTCGGCCTGAGCGATTCGACTCAAATCTCTCGTTATGAAAACTCCAAAGCCTTTCCACCGGTTCCGGCCATTCAAAAGCTGGCCTTAATTTTAGATGTTGACTTGCACTGGCTAATAACTGGGGTTCATTCGCCGAGCGTAAAGGTTCTAAGTGCCGCTGCAGAAAAGTATTTACGTGAATTGGGGGAAAGAATCAAACAATTAGAGGACAAAGACTTGTCTTTTGATTTAGCAGCACGATTCCGAGGAGAAGAAAACAAAGAGGCTGCGGCCCAGAATGAACGCAGTTTATCTCATCTAAAAGCCGAATATACCGCTATAGTAAGCGTTCTAAAAAGGGGATAGATTTTAAAATCCATAAGCACGGCTAATAACAAAATTTTTTCACAAATTCCGAGAATTTTTGCAGATTTTTTCGCCACCCCCATTTTTAGCTTAAAAATAGCTCTTGACTTTTTTCCTAAAAGTCTCACGCCCTCTAAAAACCGTCAAATTTTACCCCCTATTTTTAGCTCAAAAACGCAATGTTAGATGATTTTTGAACAACTTTGTTAGATGTTTTTCAAACCCAGTTAAGCGTAATTCCTATTTACTTTAAACGCCTTAAAATGCAGTTATAAATGATTTGATGGTAGTTTAAACGTTTTGCAAATCGCTTCTGTTTTTGTCTCATTTCTTGTAACTTTTTTGCCAAAATGGCGTTTTGTCCCATTTAGAACAGTTGTTTGATTTGTCCCTTTGGATGCCCCAAAAACCCGCTTTTCAGAGGTTTAATCCCACTTTTTCCCGTCGAATCCAGAGTATTCCCACCCACCGGCCAAATATCCCATTTAGTCGGTTAGTTTACATTTGAATCGCGAATTTCTTCCCTAAAAAATTGCCTTAAAACCGTTTTTTTGGGCCGCAAACCCACGCCTTCCCGCCCTTTCCCCGCCATTCCCGTCTTCCAGCCAAATATCCCATTTAGTCGGTTAATTTACAATTGGGTAAAATAAAAAGTGGTAGAAATTGGTATAAATGTGTACGAAATTGGTACAAATGTACGGAAAAGTGTGACAAATGTACGTGAAAGTGAGACAAAATGTCAGAAAATGTTAAGAATTTCAGGGACCAATCAGGCAGGTAGAGAATGAGTAGATGAGGCGATGAGTGGATGGGAGAAAAAGGAAATTTAGTACAGGTTGCCGGTGAGGCGGAGTGAATTAGGAAATTGAAAGACTGGGTCCCTGATAACGGCATTCCGGGATCTCCGCCCGCCAAAAGGATGGCGAGGTAAACTGCGCTACGAGGGGCTAAACGTTTTGGGGTTACCGCTCACTAACGTTTGCGGCTCTGTTACATTAAGGCGGCTATGAGTAAAAGAGTCATGCTGATGATGACGGCGGTAAAGGTGATTTTCGACCATTTTGTATATTTTGCGTAGCCGGGGTGCCGGTCTTCGAATTCGCAGTAATAGTCATCAAGGTCTGAGCCCTGCTTCGGGTTCAAACGCAGCTTTACGTAAATGTGCGCAATAAGAGATATAACAAACAAAGGGCCAGCAATTATCAAAAGAATAGTATCCATAAGTCTTTACGGCTTATCATAATACCGCTAAAAAGCAAAAAGTTAAGTTAAAACGGGCAAGATTTTCTTGCTTTTATTTCCATTTTTTTTCTTGACGGAAAGAGGAAAAAAAGTTTTATAACTGCCATGGCTATACACAGAGGCAAGACCACAAAGGGAAAAGGGGTTGTTTGCGGGAATAACAGGGGGACAATTCATCGACAAAAACTCCAAGGTCTTGTGTTTAAGGGGTCATGCCTCTTTCGTATTTGATATATACGTCGGGCATTTGGTCGACAACGTTGTTCTTAAAGGCTTTTTATAATCGCTTTTGGAGCCGGGGTTGTTCGGGAGCTAAGGAGGTGTCAGACAAACAAATCAAGTGCATATAGGAGAATATGCCGGTGCACAGTCGGATTCAGTGGTACATATCACAAAAAACGACGCGCCGGCGAGAAGACGGGAGAAACACAATTATAAGGAGAAAAAAATGAAAAAGACATATTTAACAGTAATCATTGCGCTGATGTTACTTCTAAGCCAAACGGCGGAGGCGGGGACCGCGAACATCAATTTAGACACTACGAGGCAGACTATGAGGGGCTATGGCGGTATGAATTTCCCCAGATGGATTGACGATTTGACTGCTGCCCAGGCAGACAAGGCTTTTGGCAACGGTGACGGACAGATCGGCTTTAGCATTTTGCGTGTCGAGGTTCCCCCTTACGAAGACGACTGGGCCGATGTAGTCCCTACTGCTCAAAGAGCCGCAAATCACGGAGCGATTATAATGGCATCACCATGGTCGCCCCCGCCATCTATGAAAACTAACAATAATGTCGTCGGAGGTCAACTGAGTACAAGTTCATACAGTGCTTTTGCCAATTATTTAAGGGATTTTGCTAATTACATGTCGTCAAACGGAGCATCACTATATGCCATTTCTGTTCAGAACGAACCAGATTATTTGCCGGATTACGATTCGTGCGGATGGACTGCATCACAAATGCAAACTTTCCTTAATAATAATGCATCAGTAATTCCAACCCGGGTACTTGCTCCTGAAACAACCGGTTTTAATTCAAGTTATATGAACACTGTAGCATCTTCATCGCAGTGTGACATAGTAGGTATCCATATTTACGGAGGAAGCGGCACCTATTCAGGGAAAGAATATTGGATGACCGAGCATCTCGTGAATGATACTACCTGGTCAGGCGCACTTGCAACAGGCAGGGAAATACATAATTGTATGACTCAAAACATGAGTGCATACATATGGTGGTATATAAGAAGAAGCTACGGCCCAATCGACGAAAGCGGAAATATCACCAAACGCGGTTACGTTATGAGCCATTTCGCTAAATTCGTCCGGCCGGGATACGTCAGGGTAGATGCGACAGCCAGCCCGCAATCTAATGTTTATGTAACTGCGTATAAAAGCGGCAGCACTGTTGTTATTGTCGCTATAAACCAGAACTCCTCTTCCCAGAGCGTGACGTTTTCAGTGTCTGGCGGTACTGTGAGCAGTTATACAAAGTATGAAACAACAAGTTCCTCTAATATGGCTAACAGAGGCTCTGTCGGCAGTACTAATACTTTGGCTGCGAGCAGTATGAACACTTTTGTTGGCACTATCGGCACAGCAGATACTACTCCACCGACGCCTGATCCGATGACCTGGTCTTCATTCCCGGAGGCAACCGGACAGACCACAATCGCGATGACCGCAACGACCGCCACGGATGCCGACAGCCCGCCGGTGCAGTATTACTTCGAATGCACCAATGACGGCAGCAAGAGCAGCAGCTGGCAATCGAGTGCATCTTATACGGCTTCTGGTCTGACACCGAATACTCAGTACTCATTCAGGGTCCAGGCACGCGACAGTGCTGCTACTCCAAACGTGAACGGCTGGTCAAGTACGCAATATGCGACCACCGATCCGCCGGTGCAGGATACAACACCACCGACGCCTGACCCGATGACATGGTCTTCATTCCCGACGGCAACGGGCTCAAGCACAATCACAATGACCGCAACGACCGCCACCGATGCCACCAGTCCGCCGGTGCAATATTACTTCGAATGCACAAATGACGGCAGCAAGAGCAGCGGCTGGCAAAGCAGCTCGACATACGTTGCCTCAGGCCTGACGGCGAGTACCCAGTATTCGTTCAGGGCCAGAGCGCGCGACAGTGCTGCCACCCCCAATGTGACGGGCTGGTCGAGCACTATGTCCGCGACTACCGACCCAGCCGGCGAAGGCATTGAACTCCTCGGCTCATGGGTAAACGGCACATCTCATACCAAAGAGTCGGGCAGTAACCGTGCACTCATCGTGATTGCGCACGCTGAGGGCAGTTCATGGAGAAATCCTACCCTGTCTACTGTAACTTATGGCGGACAAACGATGACGAAAATCACAGATAGAGTCCAGTCCTACAGCTGGCAAACCCGCGCATACGTCGGGGCATTTATCCTTAATGAAGCCGGCGTCAACGCCGCAACCAGCAGCACCATCAGCGCATCCTGGGGCGGCTCGCCAACTTCGACTTCGATAACAAGCGTATTTCTTGGCGGCGTCGACCAGGCAGACCTTGTCGGAGCTTATGCAACTAACGGCGTATCGAATACCGGGACCATAACAACCTCCGCATTGGCTACCAGCAGCGGTGATATGGTCATTGAGGGCGGTACCTGTACTGAAACAGGAACGTATACAGCAAATAATGGTTTTACAAAAGGTGTTGACCTTGGAGTATCCAGTTTCGATGGAATGGGCGGACACAAACCCGCAACAGGCGCATCTGAAACACCGAGCGTAACGCACTCAACTTCTACTAACCGCCAGGCACTTCTCGGCTTCGTTGTCCAGGCCGGCGGCTCAGGAGGTGGGTCTGCGCCCGGACAGGCAAGCAATCCGTCGCCATCCAACGGCGCAACAAGCGTCGGCGTTACGACCGACCTTAGCTGGACAGCCGGGTCAGGGGCGACCTCGCACGATGTGTACTTCGGAACCTCAAGTCCCGGCACCTTCAGGGGCAACCAGACAGGCACAACCTATGATACAGGAACAATGACCGCCAGCACGACCTATTACTGGCGCATCGATGAGAAAAACGACTACGGCACGACCACAGGAACGGTGTGGAGCTTTACCACCGCAGCTGGAGGCGGTAGTCCGGTCAGTCTCCTGGGTTCGTGGGGAACTGGAACATCTCATACAAAGGAATCGGGTTCCAACCGTGCTTTGATATTCATCGCACACGCCGAGTCCACAAGTACTATGAATCTCAGCGCTGTAACATATGGCGGTCAGTCAATGACCAAGGTGCTTGAATATAACTACAACGCCGCCAGCGGTTATGCGTATGCCGCGATATTTATTCTTAAGGAGACAGACGTAGCTGCAGCGAGCAGCAGCACGTTTACTCCTACATGGAGCGGCACCGCACCGGGTAGCGCCGGATACTCCAGTGCATTTTTCTCAAATGTCAACCAGACGACATCTACCGGAGCAACCGGTACTGGTGGAAGCACGAGTAATCCGGTTACTACCTCTTCACTTGCGACAAGCAGCGGTGATATGGTTATTCTCGGCGCCACCTGCGGCAATTCCGGCTCATACACGCTCAACAACGGCTTCACCGAAGGCAACGACCAGACAATGGGCGGAACTGTTACCGGTGTAACAGGCCATAAATCAGCTACGGGCGCTAACGAGACACCAAGCGCGACTTACTCCAGTTCTATAAACCGTCAGATGATTATAGGGCTCGTGGTTAAACACCAATAGTTAATGGTAATTTAGTAAATGATAAAAGGACGGCTGACAAATGTCAGCCGTCCTTTTTTTGAGCCGCATAGGTGCCAACAGAAAGGTTGACACAATGGGGGGCGGGGCGTATAGTTAATTCGTTAATAATATTTTTGTCGGGGCGAAAGTTATGGACAATGAAAAGAAGAAAAGCTGGGAAAAGCGGCTGGAAGGGCAGCCGGACGAAATCACTATAGACTTCGTAGAGTCGCTGTCGGTAGATAAGCGGCTTTACAAATATGATATCGTCGGCTCGATTGCCCATGCGCAGATGCTGGCGGAGCAGAAGCTGATTACCAAAGAAGAATTCAAACAGATTAAGGATGGTCTGGTTGAGATATCGCAGGAAATCGAGGCGGGGCGGTTCAAATTCGACAAGACATACGAAGATATTCATATGGCGATAGAGGCGGCGCTGGTTTCGAAAATCGGCGAAGCAGGCAAGAAACTTCATACCGGCAGAAGCCGAAACGACCAGGTCGCTACCGATATTCGGCTCTGGATGCGAGACGAAATTGATGCGCTGCGGGCGAAAGTGACAGGCCTGCAAAAGGGGTTTGTTAAACTGGCGGGCAAATATGCGGAAGATGTGATGCCGGGCTATACGCACCTTCAGCGGGCACAGCCGATTGTTATTGCATCGTATCTGTTAAGTTTTGTGGAGCAGTTAGAGCGAGACTTTATCCGGCTGAAAAACTGCAAGTCGCTTTTAAGCGTTTCGCCCTTAGGCAGCGGCGCTCTGGCTGGGTCAACGCTGGCGATAGACAGAAAAAGCACAGCACAACAGTTAGGTTTCGCGGAAACAAGCTATAATAGCATCGATGCGGTCAGCGACAGAGATTTTTGCGCCGAATTTATTTTCGATTGCGCGCTTATTGCGACACATCTATCGCGCCTGGCTGAGGACTGGATAATTTACTCATCCAGCGAATTCGGTTTTGTTCAGATTGACGAGGCGTACTGCACGTCGTCGAGCATGATGCCGCAAAAGCGCAATCCGGACATTCTGGAATTGATTCGCGGAAAAACGGGTCGCGTTTACGGCTCACTGATGGGGATGCTGACGATTTTGAAAGGACAGCCATCGGGCTACAACCGCGATTTGCAAGAGGACAAGATTCATATTTTTGCGGCGAGCGATACGGTCAAGGCTTCCTTAGATGCGGCAGGCGCGATTGTTTCACATACGAAATTCGAAACCAAGAAAATCTCGGCAGGACTGGACGAAGGGTTTTTAGATGCTACGGCTTTGGCGGAGTATCTGGTCGGGAAGGGCGTTGCTTTCCGTGAGGCGCACGGCATTGTCGGGACGTTAGTTTGTCAGTGCGAAAAGCAAAACAAGAAATTGGCTGAGATTACTCTGGATGAATTTAAGCGGCACTGCGGCGCAATCGAGGCGGATGTGTATGAGCATTTAGGCGCGGGCAAGGTTGTGAGTAAATACGTTACGGAGGGCGCGGCCGGGGTGAAGCAGGCAAAGGAGCAAATTGCGTATTGGAATAAGCGGCTGGGAGAGCGATGAACGGCAGGGAAGATGAGATAACCGCGTGGTTTGCCAGTCAAAGCAAGCTGGCGGCGGCAGATTTTCCGATAGGGATTGGGGACGATATGGCCCAAATCCGATGGAGCGAGGAGTCGGTTTTTGTTACCACGGATATGCTGCTGGACGGGGTGCACTTCGAGCTGGAGAAAACAACTCTAAAGCAGGTCGGGTATAAAGCGATGGCGGTGAGCTTAAGCGATTGCGCGGCGATGGCGACAATTCCTGTCGCTGCGGTTGTTTCTGTTGCGCTGCCGAGAGGTTTCGGCGAGGAAGAATTAAAGCAGCTACACAGCGGGATAGTGCTGGCGGGCGGGAAATTTGGTTGCGAGCTTGTAGGCGGGGACATCACGAGCTGGAAGGGGAAGGAGGCGCTGGCAATAAATGTTGCGATGCTCAGCAAGCCGGGAGGCGGCAAACCTGTAAAGCGGTCGGGCGCGAAATTCGCGGACGTGATTTGCGTTACGGGGACGCTGGGCGGGGCAGGCGTTAAAAAACATCTGGAGTTCGAGCCAAGGGTCAAAGAGGCGCTGGAGATAACCAAAAAGGCGGCGGTAAATTCGATGATTGATATAAGCGACGGGCTGAGCAGCGATTTGAACCGGATTTGCCGGCAGAGCGGAGTGGGGGCCATTATAAACGCGGAGCAGATTCCGATATCGGATGAAGCGAAAAAAGGCAAGGAGCCGTTGAATTCCGCGCTGAATGACGGGGAAGATTTCGAGCTGCTCTTTACTCTTTCTGAAGGAGAATACCGGAAACTACTGAAGCAGTGGGGCGGGACGACGGCGATTACGCAAATTGGAACAATCACCGACACTAAAAAAATGCAGATAAAAATGCCGGACGGGCAGATTAGAGATTTGGAAGCGAAGGGGTACGACCACCTGAAGTGATTTATTATTTTCGATTTATGATTTAAGATGACTATCGATGTAATAACGAATTCGCCGGAGGAGACGATAGAGCTTGGCAGAAAGGTCGGCTCGCAGTTAAAAGGGGGAGAGGTTATAGCTTTGTGCGGGGCGCTGGGCAGCGGCAAGACACATCTTATCAAAGGGATTGCGTCCGGCGCGGGGGCGGCGGAAAGTAAAAAAGTTACCAGCCCGACGTTTGTTATAATCAATGAATATAAGGGCCGGCTGGATATCTATCATATAGACGCTTACCGGCTGGAATCTATTTCTGAATTCGAGATGCTGGGTTTCGATGATTACTGCCAGCCGGGGTCGGCAGTTCTGATTGAATGGGCTGATAAAATCGAATCTGCGCTGAAGAACATAGATTACATTCGGGTCGAGCTTTCTCACGCGGGGAAGAGCAAGAGAGAAATACACATCGAAAATATGCCTGATTATATCAGTTGTTAGTTAGCTGGGGCGGCAGCATTGGGGGGAATCCGGCCACATCCGATATTTCATACCTTAAAATTTGGCATTGGGGCGTTTATTTTATATATTTTTATTCGGACACAGTCATATAGTTTTGTACGCGGCAAACTAAAATGTTTTAGGACGTGAGCGGTAAGTCTTATTGTTAATTAAGAATCGGAAGGAGATTTTTAGAAGTATTTTGGGGGGATTTTTGACATTTCTTGTTTATGGAGGGGGTTAACGATATCAAGAGAAGGTTAAGTGTGGTCAAGTGCTGCTTTGATTAAGACGATAGTTTGAATGAAAAAAGTGAAATTTCTATTTTGAGAAAGGGATAAAAGATGAAAGCGAAAAGCGGTTTTACATTAGTGGAAATTCTGATTGTTGTAGTCATTCTTGGTATTCTTGCGGCCATTGTGATTCCTCAGTTTACGGACGCGAGCGAGGACGCTAAAGAGAGTGCATTGCTCAGCAACCTTCAAACGATGCGCGGACAAATCGAGCTGTATAAGGCTCAGCACAATGGCGCCCTGCCTGGCGCAGGTACCGCCGCCGTTGCAGCTGCTTTAACCGGTCGAACTGATGTCGATGGCGCTGCTGATGCGGCCGGCGCCTATGGGCCTTATATGCAGAAGATTCCTGCTAATCCTTTCAATGAATTGAACACTATTGATGAGGATGGAACGGCAGGAGATGACAGCCACGGCTGGAACCTTGTTACTACCGGTGCCAATATAGGGCTTTTCCAGGCTGATGATAGCGATGACCCGAACCATGTTAATCTGTAACAATCGGAATCGTTGAGGGACAGATAACCGGGCTGACCAGCCCTGGGCGAGGGCCGAGAGTTGGTCAGCCCTTTTTAAGAGTATGGGGGGGGGTATGGAAAAGAATATTCGCTTGTCGTATGTCGAAGTAATGGTCGTGGCAATTGTGTTGGGCATAGCCGGGAAGATGATTAGTCCGCAGTTTACGGAAGCGAGTAACGAAGAAGCAAAGATTTCCGGGTTGGTTGACGGGCTTGAAGCAATGCGTATTCAGATAGATTTATACCGAGTTCAGCACGAAGATATTCTTCCTCCTGCGGATTCATACAAAAGTTTTGAAACAGCTATGACAACAACAGTCGGCGAGCACGGTCCGTATGTTGAGCGGATACCAACGAATCCATTTAACGGTCTTAAAACAATCCGTTTTGATGGAGAGCCGGCCGGGGCCGGGGAGGCAGGATGGCGGCTTGATACGAAGACGGGCATGTTTCAGGCCGACAATGATGCTGCATGTGCGGCTCTGTAAAGAGTCAATAGACGACTGAGTAATCGAAAAGGGACAACCGGCTGACCGTTGCCGAGGCGATTGCCTGCGACGGGTCGGCTTTTTTAATTTATTATTTACTATTGATAATTGATTAATGAAAAAACGAAGCTGGAGAAATCGAAAGGGATTTTCATTGGCTGAGGCGGCAATAGCCACTTTGGTGCTGGGTATTGCCGCGGCGGGAATACTGCTTCCATTTACCAGCGGATTGGCGGTTCGGGCTGAAGGTGAGCATCGGACGCTGGGGGCGAAACTGGCAGGCGATTTGATGGAGGAAATAATTTCCGACCACTTAAACGATGTTAATATTGTAGATAATTACAATTACGCCGAGGAACAAGGCCACGTAGAGGATGCGAGCAGGACAGAGTTTACCGATTTGAATTATGCCAAATTCAGCAGGGAAGTAACCTGTGCGGATGTGTGGGTGCCGCAAGAAGACGAGACTGAGGAAGCGAAATTTATTCTCGCGACGGTACAGGTAAATTATGACGGGAAGGAAATCGCAATTATAAAACGGCTTATAAGCAAGTAACGCATTGGGAAAACGGGATGCGAGCAAAGAGAAACGAAAATGGTTTTACGTTTGTTGAGCTGCTGATGGCATTGATGGTTGTCAGTATAGTTCTTGCTGCTACGGCCACTTTAGCTTACACCCTCGGGGCAGTGAATGAAACTACAAACGATATGGCGGAGAAACAAGCACAGGTGCGTTTCGCAAGCGTCAGGATTTCGGAGTTGATTCGCCACTGCAAACTTATATGCGGCGATACAGCTACTTCCATTACTATCTGGAAGTCGGACGATAACAGCGATAACGTAATCGATAGCAGTGAACAAACTTATATAGAAGCTGTGGACGGCAAACTGCAGCTTCGCGATCCCGGCGCCGACCCTGTGGTGCTGATTGCCCAGTGCAGTAATGTGCAATTTCAATTTGATGAGCCGTCGTTGCTGGTGATGAAAAGAAAATTTGTAAGTATTTCATTCGATATTGTTGAAGACATCGCTACCCGCCGGTACCAGATAAACGCTGCTCTGCGCGGCTGGGCAGGAAATCTGCTGAACACTGCGGGCGATGCTGTTGCAAGTGATGACGATTAGATATGAAGAATACTAATAGAAAAGGGTCGGCACTATTTGTTGTGCTGCTTATCGTTATGGCAATAACGATTTTGTCGCTGAGCTTTTTGTCGCGAAGCGATGTGGAGCTGGCCTGCGGGGAGAATATGATACTTCGGACACAAATGGATTATCTGGCGGAATCTGGGCTGGAATACGCCAGGGGATTGATACTCAATGACAATACCTATTTGGGAAATTGGGCGGTTACCGGTCAGCAATTAACGGGCGGCAGCGAAGATTTCTACGATGTAAGTGTGGCTCAAGATGCAAATGGGGAATGTAATTATCAGATAATTTGTGATGCGTATAGAGAGAAGAACGGCGAAAGAATCGGGCGCAGCCGTTTAGAGGCAGAATTGCGACTCGACCCGTGCATAGCATTCTGGGTAGAAAAAGGCATATTAATCGTACCCAATGTTACAATCAACGGTGATGTCTATTGTAACGGCACATTAGCAAACAGCGGCACAATCTACGGCGATGTGTTTGCAAATGGTTTAGCCGGAGGTGGAATCTTAACAGGGCGACTTAAGGCAAGGGGGGATTTGTCACTGACTTGGCCGCAAGTTGCGGCGGGGGACTTTACCTCGCATTATTCTGTACAAACCATAGATGCCAATACTCTTGATAGCAATAGTCTGGGCGGCTCTTCGCAGGTGTGTTATTACTACGGCAATTTGGAATTAGCCAGCAATGTCCAAATCGAAGGCATGCTTATTGTTGAAGGCAACCTGACAATAACAGGAAACGGAAACGTCATTACGGCAGGAGAAAATTTGCCGGCGATGTTAGTAACCGGCAATGTGATAGTAGCAACAGACGGCTACCTGCGTGTCAATGGCCTTGCTATTGTTAACGTAAGATTAGCAAACAGCGGCGACGTCAACATAACCGGCGGATTGTTCCTCAAAGATTTGCTTACAGGCGCCGGTCGTATGGTTATAACCGCTGCGCCGTCGAAGACAGAAATTACGACCTGGCCAAGTGTCGATCCTGTAAGGTGGAGTCCTGTGGCTGGGGCGTTTTTCAAAAGCATCGCAAGGCCTTAAGGTCGCGTTATCGGACAGCTTAAAGCCGACGTGCTTATCGGCCTTTGCGGCAATCCCAAAGAAAAATCCTCGAGCTTAAGACATAAATTGCATATTCCCGCCTTTTCAAAAGCATAGAAATGGTTTGATTTTTTCCTACCTTATTTTGACGATTGTGTCGGTTTTACTGTTTCTGACTTTAGTGATGTGAAGAAACTAAGCTGATATTGCACTTGCGGATATAGGCCGATAAAAAGCGATGGTTAAATGGCGGGAAACCAATGTAAGCGTTGAAAATCGAGGTAAAGATGCATCTTAAAGAGGACGAAAAAAGAACTGATGTAAAGGGTGATATAGTGCGCAAAGACAAAGAAAAAAAGACAGCTAATTTGCGACACCGGCTTCGGAGGATTCGCCATCCGGGCGGCGGTTTTACTTTGGTGGAGATTTTGCTTGTGGTGATGATAATCGCAATAGCAGCGATGATTGCTGTGCCAATGATAGGCTCTATGGACAGTGTGCAGATTCGGTCTGCGGCGAATGTGATTGCTGCGGACCTGGAATATACCAAAAGTATGGCAATCAGCAGGCAGGAGAATTATTCGGTGTTTTTTAGTCCGGGCGGCGGCTATTACGAAATCCGCGACGCGGACGGAATAATACTTACGCACCCTGTCACGAAGAAACCTTACAGAATGACCTTCAGCAGTGATTCGAGACTGGAAAATGTTGTTATCGACGGTGCTGATTTTGATTCGAGTGATACGATTACGTTCGATTATCTTGGCAGTCCTTACAGCGGAAGCGGGGCAGCGTTAAACAGCGGGACAATCAGCATCGCGGCAGGGGACTTTAGTATGACCATAAGGGTAGAACCCGTTACAGGTTTTATCTCGATTGAGTGATGATAGGAAAAACGTAAATGGTAAGCTGGAAACTAAAAACGCGAAGTCTGCAGCCGATAGGATTGGACATAGGTCACAATTCTATCAAGATGATTCAGCTGGTGATGAGCGGGGAACATATAAGTATCCTTGCAGCGGATAAGGTCCATATTAGGGGTATGAACGGTGATGAAAAAGCAAGAAGGAGCTTTATTATTTCTGCGATAAAGAAAATGCTGGCGGAGGGTAAGTTTCACGGACGGAACGTTGTCTCTTGTCTTCCAAGTGAGAAATTAAAAATAACGAGTCTGCGATTGGCCGAGACGGAAACGGACGAGATTGAGCAGGCATTGAAAAAAGAAGCCGGTCAGCGTTTCGGGATGGACCCGGAGAAGGACATAATTAACTATTTGGTTGCCGGGAATGTTCAGTGCGGCGATGAGATTAAGAATGAGCTGATATTGTTTGCCGCATCCGATGAAACAATAAGAAGCCATATTGCGATGCTCGAAGAGGTGCGGCTTAGACCTGTTGCCATAGATACGGTTCCATGTGCGTTGTTCAGAAGTTTTGAGAGGTCGCGCCGGCGCGAGGAGGACAAAGAGCAGACGGTTGTTTTTGTGGATGTCGGCAGCCGGTTCACGACGGTGGTGTTCGGACGCGGAGGAGAAATTAGTTTTACCAAGCAGATACCGATTGGCGGGGAAAAATTTAACAGCGAAATCTCATCGAAATTAGGTGTCAGCATCGACGAAGCCGAGATACTTCGAGGAAAGCTGCAGATGGAAAGTATGCTAAGGGCGGACGCAGGTCTTGGTGTGTCGCAGTTAAGCCCGCCGGTGGGAGACAACTCTGATTCGATTCCGCAAGCGGAAGAGAATTGGGGCGGTCATTCGGCTGAGCAGTTAGGTCGTTCTGAGCAGTCCGCCGTCGAAGTACTCAGTCGAAGCGCTCTTGATACATCGACGCAGCAGGTAATGGCTGATGCAATCGGGGCAGCCGCCGAGGAACTGGCAAAAGAGATATCGCTGTGTCTAAGATATTATACGGTGACATTCAGGGGCAAGCATGTTGAGCGGGCGGTTTTTTCCGGTGGAGAAGCGTACGAAAGAATTTTGCTGAATGTTTTGAGACGGCACCTGACCGCAAAGATTGAGATTGCACAGCCGTTGAAAGGCTTAGATATCTTAGATGGTACGAAAGTGAATTTTGACAGTAACAGACGAAATTTACTTTGTGAGTGGGCAGTAGCAGTTGGGCTCAGTCTTAAGGGCTGGGAAGGCCAGCGGAAATTATGAAAGAAATTGATTTTCTCCCAACATGGTATAAAAACGGCAGACAGCGGCGGATTAGCTACCGCACACAATATGCCGGCTTAGGCGGTATATTTGTAGCGATATTGGTGTGGAATTTTGTTGCGACGCATTCGCTTTCAAGGGCCGAAGCGGAGCTTGCCCAGGCGGAGATTGAGTCGGCGAGCGTGAAAAGTGCGGGACAAGAATTCGCCGAGATTAAAAGCGAAACGGCCCAATTACAGGAAAAAGCGAGAACTATAGAAGCAATTGATTCGAGAATTAACGTTGCAAATGTTTTAGCTGAGATAAGCTTTTTGGTTGATAAAAAGATAGTGTTGAGCAAAGTCGAATTCATTGCCGAGAAGTTCGGAAACAGGTGGGAAGAGAAAACAAGCAGCCGTTCTGCGGTTAGAGCGGCCAGTGGTAATATTGGCAGTAAAGAGTCGTCACTGCCCGGCGACGTTAGATTTAAGGTGTTGATAAATGGTGTTGCGTCAGATGGAGGCGGAGTAGCGACATTGATATGCAATCTGGAAGACTCGCCTTATTTTTCTCAGGTTACACCATTGTTTACTCGCAACAAAGAGATGAAAACAACAGCCGGTGCCGGTGGAGAGAAATTTCAGGTGAGTGAATTTGAAATAAGCTGCAATCTGGCGAATTACAGGCAAGAGGAATTTTATTCTGCAGCAGCGGATGAACTTACAGAAGAAGCACAAAAGGAGAAGGCGGCAGGTCTGTGATACGATTTCGAGAAAAACGACAAATAGCGATATTTGCAGCCGCGGCAGTGATGATCTGCGGATTCGTGCTGTTTAGATATCTGCCTTTGAAGAGAGAAACGGAATTTCTCAGGCAGGCCTACGCATTGCGGATGCTTGCTGTTTCAAAGGCTTTAGATGAAAGCCGGCAGATGCCGGCAGCCAGAGAAGAACTGCTTGGCCTGCGGGCAGCGGTTGGAAACTATGAGCGACAAATACCTGCGCGACGAGAGCTTGGCGAATTTATGCAAAAAATCACTGACTTGATGAATGAGCATAATCTTAAGGGACAGATGATTCAGCCCGGCAAAGAAGTAAGAGCAGGGGATTTGAACTGCGTGCCAGTAAATATGCAGTGTAAAGGCAGACTGTCGCAGATATTCGAATTTTATAGAGAAGTGCAAGGATTAGACAGGCTGGTTCGCATCGAACGTGTAAAGCTTGTGAATGATAATGATTTCGGCGGCGAAGTGGTTGTGCAGACAAATGCGGTTATTTATTACAGGGCGGAGGCTGGACAAGGGTAGGAAATGGTTCGACAGGCTCACTGCAGGCCCGAGCGGGATAACCACCTGACGATGAGACAAGCAGAAAGAGAGATAAGAAAGGTATGAAACAGGACATGAAGGACAGCGGTAATAGAGGCAACAGGAATTTTTACAGATTGGCAGCGGAGAAGAAAAAGACCGCCATAGCGGTTTGTTTAATCACAGTAATGGTCTTCATGTGGGTCAGAGTGCTTATGAGAAAAGGGCCTCAGAGCGCCAAGGCGGCAGTAGTGGCACAAGATGTGAACGAGAGTCAGATAAACCCGGAATTAAAGATATCTTTTATGGAATTGCCTAAGGTCGAGGGCCGCAATGACGTACTTGCCAGAGACTTTTTTGCCGTGGGCAGCTGGTTGGATTTTATGAGAGGCGGAGAGGGAAGGCCGGCTGACGATAGACGAGAGGTGATGGCCGACGAAGGAAACGATAATGAAGATATAGTCAAGCGAGTTACAGAAAAACTGAGGCTGGAAGCAATAGTGCAGGGCGAAAATCCTCAGGCTTTTATTAACGACAAGCTGCTGTCGGTAGGAGACAAGCTGGTTGTCGGAAACGGAATCTATACATATGAATGTGAGGTCTCTGCAATTAAAGAAAACGTGGTGTCTATAAAGTGCGGAGAGACAGAAGTAACGTTGAGACTTGCCCAGAATCAATAATTGATAAATGAAAAAGTATTAAAAAAAGAGAGACAAATTATGTGTCACAATAAAAGTTTGAAAAACGGAATCAAGAACAAAATGGCGCTGCTCATATCTGGCTTTGCGGTGCAAGGCATCCTGATGATATTGGCTGTGACAGCAGCAACAGCGTTTGGCGATGTTGAGCAAGCCCCGGTGACAACCGAGGCCAAAGAAAACATAATCACAAAGGACGTTAGCGTGAGCAGCGGCGAAGGTATAGCGGCGGGCGGAACGATACAGTCAATTACCTTCGATAGAGACAGTAAAATCAGAGACGGACTTCGTGTTTTGTCGGCGATGTATAAGAAGAATATAGTGCCGTCAGCGAAAGTCGATGGGGTAATGGGATTTACGCGTCTATACAACGTGACCTTCGAAGAGGCAATGGACGCGATTTTGGGTGTGGACTTCAAATACGAACAAGAAGGTCAGCTGGTCAAAGTCTATGCCGAAGGGGAATACAAGAAGCTTAAAGAAGACAAGGACCGAATGGAACATGAGGTTTTTACGTTGTACTACATCAACGCGGCCGAAGTAAAAGCCTTAGTTACACCGCTGCTGAGTGACTCAGGTAAGGTTACCTCGACTGCTGCTGCAGCAGTCGACACCGAAGCCGGAGAGGGCGGTAATACGACCAGTATGAGAGATACGGTAGTTGTTTACGATTTTCCTGAAAGGCTGGAAAAAATCGGAGAGATGATTAAGGAAGTAGACATAAAGCCGCAGCAGATACTGGTAGAAGTTACACTTCTCAAGGCCGAACTCTCCGAGACCACACAATTCGGCATAGACTGGACAAAAATTGCCGGCATGACGGCAACCCCAGGTGTGGGGTTGCCTTTTGGGATGGCGGTAAGTCTTACAAGCGGGATAACACCGACTGGAACCGGCCTTACTGCTGAATTTTCGAATGAAGAGGTAATAGCTTCAATCACCGCTCTTGAAGAAGTTACCAATACGACTGTGCTTGCCAATCCGAAGATTATGGCATTAAATAAACAGGCCGGTTATATAAATATCGGTGAAGAAAGAGGCTACACCGCCAGCACAACTCAAGGTCAGACTACAACAACTTCGGTGGACTTTCTTATAAGCGGTACAATTCTGAAGTTCAGGCCTTTTATATGCGAGGATGGGTACGTTCGTATGGAGATTAGCCCTGAACTGAGTACCGGAACCGTACTGGATGCTAATGGTAATTTACCTTTAAAAACTGTTACGCAGATTAAGAGCAACATAATGGTAAAGGACGGCGAAACGATAATTATGGGCGGTCTGTTCAAGGAACAGCTCACCAATACCGATGCACAGGTGCCTATCGTAGGTGATATGCCTATTGTCGGCGGGCTGTTCAAAAGAACTAAAGACGCCAATGTCCGCACAGAGCTTGTCGTATTGATAACTCCGCATATTATTAATGACCCGCAAGACCTTGCATCTGAATCTGCAGACAGAGCAAATGACGTTAGCCGAATTGTTCATGGTTCGAGAAAAGGGATAAGCTCGATTTCAAGAATGCGGATTTATGAAGACTGCTATGCAAAAGCTGTGGAATATTACCTTGCAGGCCAAAAGGAAGCCGCATTGAACAATTTGAACTGGGCACTTGCAGCCCGGCCGACATACATAGAGGCATTACGTCTGAAAGAAAGGATTATTCGCGAAACCGTTCCCGACGGCGCGGCAACGATAGAAAGAGTTATGCTCGATGTTATCGAACGGGAAGAATCGGAAAAATGGTTAAGGAAATAAACCAAAATAAAGAAGGAAGATTAAAGATGTTACGCAAAGCAATAATAGTGACGGCCATAATTGTTTGTTTGAACATTATCGGTTGTGAAACACATTCACAGAACAAAAAGCTGGCGGCTGAGCGGTGGGATAAAGCATCGTCGGAGATAAAGCTGAAATTGGCCCAGCAGAAGTATGAGAATAATGATTTAGATGAAGCCAGGGAGGCTGTTTCTGAATGCATAACCGCCGACCCTAATAATGCTCAGGTCCATTTGCTGTATGGTAAACTGCTTTTGACTGAGGACAAGGGGACAGATGCGGTAAAGGAATTGCAATTGGCAGTTGAGTTGGATGAAAAACTTGGGGAAGGGTGGTATTGGCTTGGCGTGGCGGCCGAAAGACAGGAGCAAAGTCAGCAGACGCTGTTTTACTACAATAAGGCGCTGGCGCTTAATCCTGCCAATGTTGATTATATTCTTTCTGTTGCCGAAACATATGCTGAACAGGAAAAACCCGGAGAGGCGATAAAACTGCTCGAAGAAAAAATAGCGGCTATGCCGAGAGAGGTTTTGCTAAAGGTTGCGGCAGCGGATTTGATGTGGCGAGCGGGGGGAAATGAGCGAGCTATCGAGCTTTACAAAGAGGCGATGCTAATGAGAGGTGATGACAGCAGCATAGCAGAAGCACTTGGGTACTGTTATGTATTCAGCGGCCGGTGGAGTGAAGGGGCGGAGATTTTTAATGAATTGGCCGAGCAATGCGAGGACGAACAGCAAAAGAAATTATATCTGCAAGCGGAGGCACTTTGCAGTGTGAACTGTGCTCAATATGACAGAGCTGTTAATTGCTACAACGAATTAAGCGTCGAGGGAAGAGATGATGCTGAGATTTGGTTGAAAATGGGTCAGGCAGCGTTGGGCGCAGGGGCGGCAGAGAGATCGCTTATGTGCGGGGAAAGGGCGCTGGTTTTGCAGCCAGGCGATGCGGATGCGACTACCCTTGTAGGATGCGCCCAGTATTCAATGGGGGACTATGCCGCAGCAATCAAAAACTTTGAAAAAACGGCCTCAGACGAGAAAAACGGAGGCATTTCGTGGCTTATGAGAGCAAGATGTTATGAACAACTCGGCCTGGATAACGAGGCAGGACAAGCATATAAAAAAGCGCTGGAAATAGAACCCCACAGCAAGCTGGGCGATTTGCTGGCTAAAGGAAAAAATGTAGATGATTTGGGATTTACGACTGAAGATTAAGAAAAAATCGGAGATATGATTTTGAAATCGGCAGCAAACATATATTTTATTATTGCAATTGCCGCGGCGGTAGGCGGGACTTTGCTTGGCTGGTATTGGCTGAGACTGGTTAGGGGTATTACATCCATGACCCGGCAGCTCAGAGAAAAGCAATCGGGCCACATCAAACCAAACAGCAGCAAAATAGTAAATGAACTGGGGGAAGCGATTAATAAACATTTTGACGGCAATAGCAGTTACATAGGAGAACTCGAAAAGCAAATCGAGGATTTGCAACTTAAGGTTCAATTGCTGCGAAGGCAAAAAGGAAACACCGATGCGATTATATACGGTATCCGCGACGCTGTTATCGTTATCGATGAATTTGACAAGCTGCTGATGGCAAATGAGGCGGCGGGCAAACTTTTTAATTTTGATTATAAGAATTTGCAGCACAAACCTATCAGCGAGCTTGTCAGTAGTGAAAAAACAAATGCTGGTGAAAAAGAATTTACAGATTTTCTGCATCAAAGCAAGCAAAACAAATCACGACATACCAAGCGCGAAATTGTTTTTTCAGGCAAGAACGAACCAAAAACTTTCGACTGCATTGTTTCCTGTATTCACGACGAAGGGGAGCAGGTTTGCGGAGTTGTTGCAGTGCTGCATGATATTACACGCGAGAAAGAAGTATCGCAGATGAAAAACGATTTTGTAAACCACGTTTCGCACGAATTAAAAACTCCCCTTGCTTCCATTAGTGCCTGCTCTGAAATGCTGGTTGACGGGGAGGCGGACGACGAACAGACGAGAAAAGAATTTTATTCAGTGATTCAAAGCCAGGCGAAAAGGCTGAACCGGCTGATTGAGGACATACTGAATACTTCGCGGATAGAATCGGGCCTGATAAAGGTAGAAAAGGTACCTGTCAGCCTGACAATACTAATAGAAGAACAGCTACAAATGATAAAAAACTACGCAGAAGAGAAAAACATCGAGATTATCGGACAAAAGCCGATTGTTTTCGACCAGGTCTATGCGGACAAAGATATGATATCGCAGGTCATTGTTAATCTGCTTAGTAACGCGGTTAAATATACTCCGAGCGGGGGCAAGATAAAAATTGAAACCGAGGTTGACGAAATCGCAGGCCTGGCACGGGTCAGTATAACTGATACCGGGGTCGGTATTCCTGAGGATGAAATAGAACATATCTTTGATAAGTTTTACAGGGTCGGCGTAAATAAGAAACAAGCGAAGGGGACAGGGTTGGGACTCAACCTTGTTAAACAAATAATTGAAAAAACGCACGACGGCCGGGTGTTCGTTACAAGCAAGCCCGGCGTCGGCAGTACATTTGGTTTTGAGCTGCCTTTGGCGACTGCGGAGGTAGCGAAAACGTGAAGCATCTATTGTTTGGAATACGAGGAATATTTTGGAGATAGAATGATGACAGCAAGAAAGGTTTTAGTTGCGGATGATGAAATACATATAGTTCATGTGGTAACTATAAAGCTTCGTAATAACGGCTATGAGGTGCTATCGGCAGAGAACGGCGACGACGCCTTTAAGCTGGCGTGTGAAGAGAAGCCGGACATTATCGTAACGGATTATCAGATGCCAGGCATGACGGGAGTGGAACTCGTGCGGAAACTTCGGCAGAACGAAACGACAAAAGATATGCCGGTAATTATGCTGACGGCAAGAGGCTTCGCTGTTGAAGATAAAGAAGTGAAAGAGCTTGGGATATCAGAGCTTCTCAGTAAGCCGTTCAGTCCCAAGGAGCTGTTAAGAAGCATCGAGGATATTCTGTATCAGAGATCGGTAATGCAAAAGTGATAATGTGTTCTTTCAGGTGAAGCTATGCTTAATGCAATCGAAAAAGATTTAAGTCCATTACAATTGCGTGGATTGAAAAGTTTTGGCGGCAAGACGAACAAGCTCGGCGTCAATTTTGCGGTTTGTAATGCTGACAACAAAGTAATATTGCTGTGCGACGGCGGCAAATTCAAAAGCGATCAGGAGCAGTTAATAAAGTTGAGCCAGCAGGTTATAAAACAAAGCAACAAGGGAAGCGGTGCCGGGACAGAGGATAGAGTTTGCCGATTCGACGAAGGCAATCAGGTTTTAGCTGTCGTTCTGAAATCTGACGGCGTAGCTGTCGGAGCAGCTTTGATTGACCGCGGCCGCGAGCGAGGAGAGATGAGCGACGAGGGGCAAATAATGAACGAGATGCTCGGGTTTTTGGCAGAGAGTTTTCAGACGGATGGGGAGGCCGAGAAGCAAATTGATATGGTCAGCAATGAATTGGCGCAAACCTACGAGGAACTGGTGCTGCTTCACAAACTCAGCACAAATATGAAAGTTACTGAACCGGATGCTACTTTTCTTCAGATGGCTTGTGACAGCCTGGCTGATATTGTCAGCGTCGAGGGTATGGCGATACTGCTGGAAAGGGCCGTAGAAGGCGAGAAGCGGCTGGTTTTGTCTGCGGGGTTGGGGTTGATAGATGTGAATGAACAAATGGCCAGTGTTTTAAAAAACCGATTAGTTGGGGAGATAAACAATGGGCACGAGGCGTTGCTGGACAGCGAAGTCGATTCGCATTTCAAATATAACTGGCCAGCGAACATAAAAAGTATTATTGCTGTGCCTCTCTGGGGCAGACTGAAGGGGAAATCATTTCCTTCTTCCGAAGGAAGCAGCGAGGCGGAAGAAGCACTCCGCCAGAGCGAAAAAGCAAACTCCATAATAGGTCTGATGGTTGCGATAAACAGAGTCGACAAGCCGGACTTCGACAGCACAGATGCGAAACTGTTTAATTCGGTGGCTAACGGATGTGCCATTTTTATCGATAACGGCAAACTGTTCAGGGACCTCGAAGAATTATTTATAGGTTCGTTAAAAGCATTAACAAGCAGTATTGATGCGAAGGACCCATATACTCGCGGCCATTCCGAAAGGGTCGCATTTATCTCCCGATGGATTGCCGAGAGAATAGATGGTGAAGAACCATTGGAAAGAGAAGAGATGCACAAGATTTATTTGACCGGATTGCTGCACGATATCGGGAAAATGGGAATAGATGATGCGGTGCTTCGCAAGAAAGGCAAGCTGACCGAGGAGGAGATGAACGACATAAGGAAACATCCGTCAATAGGGGCGGGTATTTTAAGCGGAATAAAACAGATGCGTGATATTGTGCCCGGTGTGTTGTATCACCACGAGCGGTCTGATGGCAAGGGGTATCCCACCGGTTTAACGGGCAAGCAGATACCGCTGGTGGGCAAGATTGTCGGACTGGCGGACAGTTTTGATGCAATGACATCGAAGCGCACTTACAGGGACGCTATGACTGTAGACGAAGCACGAGCGGAAATAGAAAAGGGATTAGGCACACAGTTTGACGAGAAAGTAGGAAGGGTATTTATTAACAGTGACCTTCATCAACTCTGGGGTATTATGCAGGAGGGATTTTCTGAGATTTATGGAAGCGGTAATTTATCAGAATATGGTATTTCTGCTGTTGGGGAATTAGTCAGATGAAGATTAAAACACAAAATTATAACGATGTTGCGGTTGTGGGACTGCAGGGTGAACTGGACAGCGACTCTGTCGAAATGTTCCAAAATACGGTTACCGGGATAATTGACACACACAAGTCCGGCATTGTACTTGATATGAGCGAGGTAGGGTTTGTTGACAGTGTGGGATTGGAACAATTGTTGTGTGTGCGTGATTACTGCAGCGAGAACGACTGCCAGATAAGGTTGGCCGGACTTGATGAGACTGTCACGAAAATTCTGGAAATTACCCGGCTCGAAAAAGAATTCGAGTGTTACGCAGAACTCACCGAGGCGGTAAAGAGTTTTGCATAAAGAACAGATATTGGAAGATGGTGATTGGTGATTTTAACCAGTTGCCGGTTACTGAGGGAAAATATGAGTCGGATAGCAACAGAAAACAAGACGCAGCTCGGTCAATTGCTGATGGGTCGCGGTATTGTTACACAAGAGCAGATAGATAGTGCTCTTGCTGAACAGAAAGAAAAGGGGCATCGCAAGCTGCTCGGCGAGCTTTTGGTCGAGATGAATTATTGTACGGAGAATCAGATAGCCGCGGCGCTTGCAGAGGCGTACGATGTGCCTTATGCCCAGGTTAGTCCGAAGATATGCGATGCAAAAGTGCTCGATATTTTGCCGAGGGAATTTCTCGAAGAGCATGTCATTCTGCCGCTGTTTAAGGTTGGAGATAAGCTTACAGTGGCGGTGAACGAGCCGACAAACGTATTTTTGATAGATGAGGTAGAACGTATAAGCGGCTGTAAGGTTCAGATAGTCTGCGCTACGACAAAGGATATCAAGGCCACGCTGGGGACATATTTGCCGTCGGCGAATGTTTTTGTCATTGACGATATTATCGATGAGGAAGGACTGGGAGACTTTTCGCTGATAGAAAAGTATAAAGCGGATATAGGCGACCTTGCAGAAATAGCGGGCCAATCGCCGGTTGTTAAGTTGGTTAATTACCTTATTTACAACGCTGTGCTGGAAAATGCCAGTGACGTTCATATAGAGCCGTATGATAAGAAACTGCGTGTCCGGTACAGGGTCGACGGCAAGCTTTATGAAAAGTTATGCCCGCCTCATCAGATGCATGCTGCGATTGTTTCGCGTATCAAAATAATGGCTGAACTGGATATAGCTCAGCGCCGATTGCCTCAAGACGGCGGTATTCATGTCTTAAAGGACGGCAGGCCGATTGATTTACGTGTGTCGGTTATGCCGGGCAACTTTGGCGAAAAAGTGGTTATCAGAATTATTGATCCGCAGAAGATTCTCTTTAGTCTTGAATCTCTCGGATTTACCTACGAGAACCTGCAGCTGTTCAGGAAAGTGATACAATCTCCAAATGGTATAGTTTTGGTAACAGGACCAACCGGTTCAGGGAAAAATACCACCCTTTACGCTGCTTTGGCTGAATTAAACAGCGATGAGGTTAATATCTGCACGGTTGAAGACCCTGTAGAGTGCAATATGGCGGGCATAAATCAGTTTCAGGTTAGCGAAGGTGTGGGTTTTCAATTTTCGACGGCATTGCGGAGTTTGTTAAGACAAGACCCTAATATCATAATGATTGGCGAGGTTAGAGATAACATCACTGCAAACATTGCTGTGCAGGCAGCGCTGACGGGCCATTTGGTCCTGTCAACTTTACACACAAATGATGCACCCGGCGCCGTGACGCGTTTGCTGGACCTTGGCGTTGCCCCTTATCTTGTAAGCGCATCGCTGATTGCTGTTTTAGCACAGCGTCTGGTACGTAAGATATGCCCGGCTTGCAAGACGGAGTACGAGGCTGCCAGCAGTATTAGAAAAGCGGTGAAAAGTATATGTGGTGGGGTCGAGAAATTTTACCGTGGTGTGGGCTGCAGGAAGTGCAGGAACACTGGTTGTGCCGGCCGAATTGCCATACATGAGCTGTTTGTGCCTGATGATGAAATCAAGGAAATGATTAATGACCGGGTGAGCCTTAAGAAACTGCGAGCCGAAGCACTGCGAACCGGGATGGTTCCTCTGCAATTAGATGGTATCGAAAAGGTAAAAGCGGGAATAATATCAATCGAAGAAGTGTTGAGAACAGCCCCAACAACGGACGGCGAGGACAGCGAGTAACCGATAACAGGAAATAAGAGTTTGGAAGCCAAATAAATGATTGTGTCGGTAAGAAATACAGCAGAAAAACCTGATTTTGTAAAGGAAAGTAAGAAACAGAAGCCTGTGGAGCCTCAAATGAAGCAGGAGTATATGAGGGGCCGGTCACGAGATGGATCTCAACCGTTATATACGGTAAAGGTTAAATCGACAGATCTGATACTGTTCACGACACAGTTGGCGGTAATGCTTGACAGCGGGGTGGTGCTTAGTGATGCTCTTGATGCTATTGCAGAGCAATCCGAAGAAGGTGTACTCAAAATGATAATTATGGATGTGGCAGAGGCGGTCAAGGGCGGTGAAAATTTGTCGAAGACGCTGAGCGCATATCCGAAGGTTTTCAGCTCGATGTTTATCAGTATGGTCAAGGCTTCGGAAGCATCCGGTAAAATGGTAGAAATGCTCGAGGTGCTTAGTGGCTATCTGAACTTTGAATTCGAAACCCGCAAGCGCATCAAAGGGGCCCTTACGTATCCGATTGTAATGGCGTTGATGGCTGTGGCTGCGACAGGGACGCTGATGTTCTTTGCTTTGCCGAGGTTCATGAAAATCTATGAATCCAGAGGTGCCGCCCTTCCCAAAATCACTCAAATACTTGTTGGTTTCAGCAAGATATTAGGGGATTTCCAGGCAATGACGGTTATTCTGACGACGATTGTATTTGCCTCAATGGGATTATATTACTGGGGCAGGACGCTAATGGGGCGGCGGGTGATAGATTATCTAAAAATCCACACACCTGTATTTGGCACGATGTTTGTCGACACGCTCGTAACTCGCAGCATGCGTATTATGTCCACAATGGTCAATACGGGCGTGAGCCTGCTGGATACTATAGAGGTGATACAAGGTTCGTGTGAGAATTACTACTTCCAGCAGCTCTGGGCAGGAACAGACAAGAAAATTCGGGACGGTTATCAATTGTCGGAGTCGATACTGATTTCGCAGGACAGCGAAGGATACGAAAAACACCTAATTGCCCCCGGGATTGTCCAAATGCTCCGCGCCGGCGAAAAGAGCGGTAAACTCGGTGAAGTTTGCGACAAGGTATCGGTCTTTTACGGGAAAAAACTCGAGGCTTCTATAGGGGCTGTTATGGCTCTTATAGAGCCGGTAATGATAGTAATTTTGGGCAGTATTATCGGGACTATTGCGATAGCCCTGCTGCTGCCCGTGTTTAGAATATCAACCATAATCAGCCACTAACGTTACTTGTTAGATACGAACTTTCCTGTCGGAAGAAGTCAAGCCGCTGCTTTTCTGTATTCTCAGGATTTGCCCTTTTGATTTTTCAGGAAAAAGCATCCTTTTTTACTGGTTACGGAGGATTTTATCTTAAATAAACTTTGCTGCAGAAAAGACTTGCAAATATAATAATGGCTGGCTATAATGCCCCGTTTACGGTTTATAATATTCTGTGAGGTTATTTGAGAGTCTAAGTGATTATTGAATTGTCGATTAAGTATTCAGGAAAGGATTTGTCCAAAAGATGATGACGGTTCAGGAAAAAGAGAAAATTATCAGTGATTTTAAGCTCCACGACGGAGACACCGGCTCGCCTGAGGTTCAGATCGCGCTGTTGACGAAAAAGATAGACTACCTTACCGGCCATCTTAAGATTCATAAAAAAGACCACGCATCCAGGCGTGGTTTGCTGAAAATGGTCGGAACCAGGGCGGCATTGCTTAAATACATAAGCAAAAAAGACGTCAAGCGTTATCAGGAAACCATATCCCGGCTCGGCCTGCGGAAATAAAAGAGTACGAAAGCCAAAGTGCACAAGTAACGTGTGATTTTTGCACCCATAATTGAGGTTTGTATATGTTTGATGTATGCAGAGTAGAAAAGCAAATCGGGGGAAGATTGTTATCCATCGAAACCGGCAAAGTTGCTAAACAAGCAGACGGAGCGGTTGTAGTTCAGTACGGCGATACCGTTGTTCTTGTTACTGTGGTAACAGCGCCTCCGAGGAACGAGGAAATCGATTTTTTCCCGCTAAGCGTTGAGTATCGGGAGAAGCACTGTGCTGCGGGCAAGTTTCCGGGCGGTTTTATTAAACGCGAGGGCAGGCCGAGCACGAAAGAAATTCTGACGGCAAGAATGATAGACAGGCCTATTCGTCCGTTGTTTCCCGAGGGCTATTTTCAGGAAGTTCAAATCATAGCAGACGTTTTGAGCGCAGACAATGTGAACGACCCTGATATTTTGGCAATGGTAGGTGCCAGTGCTGCGCTTACGATAAGCAAAATTCCGTTCATGGGCCCGACCGGCGCCTGCAGATTAGGCAGAGTTGACGGCGAATTTGTGGTCAACCCCACGTATCAGCAGCTTGAGACAAGCGACCTGAACCTGCTTCTTGGAGGACGTAAAGAAGCGTTAAATATGATTGAAGTCAGCGCGAAGGAATTGCCGGAACAGGTTATTGCTGATGCGATTGCAACAGCACAACAAACGATTGTCCAGGTTTGTGAAATGATTGAGGAGCTCAAAGAAAAAGCCGGCGTCGAAAAGGAAATCCCTCTTGTGGAGATAGACGAGGAGCTTTACTCGCAAATTAGTTCACAGACGGCAGATAAATTATACGAATCCAAGCAAATACCAGTTAAGCAGGAACGCAAAGCTGCTGTTAAAGAATTAGTTGAACAGCTTAACACGGAATATTGTGAGGCGGTGAACGGTGCTGAGCCTAAATGTACCAAAGCGATGCTTAAACGAATCTTCGACAAGATAGAGGGCCAGGTTGTCCGCAAGCTGCTGCTGGAAGGTAAAAGACTCGATGGCAGAGGTTACAATGATGTTCGCCAGATAGTTTGTGAAGTAGGCTTTTTGCCGCGGACGCACGGGTCGGCGTTATTTAGCCGGGGAGAAACACAGGCGATAGTGAGCGTAACCCTCGGCACTGTCCGGGATGCTCAGATTATAGATGGTTTGATGGAAGAATACGCTCAAAGTTTTACGCTCCATTACAATTTCCCGCCGTTTTCCGTCGGCGAAGTACGTCCGGTTCGCGGGCCAGGCCGAAGAGAAATCGGACACGGCGCTCTTGCGGAACGTGCGCTGGGAGGCGTGAGGCCGCCGGAGGCAGAATTTGCATATACCGTCAGGATAGTATCTGATATTACGGAATCGAACGGTTCCAGCTCGATGGCTTCGGTTTGCGGAGGTACGCTCGCTTTAATGGATGCGGGTGTTCCAATCAAAAAACCGGTCGCTGGCATATCAATCGGAATGGTCAGTGACGCAAAGGGGCGGTATGCATTGCTGACAGACATCATTGGCGAGGAAGACCATTACGGCGATATGGATTTCAAAGTTGCCGGTACTGTTGACGGTATTACGGCGATACAACTCGATATCAAAGCTGAAGGGCTTGCGCATAATATTATGGCCGAGGCGCTGGAGCGGGCGAAAACAGCCCGTCTGGAGATTTTGAAGATTATGACCGGCGTCATCAGTCAGCCCAGACCCGAATTGAGCAAGTATGCGCCGAAACTGATAAGTATCGAAATTGACCCTGAGTTTATCGGCAAGGTGATTGGACCGGGCGGAAAGATGATTAAAAGTATTCAGGAGCAGACCGACACAACGATTGAAATCGAAGAAGACGGAACTATTTTTATAAGCTGCATAGATGGTGACGGCCACCTCAAGGCCAGGGATATTATCGAAGGGATGACCACGCCTCCGGTAGTGGGGCGGATATATGAAAACTCGAAAGTGGTGTCTGTAAAAGACTTTGGAGTATTTGTTGAAATCACGCCCGGAGTGGAAGGGCTGTGTCATATCAGCGAACTAAGCACCGGCTACGTCAAAAACGCCGAAGAGGTATGCAAAATGGGTGATTTGATACCTGTGAAATTATTGATGATTGATGAGCAGGGCAGATTTAAACTTTCCCGCAAGGCCGCTCTCGCTGAGCTTAACAAGGGCGAAAAGGCACAAACCGACAGTAAAAAATAATGGTACTTTGGCCGGGGGGCAAAGTTAAAATGCCGGGCGGCAGTGACAATCTAATTTGTAGATTTAAACGGTATGCGGGGGAAATAGATGCAAAAGAGTAAAAACGAACATTTCAAACAGCTTGAAGAGTTAAGTAAGTTAACCGGCGAGCTTGCTCATGAAATAAAAAATCCCCTTTCCACCATCAAGGTCAACCTTGAGCTTGCGGCCGAAGAACTGCAAAGGCCGGGTAAAAACGACCAGACGGCAGCGAGAGCTCTCAAAAAAATTACCGTCGTTCAAAAAGAAACGGATAGACTCGGGCAGATTCTTGACGGTTTTCTGCGGTACGTCAGCAGACCCGAACTTCAGCTCGCCGGTGTCAATGTCAATGAGCTGCTTAGTGATATGGTTGATTTTTATTCGCCCCAGGCGTACAGTAACTCAATAACGATTCGGCAGGGTTTGTCGAGTGAGCCGCTGGTTTGCAAAGTTGATGCAGGTATGCTAAAACAGGTTATATTGAATTTATTTATTAACGCACAGCAGGCGATGAATACCGGCGGTGAACTGATGATAAGAACATCCAGGCAGAAAGAAAAAGCGGTGATTCAGATTAGCGATACCGGCAACGGGATAGCGGCGGACAAACTGCCCGAGCTTTTTAAGCCTTATTGTTCTTTTCGGCCGAGCGGTACCGGTCTGGGGCTGGCCACCGCAAAGAGAATAGTCGAGGCACATAATGGCACAATAACCGTTGACAGCGAACCCGGCAAAGGAACATTATTTACGATAAAACTGCCTCTTCAGGCCGATTAAGGATATATGAGCAAGGACATCATAGTTCTGGTTGTAGATGATGAGCATGACCACGCCGACGGCATTGCCGAGGCGCTCCAGAAATGCTGTGCAAAGGCGATTGCGGTTTACAACGGTTCTGATGCACTGGAGATTCTTCGCAGCGAAACGGTTAATGTTGTTGTTACCGACCTGAAACTCGGCGGTGACATCGACGGCCTGGAAATACTCAGCCAGGCCAGGAAATATAATGCCGATACCGAAGTTATTCTGATAACGGCCTACGCTACTATTGATACCTGCAAGGAAGCAATGCGGCGGGGGGCATACGATTATCTTGTCAAACCCATCGACATTAATCAGCTTCGCACGCTTGTGGGGCAGGCAGGCAGAAAGGTCTCTGCTGCGACCCGCCGTCGAACTGAAGTTGCCAGAGCGGGCGCTGGGGATTTCGAATTTGAAGGTGTGCGAGGCAAGAGCGCCGCGATGAACGGGGTATTTGAGGTGCTTCGGCGTGTTGCCCCGACAGATATATCTGTTTTGATTGAGGGTCGCTCCGGAACGGGCAAGGAACTGCTGGCAAGAGCTATTCATTATAATTCCAAACGCGCCGATAAACCTTTCAGGCCTGTTAATTGTGCGGGACTAACGGAAACGCTGCTTGAAAGCGAACTGTTCGGCCACGTCAAAGGGGCCTTTACCGGTGCAGCAACCGATAGAAAAGGCTTGTTTGAAATAGCCGACAAGGGAACACTTTTTCTGGACGAGATTGGCGATATGCCGCTGAATATGCAGGCTAAACTCCTGCGAGTCATTGAAGACGGGGTTGTTAATCCGGTTGGCTCCAGTAAGCCGATTGTCGTGGACGTGCGAATAATCAGTGCTACAAATCATGATTTGACGTTGCTTATAGAACAGAAGAAGTTCAGGCAGGATTTATATTTCAGAATCAAAGGGGTCGGGGTTTCTCTGCCTGACCTCTCTGACAGGGCGGAAGACATACCTGATTTTATCCGGTATTTTATCGAAGAGGCTGTTGCCGAGACCGGCTCAAAGGTTACCGGTATCACACAGGCAGCCATGAATATTCTTACAGCTTTCAACTGGCCCGGGAATATTCGCCAGCTTCGAAACTGTATCAGAACAATGGTAGTGATGTGCGACCGTGAAAAGCTCGATGTGGCCGACGTTCCCCCCGAAATATATCAGGTGCGGCAGTTGACAGCCGGCCGGCCAAAACAGGACCGCACGCTCAGTGAGCTTGAGAAACAGGCCATTATTGACACGTTGGCAAAGACCGGTAACAACCGCGAAAAAACCGCCAAAATCCTCGGAATCGGCGAAAGAACGCTCTATCGGAAGATAAAAGAATACAATCTGTAAAATTTTCCTTTTGGGGCTTATCCCCGTAATTCCCGCAAAGAATCCTGTTTTTATCGGTTTTTTCTTGACATTTCTCTTCGAAACAGGTATACTAATGATCAATGGGGTGAGAATTCTTTTTTAATCCAAATGCAGTCAAGTTCTGGTTAATTATTAATTCTGCTGAGCTGAAATTAAGACCGCACCTTTTGCCAGAGAGTTATAATTATTCAGGATGAGGAAAATGATGAAAAGACGGTACGTCTTCATATTAGTTATTGCGGCTTTGTGCGGCAGTATTGCTCTGGGAGGCATTCCCAAAAGCGGTACTTTCGATGTTGCCGGCCCAACATCTGTCAGCTTTGCCCCAGTCCCATGGACATCTCCGAATCCTTACCTTTATACCTATCTGTGGCCTTTTGCTGCGGATGATTTGTATGAAGAAACCGAGCCTGGTTCAACGTATAACCTGGCCTGGGTGTCGCTTTCGGCCGGGGCTTTCACCGTTACGGATTACGGTGAAAAAAGTGGTAACCTTGGCATACGGGTGAGTCACTATACAGGTAGTACCCAGACGTTTGAGGCCTGCATACTCACATTGGATTTTGTCGGCAGCGGCAGTTTTGATATTTATCTGCCCGAGTTCACGGTTGGAACGGGTGAAAATATGTTTTTTTGGGTATCGCAAAGCGGCGCGACATACTATGCGAATTCCCTGAAGGGGGTAGGTTTTCCTGATATGTCAGCTCTTACAGCTATGGCGGCGGGCGATGAATATCTTGCTGGAGTTCCTGAACCGGCGACGATTTTCCTGCTCGGCCTAGGCGGCTTGGCGGTGCGAAAATTTAATCGCAGAACTCATAAGGCATGTTAATATTTTTAGTAGTATCACTTTCTATTTATTGATTTCCGCGAAAAAAAGCTGCTTTTTGTAGGCCTTTTTCCCTTGACATTTTTTCCTTAATCGGATATGTTATTTCTAAAGGAGTGGTGGTGGAACAGCTTTTTTCCCAAGCTTTCACCAAAAAGAAATTTCATTCTAGAAAAACAAAAAGGAAGAAAGGGGTAGCAGATGTTAAAAAAACAAATTCTTATATGTTTGGTGGGTACGTTGTTGAGCGTCTCGGTTGTCGGAGAAGCCGACATTATTCAGTTGATGTCCCCTTCTGAGTTCATTTATTCTGCAACAACCCTCAGCTTTGATGATGGACCATCAGGTGCCGCTGCTAATACTCGCTATCTTGATAAGGGTGTTGAATTCTCAAGAGATGACGGCTACGATATATTCCTTTACGATGTCCAAAGCTTAGGTGATGTTACGACTTCGCCTCCGAACGTCATTGCAACAGTCGCAAAATTCCCCGCAATTACAACTTGGGCCATGCACCTCAACGCGATTTTTTCATCACCGATTTACGAATTAGGGGCGTTCTTTGGAAATGACCAGGGTTATGGTTATACGGCAACTACGCTTTCAATCTTCGATATTGATGGAGTATTATTGGATTCGGTTGTAGTCCCGACTAACAACAACACGAATGTAGACCAGTTTATCGGTTTGCGAAGTGATGTGGCTTTTTATTTTGCTCGGTTTGAAAACAACGGCGAATGGTTGGCCGTAAATCTCGATGATATGGTCTTTACAGTTCCTGAACCGGCGACGGTTTTCCTGCTCGGCTTAGGCGGCTTGGCGATTATAAGAAAAAGTAGCTTAAAACATAAAACAAAGAGCATAAAGCCATAATTCAAAATTGTTTTAGCCGCGTTAGTTTTGTATTTTGAGCTTTGGTTTTTAGTTTTTCGCTTTGCGTTTTACGCTACTTGAAACTGCAAATCTCGTGTCTTAAGCCAGTTACCATTTTTTTAGTTTTCCATAAAAAATCTTGTTTTTATCAGCCTTTTTCCTTGATATTTTATACCGAAGAGGTATGGTTACAAAGAAGATATAGTTTCACAGAAGGAGAGTGGTGAGAGAGTTTGGTTTGTTTTCTGCCAGGCTTTCCTCCCACAAAAAGCTAGTTGCTTTATAGCCCAAACGCGGTAGAGGCACAATTGTATTTTGTTGCGAAAGAGCCTGTAGAGAAAGGGAGAAGGAAAATGAAATTAGCCGATAGTTCCAAAATGGGCGGCACAACCTCTTGGAGAGCCAATGTAAACCGAGGCATCAAGCCGTCGCCCAACACATGTTGCATTTGTCACAAGTTAGCCATTCTGTTTGCTGTGGCCATGCTCGCAGCACTTGCTCATCCGATCTTTGCTACCACCTATACGTGGGATTCTGTGGTCTCCGGCAACTGGGATAACTCAGTTCTGTGGGACCCGGATGGGATTCCTGATGACACCGCCGATACTGCTACGATTAACGCGATGGGCGGCGCCTATACGGTTAGTCTGAATATCAGCCCTACCCTTTCAAATTTTACTTTGGATTCCGCCGACGCTACGCTTTCAGCTGTCAGCAAAACACTGACAGTGGAAGATAGTGCTTTGCTGCTGGACGGCAATGTGCTTTGGCAAAGTTCCACGTGGGCCGACGACGGTGCCGGCACGCTAAACAATAGTGCCAATATGACAGTACGAGGCACTTCAGCCATTAACACAAATACCTTTGCCCAAAATGGGCAATTGACAATTCAAGGTTTTTACGCAAACCACGCCGCACTAACAGTGGCAAATGGCTTTACCAACTCCGGCACCATTAATCTGGACTCAATCGATGGTGCATATCAATCGAGGCTTAATGTTACCTCCGGCACACTTACGAACGAAGGCCAAATCAACATAAATGAAGGCACCGGTGGTGTGCGAACACTTGGGGCAAATCTGAACAACAATAACACAGTAAATATCAATGCCGATACGACTTTCCTAAAGTCCAGCGGTTCATACACAAACAACGCCGATTTAAATATTGCTGCTGATAAGACGTTGACAATCTCGCTCAACAATCAGACATTCAGCCAGAACGATGGAACATTAGATGTCGATGGTGCATTCAGTATGAATTCAGCTACGTTCAACTTTAACGGTGGAACGATTACCGGCAGTGAGTTGATGATACAGAACTCATCATTGAACATTGGTCCGGGCTCAACCGGGGCAGCCGGCTTTTCCGTTCGGGGTGGCAGCAGCACCTTGAGCGGTGATATCGCGCCCGACCAGACGGTTACGGTTCTTGGCTGTCTTGGCGGGGGGCATGCTACGCTGACAGCAGCCGATGGATTTACCAATAGCGGTGTCATAAATCTGGAGTCGATTGATAGTGGCTATTACTCAAGATTTTATGTTACCTCCGGCACACTTACTAACGAAGGACAGGTCAATGTTAATGAGGGCAGCGGCGGTACTCGGACGCTTTCAGTTGGACTGGCTAACAACGGCATAGTAAATATCAGCCGAACAGTTGCTCTCGGCAAAACCGGCGCGGCTCATACCAACTCAGGAGACTTTAGCATCTTGGAACTGGAAGCTATAGTCACCGTCACGGGTGATACGTTCATTAATACGGCCGGCGGGACAATTTCCGGGATTGGGGCACTGAATATCTCAGGCGTGGACTTCGTAAACAGCGGAATGGTAAGCCCCGGTCTTTCGCCTGGCATTCTAAGTATTACAGGTGACTACGTTCAATCCGATACCGGTATATTGAAAATCGAAATCGGTGGTACAGTTTTAGGCACCGATTATGACCAGTTGGCCATCGTAGGCGACGCCTTCCTTGATGGTGACCTCTTTGTATCGGCGTTTGAGGAATTTATCCCCGCCCCGACAGATATATTCACTATCCTGACAGTCTCCGGCACCGGCAATACTATTAGCGGTGTATTCAGTAATGCCATCGGCACTGTCAATTTCATCGGTGGGGGGACGTTCGATGTACTCTATGACAGCACCTCAGTTCAGCTAACTAACTTCGTTCCCGAGCCTTACACTCTGTCAATTCTCGGCTTAGGCGGGTTAATTGTGCTGAGAAAACGAAAAAATAGCAGATAGGACATCGTAGTTCGGTTCACGACTCATTTTTTTAGTAGCAGGTTGGGTTTCTTTCGTTGGAGCCATTCGGGTAATTGATCGCGAGTTACCTTTTTCCATAATCCTCTCTTTTGGCTGCGGGCGGCAGCTTCTAACTGCTGGTATTTGTTGTAGAGACTGTGGCGAAAGCGCAAATCCGCGTAAGCGAAACCCTCGGATAGCAGTGCCTCATTCAAAAATCTGCCGTCAGGTAATTTAACATAAGCAAGCAGCCTGCCGTATTTGTCTCTGGTGCGACGTTCTTCGAGATAAACAGTGCCCAGTTTTCCGAGGGCTGATTTCGTGGCAAAATCAGCCGCCTCGGGGCCGAAATACATAACGCCTGTTTTAGTGTTTTTGGTCTCAGGCGTGTCAATTCCCCACAGCCGTATTCTTGTGTTATTGTATTTGTCGTCAGGTATGTTTATGTCAATGGTGTCACCATCGACAACTTTTAATACGGTGAAGGTTTTGTCGTGATATTTTTCAAAATCGCGGCTGTTTGTTTGTTCGCCGGATTCGGGCTGGGCCTGCAGGCTGCGTCTAATAGGGCTATGGTCGAGCCAGACAAATGCTGCTACCAGCAGCAAGCAGAGGATAAAGATGGCGGAATGCCTGCGTTTGCTCATTGCCAAAGCGGGTTTCTTTCGTTTAGGCGGCAGCAAGGATTCGCTAATCCTTATTTTGTTCGCTCTTTAGAAGGCTTATCCAACTCAAAGGCGGCAGAGACGACCCTTAAGGCTTCATCGGCCTGTTTTATACTCACTACGCAGCTGATGCGGATTTCACTGGTGGTAATCGAATCGATATTGATTTTGGCCTTGGCTATAGCTCCGAACATCTTCTCAGCCACGCCATAATGAGTCCGCATGCCGACGCCGACCACGGAAATCTCGGCAATATCATCGCGGACAAAAACATTATCGCAATTAATCTCACTTTTAATTTGCTCAATGGCTTCTTTGGCGGCGGCCAAATCCGAAATGCTGATTAAAAACGACAGGTTCGCCTTTTTGCTGCTGACCTCGGTTTGCATAATGTCGTTGACTACTACTTTGGCCTTCGCCAGCGAAGCGAAGATTCTTGCAGCATTCCCCGGTTTATTGTCTACGTTTACAAGGTCTATCTTGGCCATATCTTTCTGAACAGTTGCGCCTGTAACTACTACGCCTTCCATTTCTGGTACTTCGTGCATAATTATTGTTCCTTCTTTTTCTTCTGAACTGCTTCTGACGTGAATTTTGACATTGTATTTTTTACCGAACTCGATGGACCGTGAATGCATAACGCCGGCCCCGAGACTTGCCATTTCGAGTATTTCGTCGTAACTAATCTGCTCCAGCTTCACGGCCTCTTTAAATATCCGCGGGTCGGTTGTATATACCCCGTCAACGTCGGTATAAATTTCGCATTCCTTTGCTCCCAGGGCCGCGGCCAGCGCAACTGCGGTTGTGTCTGAACCGCCTCTGCCGAGCGTTGTTATGTTGCCGTCCTTATCTACGCCTTGAAAGCCGGCGACAAGAACTATTTTACCTTCATCCAGCTGCTTTTTAATCCGCTCGGCCCCGATGCTTTTTATTCTTGCCTTTGTATGGACATTGTCGGTCAGCATCTGGACCTGACCGCCTGTAAAACTGATGGCCGGATAACCTGCGGCGTCAAGAGCCATTGCGAAAAGAGAGACGGATTGCTGTTCGCCGGTGCTAAGCAGCTGGTCCATCTCGCGTTTTGGCGGATTCGGATTAAGTTCGAGAGCATCGGCGATAAGCTCATCTGTCTGCTGGCCGCGGGCAGAAGCGACTACCACGACCGAATAGCCGTTTTTTACCGCATTGATTACCCTCTTGGCGGCCCGGCGAATTTTCTCCGCGTTAGCAACCGAAGTTCCGCCGAATTTTTGCACAAGTATTGCCATTTCTTAGCTTTTCCTGTCAATTCTTCTAACTTTTTAAGAAATATTCCATCAATTCGGAGCCGTTTTCTATTTTAATTCCCGATTTTGCAGCATTGGCTTCGCTGAAAGTTGCGTTCAAAATGCCTTTTACACCGGTCCCTGCCATAGCAAATGGGACAGGCCCGCCCGAGTGCGCCCTTTTTATGACGGGGGTGGGGTGGTCCGGCAAAACGAGTATTCTCCACTTTTCGTAGCCCTGCAGCGCATCGAGGACAGGTCCGACAATATATTTATCAATCTGCTCGATGGCTTTTTTCTTCAGCTCAATGCTGCCGTTGTGGGATGCCTCATCGGGGGCTTCTATATGGATAAAAACAATGTCGTACTTATTGAGCGCCTCTATCGCAGCCGATGCCTTGCCCTGATAATTCGTATCGACAAATCCGGTAGCGCCCGGCACGTTTATCAAATCGAAGCCGATGAGCATTGACAGACCTCTTGCAAGGTCGACGGCGGTGATGGCGGCCCCTTTGAGTCCGAATCGCTTTTCGAAACTTTCCATTCGGGCCCTTTTTCCCTGTCCCCAAAGCCAGATGGAGCTTACCTGATTTTCGCCGAGGTCCTTTTTGATTTTGTTGATGTCGTGATTGATAAAAAGCTGCTGCGAACGGCCAATCAAATCGATAAGAATTTCGGCGCCCTTGCCTCTCGGCAAAATCTTCTCTACCGCCGTCCCTATATAGTCGTGTGGCGGATACGTCTTAACGTCGAAATCGGCGTCCTTGAAAACCAGCAGGTGCCGGTAGCTTACGCCAGGATAAAAGCGAAAGCTCTCTCCGCTTAACTGTTCGTTTAAGTCATTTATCAGCTTGCTGCCTTCTTCAGTGGAGATATGTCCCGCGCTGTGGTCTTCCATTTTGCCGTCGCTAAAAGTAACAAGATTGCACCGGAAGACCCAATCATTAGGAGATAGCTGAATATTGCGCGCCACCGCCTCTATCGGCGCCCGGCCGGTATAAAACTCCAGCGGTTCATAGCCGAGCAGGCTCATTTGCGCAACGTCGCTGCCGGGTTCGAGACCGGGCGGAATCGTCCGGACAAGCCCTAATCTGCCCTGCATGCTGATTTTATCCATATTGGGCGTTTCGGCCGCCTGGAGGACAGTCTCTCCTCCAAACTCCTCCAGGGGTTCATCCGCAGCGCCGTCAGGAACTATTATGACGTATTTGGCCTTCAATCCTTGTCCTCCGGGATATCGACTATCTGGATGCACACCGGTTTGCTGCAAACGGTATTGAGTTTATCCAGCCCTCTGATGGCTGTGCTCACCTTGCTTTGTTGCGTCGGGTGGGTGGTAATAACCACGGGAATAGTGTTGTCGGGGCCGTGACCTTCGTGTTGCAGGATACCGGATATGCTTATGGAATTTACGGCAAGAACCTTGCCGATTTGTGCGAATACGCCGGCCTGGTCCCTGACCATCAGTCGAATGTAGAATCTGCTGACGAGGTTACCGATTTTCTCGATTAACCGCTTCGTTTCGCTCCGAGGCTTCAGGTGCAGATGGTCAAAAGTGGTAGCGGAATTGCCCAGAGCGACATCGATAACGTCGGCGACGACTGCGCTGGCGGTGGGCATCATTCCAGCCCCTCGGCCGTAATACATTACTTGTCCTACCGCGCTGCCGAATATACTAATGGCGTTAAATGGGCCGCCGACGCGCGCAAGAGAATTGTCTTTGGCGATAAAAGACGGGTGCACCCGCAGTGATATCCTGCCGGCCTTGTCTTTTTGTCCGATTGCCAGTAGTTTCAGTACATATCCCATTTCGCCGCCGTAGCGGATGTCGTCCTTCGAAATTTCTTCGATGCCCTCGACGGATATATCGTCGAGCGAGATTTCGCACCCGAATGCAATCGAAGCCAGAATAGCTAACTTGTGAGCGCTGTCGCCGCCGCAGAGGTCTAAGGAGGGGTCAGCCTCCGCGTAACCTAACTTCTGCGCCTGTTTCAGTGCCTCGGAAAAGTCTTCGTCTTTGCTGGTCATATTGGAGAGGATATAGTTGCACGTCCCGTTGACGATGCCGTAGATGGCCATAATATTATTCGCGGCCAGTCCAGTCCTCAAGCCGGATATAATCGGTATCCCTCCCGCGCAGCTTGCTTCGAAGGCGATACAGCGATTATTTTCACGGGCGACTTTATAAAGCTCGTTGCCATATTCGGCCAGCAATGCTTTATTGGCGGTAACGACGTCTTTACCGGCCCGAAGCATCTTAAGCTGGATTTGCTTGGCGGCTTTCGTTCCGCCGACTAATTCGATGCCTATCTTTATAGAGTCGTCTTTCAGGAGTTTATCTAAGTCGTTGGTTAGAATAGCTTTAGGCAGCTTCACCGGCCGGGCCGATTTAGTGTCGGTATCGACCACGCAGGCCAGCTTTAGGCGCAGGCCGGTCTTGGCCGCGATAGAACCGCCGTCTTTAAGTAACAGCTTTGCCACCCCGGCCCCGATTGTGCCGAATCCGACAAGCCCGATTTTTATAACCTGTTCGCTCATTTGTTCAGTCCTTAAGATTATATTGGGCTGTAGTTTATAAATATAAGTTGCAATAGTCAATACACTGGTTTTTTTGTTGTAAAAATTGGACTTGGGTTCCAGATGCAGACGGGTTTTTGAGAGTTGACATGGTCTTGAGGAAGATTTATAGATAATTTAACAGAAACTTAAGGCCGGGAGATGCGGGTAGTTCAAATTGCGGATTTCGGAAAAAATAAGTATGGTGTCCCCAGATTTACGCCATGGGTGGTGCGAGATTCAGCAACGCTTCGATGGCGCCGCCCGAAGGCTCATCTATATCCGACGAGATCTTGCCGCTATGCGTCTTAAAACGCCATAAGCCGCTTCATCTGGCGGCGAAACACGAGCACACCAGCACGATGACAATAATGAGCCCCAGTCCACCGCCGCTCAGGTAGATATACGTGCCCTTGGCGAGAACAGGCGTAAGAACATTTGCGAGAGCAGTAAACAGGATAAGACTGCTAAATCTTAGATCTACCATATTAAGCGTTTGGCTGCGCAGCCAAGCCTGCTAATTCCGCAATAATATCAAAATCTGCTACCAGCGTACTTCTCAGCGAGTTACCTCATGGCATTCATTGCATTCATTGTGGTAGTGGTGGTGGTGGTGCCCGCAGCGTCTATGGTGCCTGTGGCAGCAGCAGCTGCTAGTAATGAATAAAGAAAGTACTAAAAGGATAAGTAATAAAATCTTTTTCATAAGTGTCCTCCTGTTATGTTCCCATACGGTTATTATTTGGTATTTCCCATATTAAACGCTTGGTCACGCAACCAAGCCATTGCAATTTTGCCGTAGTATGAAAATCCTCCTCTTACTACAATGATCCGATCTCTTCTCCTTTTATAAGCCCGCACAACAGCGAACTTACATAAATAGCATTTTACCACTTACCCATCTGGATTGTCAAGGATTTTCGGGAGACAAATTTGGGGTGCAAAAATCAAGGCAGGAAGTAGGTGATAGGTTTTACCATAGATGGGTTAAAAAAATCAATCAAAAGCGTAGCTACCTGCACACCAAAAACAGTAAAATCGAAAATTTTTTTACTTCTTTCCTTTTATAGAGTTACGAGATTTATCCGCCCCAGGCGAAACCGATTTTTCGCATCATTCGCGCAAGTTCGTCCAATTGTATAGAGGCAGTCTACTTGAAAGGAATTACTAATGAGCGGTTACCAATAACCAATTAATACTGTTTATAATTTACTTCTCTTTTTTTCTCTGTGGCTGATATTTCGGCAGCGGAGATTGTCTGTTTATAGCGAAAAAATCAATCAAAATGAATAAATTATGCAAAACGAACCCAATTTCCGAAATGCCAAAAATTGCTATAACATCAGTAATGACAATAACTACGAACAATGAACAACGAACTATGAACTATCAAAAACGAACCCAAACGAAGCCAATTTTACAGGGCTTCGCCATTAAGGATTTTGGAGAAATCGTCGGATTTGAGAAAGGCGTTGGGGCCATTGGGGTTATACTTGGTGAGCATTTTAAGACAAGCGGTGAATTTCTTGTCAAGCTTAGCTATGAAACAATCCGGCCGATTTTCAGTCCCCTCTGGAATTAAAAGCTGATATGCGTGCAAAGTCAAACGCTCGATAAGCGGTTTTTCGATTTGGTTTATGCCCAGCCGATATTCTGATTTGAATTCGGATAGAAATATCGGCATGTTGCTGCCATATGACGGGTCAATCGCCAGCGGTAAGCCGATGCTGGGCAGGTGGACGCGGATTTGATGTGTTCGGCCGGTCAAGGGTTGGACCGCCAGTAAGGCGACTCTGCCGAAGTCGGCGAGCAGTCGCCAATTGGTGACCGATTCCTTTCCCTTTTTTTTGGCGATGCACATAAGGGTCGTATTTTTGGGGTCGCGGATTAAGGGCGCATCGATTGTGCCTTGCCGGTCAGACACGAAGCCGGCCACGATAGCCAAATAAGTCTTTTGGACCAGCCTTTTTTCAAAGTAAGCAGAGAATTTGCTCTGCGCTTCAACATTTTTAGCCAGGAGCATCACGCCTGAGGTGTCTTTGTCGAGGCGATGGACGAGGCGCAATTGAGCGCAGATGGCGGGCGGGAGAATATCCTTAAGTTGGGCAGCGCCGGTGCGGTCTTTGGTAACCGATACACCCGCGGGCTTATTGACGACAAGGATATCGTCATCCTGATATATTATTTCGACCTTTGTCTTTGACATTTAGCCTCTTTTACAGTAAAAGAACGCATTATAAATTAAATAGCGAATAGTAGATAGAAAATAGTGAATTGACATGCAGATATCGCCGGTAAAAGGAACAAGGGATTTTTATCCGCAGGAGATGGCCGTTCGGAACTGGATAATCGACGGCTGGAAGAAGGTATCTCTGCGCAACGGGTTCGAGGAATACGACGGGCCGATATTCGAATACCTGCAGATGTACCAGATAAAAAGCGGCGACGAGATTATCGAGCAGCTTTTCTCATTCAAAGACAGGGGCGACAGAGATTTGGCACTGAGGCCTGAAATCACGCCTACGCTGGCACGAATGGTAAATCAAAAAATCAGCTCGCTGCCTATGCCTATCAAGTGGTTTTCTGTTCCGAGACTATTTCGGGCGGAGCGTCCACAGAAGGGGAGATTGCGTGAATTCTTCCAGTGGAACGTTGACATAATCGGCGTAGAGGGTGCGCTGGCTGATGCCGAGGTGATATTCTGTGCTTTGGATTACCTGCGAGAAGTTGGGCTAACGCCAAAGGATATTGTGGTGAGAATATCCAGCAGGAAACTGCTGTCAGCCATTCTCGAAAAGATGGGGATAGCTGATAAACGTTTGGATGCGCTGTATCCTGTGCTTGACAAAAAAGACAAGGTGTCGGCGGGGGAATTCAAGCAAATGCTCAACAAGAAGGTTGCGGACGCCAAGATGGCCGACAAGATACAGGAATTTATGGAGATTAAGGCAGTCTCGGACATCAAGAAGATGATCGAGCCGGACGACAAAATTAACGAGGCCATCGAAAAAATCGCGGTTTTGTTCGACTGGCTTAAGCGAATGGGAGTTGTGGAATATTGCCAATTCGACCCGGGCATTGTCAGAGGGCTGGCATATTACACGGACATCGTGTATGAGATTTATGACAAGCGAGGCGATCTGCGAGCCATCGGCGGGGGCGGCAGATACGATGATTTGCTGAAGCAGTTCGGTGGGCCGGCGATACCTGCCACGGGATTCGGTATGGGCGATTGCGTATTAGGTTTGATGCTCGAAGAACGGGGACTGTTGAAGCCGAAGCCGACAGGGATAGATTATTTTATCGCCTGCATAGAGCCGGAACAGACCCTGCAGGACGCCGTTAAAATAGCAGCAGAACTGCGGGCAAAAGGTTATTCGGCTGATTTCACTTACAAGGCCGCCAGTCTGAGCAGGCAACTCAAACAAGCCGCGGCCCAAAATGCCAGGAAAAGCATTATTCTCGGCGACGAATTCAAAAGCAATGAGCTTGTGGTTAAGGATATGACAACCAGTAAGCAAAAACGGATTAAAATAGACGCATTTTTCGCAGAGCTTAATCCGCCAAAGGCGGACTAAATCCAAGATGAAGGATATATCTGCCAAACCGGCTGCGGGACGCTTCGCCGCGATGAATCATTATGAGCGGGCTTTTGAAAGCTGGCTGATAGACAATCACATCCAATACGTTACGGTCGATGAGCAGAAGCGGGCGGAATTCCCGGCTTCGACCCGCTCCGCCGAGGCAAGCGGACCGTGCAAATTTAAAAGCTTCGATTTCCTTTTATATCCGCGCAATCAGCAGGTGATAATCGCAGAGGTAAAGGGCAGGGCCTTCAAGGGGACAAGTTTTGCCAAGTTAGCCGGCTTCGAATGCTGGGTCACGGCTGAGGACATCGACGGGCTGACGAAGTGGCAAGAGGTTTTCTCCGAAGGAAGTCAGGGGCATACCGCTGTCTTCGTCTTCGCATACAAAATAGAAAATATCGATGTTGATTTTGACGGCAGGGAGGTCTATGACTTTGACGAAAACAGATATATGTTTTTCGCCGTCAAGCTGGATGATTATCGAGTGTTTATGAAGCAGCGCAGTCCGAAGTGGCAGACGGTAACGTTGCCGGCCGATAAATTCCGCCGGTGCGCAGTGCAGATGCAAAATCTTTTGTTGTGATGTGAGATGCGCATAATAGCAGGTGCAAAACGAGGGATGAAATTGCTCAGTCCAAAGACGGACGTGTCGAGACCGATTACTGACAGGGTCAAGGAATCGCTTTTTGATGTTCTTTGGAATTACGGTTTTCTGGAGGGTAAAATCGCAGCCGATTTGTTCTGCGGTGTCGGGTCTTTAGGGCTGGAGGCGCTTAGCAGGGGGGCTGAATTTGTTGCTTTTGTTGAAAAAGACCTGAAGATTGTCGCGACTTTGAAGAAGAATGTTGAAAAGGCAGGTTTTGCAGGAGAATCTAAAGTTGTAAGGGCTAATGCGTTTAAAATTGGTGCGCCGGCCTATAAGCGAAAATATGACCTTATATTTGTTGACCCGCCGTATGCGGCCTCGAGGGAAACAAAAGATGATGCACCATTGGGCAAATTGCTGGTTTTGTTAACCGAGCAGTTGTCACCTGACGGTATTGTTGTGGTCAGGACAGAGAAACGGATAGAGTTACTGGAACAGTATGGCGGACTAAAAGTAATAGAGCGCAGACAATGGGGAACTATGGTAGTAACCATACTGCATCGGAGCAGCAAATGACAAACAAAGAAGCAGCTATAAAGATAATCAAACGACTCCGCAGCAATGGTTTTGAAGCCTTGCTGGCAGGGGGGTGCGTGCGCGATATGCTCATGAGGAGGGCCGCCAGCGATTATGACGTTGCTACAAGCGCCCATCCGGAAGATGTAACGAAGATGTTCAAACGGACGCTAAAAGTCGGGGCAAAATTCGGGGTAGTGATTGTATTAATTGACGATAAGCAGGTGGAAGTGGCGACGTTCAGAACTGAAACCGGCTATGCCGACGGCAGACACCCATCTGCTGTTAAATTTGTCAGCGCGGCGGAAGATGCCAGCCGAAGAGATTTTACTATCAACGGAATGTTCTACGACCCTTTGAAGAAGGAGGTCATCGATTACGTCAACGGCCGGGCCGACCTCAAGAAAGAGCTGATACGAACAATCGGCAAGCCGGCTGAGCGGTTCGGAGAAGATTATCTGCGAATGCTGCGGGCGGTGCGGTTTTCAACCCAGCTCGGTTTTGCGATTGAGCTGCGGACCTTTTCAGCGATTTGCAGTAATTCAAAACGTATAGCCAAGGTAAGCGGCGAACGTATAGCTATGGAATTAGAGGCAATCCTGGTCAGCCCAAACCGTTCCGCAGGCGTGTCACTGCTTGTCAAAAGCGGATTGGCGAAAGCGATTTTTCCCGGCTTTGGTGCCGAAGATATAAAATTTGGAATCAAGGTACTGGCCCAACTGCGAAAAAAGAGTAATTTCTCTTTGTCTTTAGCGTGTCTTTTTGCGGGTTGTTCGACGGAATTCGCGATTGAGAAATGCGCCTGTTTGAAACTCAGCAGGAGCCAAACCAGGCATATAAAATTCCTGTTAGACAACAGAGGGAAACTGCTTGATGAGGATATGTCTTTATCGCAATTGAAGCTGATTGTCAGCGAGCCATATTTTGGGGACTTGTATGAACTGCAAAGAGCGATACAAAAGGCCGAACGCAAAAGCGCGGCACCTCTTATAAGTTTGCGGAAAAGAATAAAGGCGCTGGGCGACGTAGAGCTGCGGCCCAAGCCTTTGCTCGATGGGCACGCCCTGATTCGATTAGGTGCGGTGCAGGGGCCTGAATTGGGACAACTGGCTGAAGAGATGTATACTGTCCAGTTGGAAGGGAAAGTGCTGGGGAAAGAACAGGCCGAGCAGTGGGTGAAAAACTGGCTCAAAAGACATAAACTATCTGATATGTAGAACTGTGTTTTAGTTACTAAAGGCCCTTCGGCTGCGCTCCCCCGATAACGACATCCGAGGGCAGGCAGGCCAATTTTATCCGCCACATAGGCGGATAAAATTGGCTTTGTTTGGGTTCGTTTTTGATAGTTCATAGTTCGTTGTTCATAGTTCGTAGTTATTGTCATTACTGATGTTATAGCAATTTTTGGCATTTCGGAAATTGGGTTCGTTTTGCATAATTAATGTTTTTTTGATTGATTTTTTTACTATAAACAGAAAATCTCCGTGTCTGCCACGGAGGGCACAGAGAAAAGAGAAAAAACAGAATATAGGAGTCAGAAGACAGAATTCAGAATAAAGAAAGCATAAAAGTCAAAACCATAAATGAATCCTAAAATATTAAATCATATAAGAGACAGAATACGTCCCTTCTGTAATTAGGCGGGCTTGCGCGATTGATGCGAAATTTCGATTCCGCCTGAGACGGATAAATCTCGTAACTCGATGTTGGAAAAGGAGTAAAGAAATCTTTGACTTTTCCGTTTTGGGTGTGCAACCCCCTGCGCTTTTGATTGATTTTCTCCCAAACCCTTTGGCAGCACAAGCAGGAACTATAACTCTCTCGCATTAGGCTGCGGCCAAAGGGGTGTCACCAAACGCATGCTGGCGAGGCACTTGCAATTGACAATTAAGACTTTTGTCAATTGCCTCGGAGTTTTCGCGGTTGGGAAAAAATGAAAAGGAAGGAAGGTCAAAAATTTACAAAGCAAAAACAGGTGACTGTCCCTAGTTATTTCTTCTATTTACAACGGCAAACTTTACCGCGACTTACTCACTTTCTGACGTCAATTTTTTCTTTCTTTTAGAATATCCAAGATAGCGCTTATCACAATAAAAGTAATCTTGATTGCCAGATAACCAAACAGCAACAGTAGAATAATAGTAAGAACTGTCAGCACTATATAGAGAGAATCCAGGCCGAATTTCTTATAGCACAGGCCAACGAGCACCCACAGGATTATCACTGCAGGCCCACCTGCCTTACACATCATACTTAGTTTCAGGTTTTCCATCTCTTGCCCTCATATGTCTTATCTCGTGAATTGTATCTCGTGTGTTTTCCGCTCCCGGATGCCTTGTGGAATTTTACCCTATTTTTCAGGTTTTCACAACACCTAAAGTTGCTGTTGTTTCCGCAGGCAGGATGAGGGACGTTAGTATTACACAGGGGCGAAGGCCGGGGCTAAATATGGTTTTGAATCGTCACCGTGCCGGCGACGGGTAAACATTTCTAACCCTCGCAATAAATTGCGGGGCTAACCGAGAAAGGTAGAACCTCGAATGTTCCGATAACATAACACAAAACGTATTTTTATTGACAAAAAGGGCATTTATCTATACGATATGGGGCTAAATGACGATTACTTATAGGAATCTGCGTTTTTGATAAGGTAAACGGCTTTTGAGGAGATATTTAATGTTTAATAAGAAGACCGTCGGAATAATTTTAGCAGCAGTACTTTTGGCCGCCAGCATTTCTTTCGGGGCAACCAAAGACCCTTCGACTACGCTCAGGGCAAGCTGGAACGACTATTTGCATTACACAAAGATTGGCCGACTCGATTTGGCCAAGGGATACGCGCAAGCTGTTCTCGACAGCAATCCTGACCCGGTGGAATTGCTCGGTTTCAGTGAAGAGAATCCCCAGGGGTATGCGATTTTGTTAAGGGTCATCGACACTGCGTCCGATGCCGAGCTGGTTGAGGTGAGCAAAAAAGTTCTGGACATTATCGAGCAGGGCAGGTTCATCCGGCGGTCCGACCCGAAGATTATTGGAGAGGAAATAAGAAGGCTAAGCGGCACAGACAGGGGCAGGCTTGCAGCAGTCAAGCGACTTCAGAACGCCGGCGAATACGCGGCATATTTTATGCTCAATGCAATGGCGGACAAAACCCGAAAAGAGGAATTTCCGAATATCGTATGGGCACTGCCGCAAGTGGGCAGAGATGCAATAAGGCCTCTTACGGCGGCTTTGCAGGCTGAAGACGTCGGATTAAAGGCTGAAATAGTGCGGGCGCTGGGAAAGATTAAATATCCTCAATCGCTGCCTTATCTGAAATACATTGTCGAGAAGGATAGTTCCGAAGAGCTTCGCAAACTTGCCAGCGAAAGCATCAAGCAGATAGACCCTGGCGCTTTGAAAGCTCCAGCTGCGCAGTTGTTCTACCAGCTCGGTGAGGATTATTATAATAACACTCCATCTTTAGCTCCGGTGGAAGACGCCAATTTCGCCAATGTCTGGTTCTGGGACCCGAACGAACGAAGTTTGACGCGGGAGAAGGTTGACAGAAGCTACTTTAACGAGCTTATGACGATGCGCTCTTGCGAGTGGGCGTTAAAAGCGGACGCCGGCTTCGGCCGGGCTATCGGTTTGTGGCTGGCCGCATATTTTAAGGCCGAGTCCACTGGTCTCGATATGCCGAGTTACTTTGGCGAAGGTCATGCCGACGCGATGACTTATGCTACCACGGCAGGGCCGGAGTATTTGCATCAGGCTCTTGCTTTGGCTATTAAAGATAAAAACGCTTATATCGCGCTTCGCGCAGTCGAGGCATTAGCCACCACTGCGGGCGAAAAATCATTGCTTTATCGAATTGGTCCGACCCAGCCGCTGGTTCAGGCATTGTCGTTCGATGATAAAGCCGTGAGATACAGTGCGGCGATAGCGATAGCGGCGGTCGGTCCCAAGGAAGGCTTTGCGGAGAGTAATCTCGTCGTTAAGAATTTAACAGAAGCCCTCGAACAAAAAGACAAGGGGCAAAAGACAGGTGACAACGAGACGATGGATGCGAACAGCTTTTCTCTTCGGGCGGCAGAAGTTATGCTCAAATTGGCTATAACACGAAGTGCCGTTATTGATTTATCCGCGGCTCAAAGCGCCCTTATAGATGCAACAAAGAGTACGCGGGTTGAGATTCAGGTTCTTACCGGCCGGACTTTGGCTTATCTTGGCAGCCCCGAGGCCCAGCGAGCGATAGCTGCGATGGCTCTTACTGAAAGCAACTCCAAGGACATTCGAATATCCGCCTTTGATTCTTTAGCCGTCTCAGCTAAAATTAATGCCAATCTGCTTGATGACGAAAAGATAGACGCTATTTATTCGCTGGTCAGCTCTAAAGAGAGCGATCCTGAGCTTCGCAGCGCCGCCGCAGCGGCTTATGGCGCGCTCAATCTGCCGAGTCAGAAAGTCAAGGACCTTATCCTTGACCAGGCAAAAAGCTGAAGGTAAGCCGATTTAAAAATCTTCAATCTCAGGAGGCGGGCCGAGTTCGTTCTGGTCACGAATGTGGGTTTTCGCTTCTTTTGGTTTGACAGGCTCAACCGGTTTGGTTTTTTCGTTCGTTTTTTTGCGTGCTTTCTGTCCGAGGTCTTTCAGCAATTTACTGATAGCTTGTTCCGCAGAGGACTCTTTGTTTTGAGAGGAGACTACCGCATTAATCAAATTGCAAAACCGGGAGATGTATGAGACACTGGTTTGCTGAAACTGGTCTGTAAAACCGATTTCCTTTACGAAGGTATTTTGAGAAGCTGGTGTTATGTAGAATAAGAGGCTTAGAAAACTCCAGACGAGAAAACCGGCTAAAAAGCCCAGGAGGCCGGCACCGACCGAGTCAACTACTGTTGGAAATGTGACATTAAATTGACCCGTAAGAAATGTGTATGATATGCCATGTAAAATTAAAAAAGACGCTGCCGCAACAACTATCATAGTCAGAGCGTTACTGTACGGCGTATCACCGAACGCAGAGATATTTCCGATTATTGGCTGAAGGTATATAGCCAGATAAATTGAGATTAGGATATTGAAAACAAGGGCCCATGTCTGATAGAAGCGCAGTTTTATGGTAAGCCATGCGAAGGCCCCGCTAACTAATATGCCTATCCAAAACGCCATAAACTTTACCCTATCACTCTTTTAAGCTCTTCAAGACTTGTAATTCCGGATACAACGGCCTTCAATCCCTGTTTTCTGAGGTTGGATCTGCCTTTTTTGTCACCGTCTTTTTTCAACTGAGTTACAGACAATCTATTATTGGCTATATCTGCTTTTAATTCGTCGCTGAGAACCAGGATGTCGAAAATCGCTATCCTTCCGCGATAGCCGGTTTTGTGGCATTTGTCACATCCCTTGGCCTGGAAGATATTTTTGTAGTTTATGCCTTTTTTGTGGAGGTCGTGGATTTGGTTTTGACTTAATTTAGCGGGTACCTTGCAACTATTACAGAGCAGACGAACCAATCGCTGCGAGATAAGAATATCTAATCCCGATGACAGCAGGAGGGGCGTTACGCTTAAATCCAGCAGCCGCACCAATGCCGATGCATTGCTGTCGCTGTGTATTGTCCCCATGACAAGATGGCCGGTTTGTGACGCCCGAAGAGCAATCGCGGCGGTTTCCTCATCCCGTATTTCTCCGACGCATATTACATCCGGGTCCTGTCTTAGAATGCTTCGCAAAGACTTTGCAAAAGTAATATCAGCCTTTGGATTAACTTCAATCTGACTGGCATTCGGCAGTACATATTCGATAGGGTCTTCAACCGTAACAACGTTGCGTGTAAGCAAGTCAATTCTGTTGAGCATGGCGTACAAAGTTGTGGTTTTGCCGCTGCCTGTAGGGCCGCACATAAGCACCATGCCGGTAGGTTTGGCGACCATAGCTTCGATGACCGCCCGCTGCTTATCCGTTAATCCGATACTTTCCAGCGTAAACATTCCGGCGTTTTGGTTAAGCACCCTAATCGATAACTTTTCGCCGCTGACAGCCCCGGCACTTGCAACTCTGAAGAACACAGTACCTTCGGCTGTTTTTGCTAAAAATGCACCATCCTGAGGCCTGCGTCTTTCGGCAATATCCATGTTAGCAACGGCCTTGATGCTGTTTATTACCGCCTGACATATAGCAGGATCAAGCTCATTGACCGTTCTCAATACGCCGTCTATTCGAAACCTGACTGTGTAGATTAATTCGTTCTTCGGGTCGATAAGAATGTCGCTGGCCCGTTCATTGAGGGCGTCAGCGACAATTTGTTCGGTCAAATCGAGAATGTGGCTGTCTTCCCGTTTGCCTTTTCCGTGGCCATATATTTCCGTAAGGCTTCTACCTGATGAATCAACCAGCCTTAACATTGTTTTATCTTTGGAATCAGGATGTAAAGACCTCATCCCCGAAGATACATTTTGCAGATGCTCTTGTATTATCTCGAAGATACTACGGTGCCCCTTGTAGGATTTTTTTAGTAAGTCCGCTATCAGCAGCATAAATAAAAGTATAGGTCCCAAAAAAAGCGCGGCAATATTGGCTATTGATTTACGGTTCTTGGGTACCAACGAACTGAACTGGATATGTTGAACAAAGTACAAACAGAGATATACCCATCCCACAAGAAAGACAAATTTGATCGGGTTAAAAGGCAGCGACGTGACAGATAAGGCTGTACCAGGCCCTGTGCCAATCGAGATTAGGCTTGCGCCTAATTGTTGGAAGATTGAGAAACATTTTGTCAAAGCCAATATTCCCATATTAGTTACCCAGAAGCCGGATACTGAAAAATCAGCCGACAATATGCCACAAACTACCATATCTTTGCCGTATCAGCAAGCATATAAAGCAATACAATAAATCAAGGTGGACCGGTTGCCTCTAACTAATCGAGGCCCTCCAGTTGTACAGGATTATCTAACTGCTCATTTGCGATATCCTCCGCTGCTGCATCCTGAGGGGGTGGGCTTTGTGCAGCCAGGTCAGGTGCGGCAATCGTCTGCGGCTGACCATCAATCTGGAGCACGAATATTAAAGGTCCTATCTTGATGGAATCGCCTGCCTGAATCACCGCTTCATCTACACGCTTGCCATTGAGGTAAGTGCCGTTACGCGAGTCAAGGTCACGAATTTTCAATATCCCTTCATCGTGATTTAGCTGGCAGTGTTTTTTGGAAACCGACATCAGAGGGATGCATAAATCACAACTATGACGCCGGCCAATTGTCGTGACGCTGCTTGGAAGGGGGAAAAGCTTATGTGAGCTGTTCTTTTTGAGCAAAACCAAATTTACATCCATACTGCCTTCTCCAAAAAATACTTTGCGGAGCTTTAAGTTTCGCTAAAACTACATTATATAAACAAAAGTAGTATATAACAACAGATAAATTTGTTAACAAGTAATGTTGACGAAACCGTCCCGTCGGGTTCAGCATGCATAACTATATGTTAATTAATCAGTTACGAGCGATTTTGTGCGGCAAATGCCGTTTGGCGTTTCTTTTTGTACTTGCTGATTAGGACTTTTGTATTCGGCTCCAGAGAGTTAGCTTGACAATTTCAGCCAAACGATTATATTCAAAGAGAACTCTATTTTGCTGGTTCTGGTTCTGCTGTAAAAGATTGATATTATTTGGTAGGATATATGGTGCGAATAACACTGCCTGATGGCAGCACATTAGAAATTGCTAACGGAACAACAGCAAAACAATTAGCAGAGAAAATAGGGCCGGGACTTGCAAGAGCCGCTGTAGCAGCGAAAATAAACGGGCAATTAATAGATTTGTCCACACCTATCACGGCTGATGCCGCCGTTCAGATTATTACCCTCGCAGATGCAGAAGGTCTGGAAATACTAAGGCATAGCTGCGCCCATATAATGGCTGAAGCTATATGCAGCATTTGGCCTGCGGCGAAGTTAGTTTACGGCCCGACCGTCGAAGACGGATTTTATTATGACATAGACCTTGAGGAGCCAATCTCTCCTTCCGATTTTGAACGCATAGAAAAAAAGATGTATGAAATTACCAAGGCCGACAAGCCGTTCGTCCGGAGGCAGATGTCACGGGGCGAGGCCCTGGCAAAATTAGCATCTGACAGGTATAAAACCGACAATATAAATCGCACGGATAGCGACATTATCAGTTTTTATTCGCACGGAGATGGTTTCGAAGATTTATGTCGAGGCCCCCATCTGCCCAGCACCGGCAAAGTTGCCGCCTTTAAAATTATGTCGGTAGCCGGCGCTTATTGGCACGGCGACCCAACGCAAAAAATGCTTCAACGCATCTACGGCACCGCCTGGCCGACTAAAAAGGAGCTTGATGCCTACCTGCAAAGATTGGAAGAGGCAAAGAAACGCGACCACCGGGTTTTAGGCAGGCAATTGGATTTATTTAGTTTCAACGAGGCCGGCCCCGGCTTCGCATTCATTCACCCTAAGGGAATGATTGTCTGGAACGCTATAACGGAGTTCTGGCGCGGCGTTCATCGCAAATACGGCTACGAGGAAATCAAAACGCCTATTATTTTGAATGAGGAGCTTTGGCACAAAAGCGGTCATTGGGACAATTACAAAGAAAATATGTATTTCACCAGGTTCGACGATGCCAACTACGCGATAAAACCGATGAATTGCCCGGGCGGTTGTCTGGTCTATAAAACCCGACAGCATTCATACCGGGAATTTCCGATGCGGGTTGCCGAGCTCGGACTGGTGCACAGGCACGAGGCCAGCGGCGTTATGCATGGGCTTTTCAGAGTAAGACAATTTACGCAGGACGATGCCCATATTTTCTGCACCCCCGAACAGATAAAACCTGAAATAATAGGTGTTATTGAGCTTGCCTTTGAAATATATCGCGCTTTCGGGTTCGAAGATTTTCATATCGAGCTGTCCACCAAGCCTGTGAAACACATAGGCTCAGACGAAATTTGGGACATCTCCACCAGTGCTTTGAAAGACGCCCTGAAGTACAAGAAAATCGAATACAAAATCAACGAAGGCGACGGTGCATTTTACGGACCCAAGATAGATTTTCACATAAGAGACTGCCTGAAAAGGTCGTGGCAGCTCGGCACGATCCAGCTTGATTTTTCTATGCCGCAGCGATTTGGATTAGTTTATACCGGCAAGGATAATACCGAGAAGGCACCCGTTATGATTCATAGGGCGATTTTGGGCTCTTTCGAGCGGTTCATCGGTATTCTTATAGAACACTATGGCGGGAATTTGCCTCTGTGGCTTTCGCCTGAGCAGGTGGGAATTTTGCCGATAAGCGAGAAGAGCAATGATTATGCGAAAGTCGTAGAGGAGAAGCTAAAAGGTGCGCAGCTGCGGGCCGACTGTGATTTATCGAATGAGAAAATAGATGTTAAAATTGCCAAGGCCCACGGCAGGAAGCTTCCCTTTATGCTGGTAGTCGGGCCTAAAGAATCGCAATCCGGCACCGTCAATGTAAGAATCCGGGGAGAGAAAGAAACTAAAACAGTGGAAATCGACAAATTTATTGAAATAGCAAAGCTCAAAATTGCCGAAAAAAAGTAAAGCTGGAACTTGAAGATTGATAAAGTGATGAATTGTTTTATTTCTTTTAAGAAAGGCAAGGTGGTATACAATTAGCAAACAAGGATTAAGGATAAACGGGAGGATTCGGGCCAACGTAATTCGGCTAATCGACGAATCAAATAATCAAGTCGGACTGGTAAATACATACGATGCGCTTACGAAGGCCCGCGAGGCCGAATTAGACCTTGTGGAAGTATCGCCTATGAGCGACCCGCCGGTTTGCAGGATAATGGATTACGGCAAGTGGCTGTATCAGCAAAAGCGCAAGGTCCGCGACGCACATAAAAAACACCAGCACCATTCGACTGTGCTTAAGGAAATCAGACTCAGGCCCGAAACCGACAAACACGACCTGGAAATCAAGCTTAATCACGCCCGCGAATTTTTGCTGAAAGGCCATAAGGTTCAGTTCACGATAATATTCCGCGGGCGCCAGATGCTGCACAAGGATCTTGGATATAAGATGGTCGAGCAGATTACAGGGTCGTTAGAGGATGCGGCCAAGGTCGAACAGCCAGGCAGAATGGCTGGAAAGCGTATAACATTGGTTGTCGTGCCTAAGTAGCCGAATTAATAATTAGCTCAAGGGTGGGTATTTATTGGCATAAAAGGAGGGATTTGCCAGAAGTTGGGGGCTGATTTTTCATTTTTTTCGGGAATTTCCAAGGTGCGGTATTGACCGGAGACCACAAATGCTGTAGATTACTCTCTTTATATTTCTCGTTTCGGCAAAGGCCGGGCCGTAGCCGGAAAGGAATTGATTAAATGCCAAAACAGAAAACCCATAAGGGTTTGGTTAAAAGAGTCAAAGTTACTGCTACCGGTAAAATCACCCGAGGTCGCTGCGGCGGCGGTCATCTTATGAGCAGCAAAAATGCCAAACGGCGCAGGCGAATAGGAAGTTCGGCGATTATTAGCGGTAGAGCAGCTGCTAAAATCAGAATCCAAATCGCTAAAGGAAAAGCATAAAAAGTAATCAATAGAATAAACGGATAATCAATTAAACAGGCTTGCTTCTCGGCTCCATACAAATCAGCTGCCGCCAGTGAGCCGGGAAAATCGAAAATTTTTTAAGGAAAGCTGATATGCCAAGAGTTAGAAAAGGTTCGGCACGACGCCGGCCAAAGAAACGAATTCTCAAATCAGTAAGGGGAGGCCGCGGAGCCCCAGGTCATCTGTATCGTTTGGCCAAAGAAGCAGCTACACGGGCAGGCGTCTACGCGCGTATCGGCAGAAAGCTGCGGAAAAGAGATTTCCGAGGTTTGTGGATTACACGCTTAAGTGCTGCGTGCCGGCAGCGAGGAATCAGGTACAGCCAATTCATCAACGGCTTAAAGAAGGCAAATATCACTTTGAATCGCAAGATGCTTAGTGAAATTGCTATCGTTGACCCCGCCGGTTTTGACGCCATCGTTGAAGCTGTAAAAGCGGCAATTAAATAAGGACTATTACAGGGTAACCAGTTTCTATTCGCGAGCTACGACAAAATGCTTGAGCAATTAGAAAAAATCGGTAAAGATGCGCTCGCCGCCTTAAAGAACATCACCGATACAGCAACGCTGGAAGAGTTCCGTATAAAATACCTTGGTCGAAAAGGCCAAATTACCCAAATGCTCAGCCAGGTAGGACATCTGCCCGCTGAACAAAGACGCGAGGGGGGGCAGCTTGCAAACAAAGTAAAAAAGGAAATCTCCGAAGCATTTGAGCAGCTTAAAGAAAGTCTGCTGCGGTCACAGCGGGGCAAATCTAAAGAGATGCTCGATGTTACTCTGCCGGGCAAAGCCGTTGATATCGGCAAAACGCATGTCATTACCCAGACGATAAATGAGCTGCTGGAGATATTCGGCCGAATGGGTTTCTCCGTTGCCTACGGGCCTGAAGTTGAGGACGAGTGGCATAATTTCATCGCGTTGAATATTGGGCCGGAACACCCCGCAAGAGACCCATTCGATGCTTTTTACATCGGCGACGGTACTCTGCTGCGGAGCCACACTTCACCGGTCCAAATCCGTGTTATGGAAAAAACCAAACCGCCAATTCGCGTAGTTGCGCCGGGGCGAGTTTACCGGCCGGACACAGTCGATGCGACGCATATGTATATGTTTCATCAAATCGAAGCGCTGGTTGTCGACGAGGACGTCAGTATGGTGGATATGAAAACCACCATCGACCAGTTTATTCACGCCTATTATGGACCCGAAATTAAATGGCGGATTAGGCCGAGCTTTTTCCCCTTTACGGAACCGAGCGGAGAGGTTGACGTGTTTTGGGTAAATAAACAAGGTAAGGAAGACTGGATGGAAGTCGGCGGCTGCGGTATGGTCGACCCGAATGTTTTCGATGCGGTCGGGATAGACAGCGAAAAGTATACCGGCTGGGCATTCGGTTTCGGTGTGGAACGCCTCGCAATGAGAAAATACGGTATCAGTGATATCAGACTGCTGTTCGAGAATGACCTGCGATTTCTGAAGCAATTCTGAGGTTTCTTTTTTTATCCAAACGTAGCCGGGTTTTTTCAAGAACTTTTTTTATCAGGGCTGTTTTCTCTGTTTCGGCTTTTTCGTTTTGCGCACAGTATTCCCTGAAAAATCTCATACGGTCTGTATTGCTTATCAAAACAGGCGGAAGCGTATTTACCTGCACCAGATTTTTTACCCACAGCCTCGCTGGCAGGTGACGAAATTTTTTCGTTCGCTCATTATCGATAAAGAAAAACTTCCAGTGGTTTTTCTCATGTCTGGCCAGTATGTTGCCTAATCGCAAATCACCATGGAAAATACCCCTGGTGTGCATTTGGCCTATGGTCCGTCCAAACTCTCGTATTAGTTCACGTCTGTCTCGAGTTTCCAAGTTGTTATCGGAGATGAATTGCAAAATCTGTTTTGCGTTTTCAATCTCGAGAGTCACCATGAAATTTGCCGTTTTGCCCATCGCGATAGTGGCAGGAGTATCAAAGCCGTTTTTACCAAGCATCTCAGATGCTTTAAAAGCCCGCTCGGCCCGGTTAGCCCGCACGAAATGCTTGATAAAATCCCAAACCGACCTGCAAAGATATTGCTTGAAATAAATACCTTTGTCCGCGTCATTGAACCTGACGGTGAGCTTATACACCCGGGCAAACTTTGAAGACTGGATTACCGTCAGTCGGTAACGTTCCCCAAGTTCTTTGTCGCTATTTAATAGAGCCTGTTCAAAAGTATCGTTGCGAAAATTTTTGTGTATATATAACGTGTTGTTCCCCCTGTGTATTTTGTCGAAACATCGGTTCAAGATGTCACCGTCCCAGAATAGTTATGCCCAATTGGTCGGCAAGTTTTGTTGTCTCGGGCTTGTCAATAATTATCGTTTTGCCCGCTTCCACGACGAGGCATTTGCCTCCGTTTTCGGCCAAACTTTTGATAGTGTCTGGTCCGACGCACGGCACATCAAACCGCATGTCCTGATTTGGTTTCGAGGTCTTGATAAGCGTCCAGCCGCCCGATTTACAAAACTGGCCGACCCGCTCAATCATTTTTGCCGTGCCTTCTATCGCTTCGACGGCAATCACTTCCTTTTCTTTGACCGCAATCGCCTGACCTATGTCCAGTTCACCGAGTTTTTTCGCTATCTGCCAGCCGAATTCAATGTCGCCTTCGACAGACCGGCTCGGTTGTGTCTTTGTCATTACTGCCGCTGTTGCCAGATGTTCTTTGCAGTACATTGTTGAATTCTCCAGCAATATTCCGCCGCTGGCCAGTTCCTCCGCCAGGGCGTTTAATAACGTATCGTTTCGTTTGTCTTTGCCGCGCAATCGCCAGTAATATATTCTAAACGCTCTCCAGTCAGGCAGATACCTTAGAATTCTCTGGGGTGTAAACAGCCGGTGTTTGGCAACCCGTCCGACCATAACCGTTCTGGTTACGCCGTGTTTTCTTAACTTCCGTATCCAGCTTCCGGGTCGGGCAATCGCCACGCTGTGGAAGGTATCGACTTCGTCAGCCAGTGCGGGTTCTGCATTATCCGCCAAACCGACGCAAACTACTTTCAATCCCGCTTCTCTGGCGCCGGCGGCTACAAGAAAAGGCAATCTGCCTTCTCCTGCAATCAAGCCAAGTATATCTTCGCTATTCATAGAACAAACAAATAACTATTGTTCCGTTGATTATTCAGAGTCCGATTCGGCAGACGGGGCAATCCGCTCAATCTGATTTTCGAGTTTGCGAATACTCTGCCGCATCTCAGGCAGGTGTTGTATCATACTGTACGCTCGTTTGCCCTGGTCGGCCTCAATAGCCGGTGCACCCACTATCGTTTTGCCGTCTGGAACATTATTAATAACACCGGCCTGGGCGCCTATGATAACATTATTTCCGATATTAATATGACCGACAATACCAACTTGGCCGCCGACTATACAGTGGTGTCCCAGAGTTGTCGAGCCGGCAACACCTACCTGAGCTACGAGCAGACAGTGCGGGCCGATTTTAGTGCCGTGACCTATCGCGACCAAATCGCCTAATTTACTGCCCTGGCCTATGACGGTATCGCCGAGTGTACCTCGTTCAATTCCGCAGCAGGCGCCAATCTCCACGTCATCCTCTATAATCACAATACCGATCTGCGGCACCTTGTAGTGTATGCCCTTATGGCTGGCATAACCGAAGCCGTCATCGCCAATTACGGAATTGGCATTTAGAATTACACGATTGCCTATTTTACATCCGTCGTAAATGACCACGTTCGGATATATTATGCAGTCATTGCCGATTGTAGTACCTTGTCCGATGAACACACCCGGATAAATTATGCAGCCATTCCCGACTTTTGCATCGTCTGATACGGTAACGAAATCATAAATGTGACATTCTGTACCGATTTTTGCGCTGTCTGAAATTATTGCCCGCGGACTGATTCCTGTCTTTTTATGCTTCCGGTAACCGTGGAGCAGTACCATAATCTGCATAAAAGCGTAATACGGGTCCTCGGCCACCAAAAGAGGAACCGAAACTTCAGGTGTTTCTTTGCCTACGATTACGGCGCTGGCCTTGGTTGTCTGGACCTGCTTTTCGTATTTAATGTTGGCCAAAAAGCTGATTTCTCCTTCACCTGCTCGCCCGAGCGTGGAGGCAGAGTTGATTGCTACATTGGAGTCGCCGACGACTCTGCCGCCTACATATTCAGCTAATTCGCCCAAAGTTTTTTGCATGTGTCCTTATCTTTCATCTTGCCGGAATTTCGATGTTGTGAGTTTCTACAAAGATCTTTGATGTATTATAGCACAATAGCTGATGCAGTCAACACAGACATATCGCTTGTGCCTCGTGCTCAGTGCAAACCTGGCTGCGATTTATCCTCATGTCATTAAAGCCTTCAAAAGCTTCTGCTGCAGCTTCGCCGAGGGTTTCTTTGTGAAATCCGGTTCCACGCCTTGTAAAACCGTTACAGTCGGCCCGATAGGACCATATACCGCCGGGTCTGTCGGCCCGAAAACTGCAACCGTTCGTATGCCTAATGTCGCCGAAAGATGCGTTATCCCGCTATCGTTGCCGGTGTAGCCGCTGGCATTGCTCAAAACCGCAAGCACGTCCGCCAATGGCAGATTCGTAAGTATTTTAGAGATGCTCTCAATTCTGCTAATCGTCGATGTGTTTAGTCGTTCCATCTCTGCGGGACCCAGCAAAAATATCACATCTGTTCCCTTGCTTGCCAACTCTTTCGCCACATTTATGAAATTATCCAAATGCCAGCACTTATGCGAACCGCCGCTGCCCGGCTGAATTACAATAAGTTTTTCGGTAGAATCAACGTTTATTTCTTTCAGCAGTTCTTTACCTCTGTTTATGTCTGCTTTAGTCGCTTTTATTAAACTTTTCGTTTTGCAAACCGGCGGAGGCTCCGGAGATAAGCCGCTTTGAGCGGCAAATTGCTCTATGTAAAAATCGGTTATATGCGTGGATGATTTCTCAGATGGCTTTAAGGATAAAGTTATTACTTCCACACTGCGGCTGCAATTGGCGGTGAAAATCAGGTTCTGCTCAAAGTTACTATCCGGCTCACCCAGAAATGTTACAATCCAGGCATAATCGCTAAAAACGTTTATCAAGGCATCCCCATCCGCAAGGTCAAACGTATTGGGTTCGACAAATAATCGATGCAAGTCTACCGAATCTATAGAGCGGATGCTGTCAACGCACGTCCTGCCCGGCAAAATGCCGGTGTATTCGGCATGACCGAGAATGTCAACCCCGCCCAATCCGAGACGGTCTTTCATAAATTCGACTAAAGGCAGAGTTAATATACAATCACCGATTGCGCCCGGCTGCAATATTACCCCGCGCAGAGCTCGCCGGGATGCTTCGGCTTCCTCTTCCCTCAGCAGGTTAAAAATATTATCGTTTTCCTGCATGGGCAAAGCTCTTCCTGGTTAGTCTTGAGGGTAAATAACTATTCGGTCATGGATGACATTTACTAAATCGTTTTTGCCGTCGCCGGTTACGTCAGCGATTTTCATCTCTCGCGGCTCGATAGAGACTTTGGCGAGTTCTTTACCATCGCGATAGCTTTTCTGCTCAAATATCTTGAAACGCATTGCGGGAATCGGCTTCGTATCATTATCAAGCGCAAGTATCTCGATATGATTGCGGTTGTAGTCGACCATAATAATATCGACCCGGCCGTCACCGTTAATGTCCCCAGCCGTAAGATTGCCATATAGACCATCTTTTATTTTTGTTTCATAACTGAATAGCTGCTCTAAATGCTGCGGCGTCTGGCTGTCGCTTGGCGGCGTTACAAGTGCAAATTTATCACCGTCGAACAGCAGAATGTTCTTAACTTTGCTGTCTGTAAGAGGTACAAACAGCATTTTTAGGTGCTTTGCTGCTGTGTCCCACGTGCCGACATTTAATTCTTTTTCAAACCGGTAGGTATTATCGACACCTGCCTTGAGTATTTGAAGCTGGCCCTTCTGACCGTCCAGCAGCAGGATAGCGGGGCGGCCTTGAGGACCATTACCGTCAATATCGAAGGCGGCAACTGCCGATATTTTATTCTCCGTGCCCTTTGCGTTATATTGGTCTATTATACTCCATGTCTTGCCCTCTGCGAAAACCAGGCTCCTCGCAAAATTATTTTGTGCAACCAGCATTTCTTCGCCTGCCTTGTCGTCCACATTAGCTACAGCCGCTGACCCCAGAGTTGCATCCTTAATCAGGCTTGCTTGTGCGCTCGGCGAATCAACTACTTTAAATTTTTTCTTCTGTACTTGGCGAACCAATATAGGAGATTCGTATTTGACAAATATCAGAACGTCCTCTAAACCATCCTGGTCAACATCAAGAACTTTCAAACCATCCGGGTCTGAGGCAAGCCCTTTAAGTTCTAAAGCAGATTTGGCGTCATCTGCGTCTTCCTTAGACCGTTTCTTTTTTGACGGGATGTCACGTTTGTCCGTTGCGCCAAGATTATAAATTACCCTTAAGTGTCTAATATCATTAGCGTCTTTAGATATATAAAGACAATCGGTCTTACCATCATGGTCAATATCGGCAAGATCCATTGCCGCCGGTTCACCGATGATTTCGACCGGTTGCGGAAACGACAATCTGTCGCCTTCCAATTTAGCTTTTCCGATTATCTTTTCCTTAACGCTCAAAGCTGCCAGCTCGACTTTCCCATCGCCGTCGATATCTGCAGCAGACAAACTCTCAATATCGGCAAATGCGGGAAATTTCACCGGCTCAGCCAACCCGAGTTCCGGTGTTTGCTTATAGAAAATAAGTTCCGCGGCTCCAGGGTCGCTTACCACGATGTCAGCCAGCCCGTCGCCATCAAAATCACCGACTGCCAAATCCCGCTTATTACTTCCTTCGCCCGAAGTAAGTGGATAAAACAGAATCGGCCAATCGCCGTCCGGCTCTTTTTCGGAGGTAAATTTGTAACAGATTAACCGCTTGCTTAACGCATCAACAGTCAAGATTTCGCTGCCGGCTTCGGCGTCTATATTGCAAACCTCCAATGCCAGCGGTCTTTCAATAAAGAATTGAACTTGTGGGCCTAATTGTCCCTTGGCAAGGCCGAACCGCGTGTGTATCGGCTTTTCGCTGTTATTTGTTACGAGAATCAGGTCGTTTATCTTGTCACCGTTCAAATCGCCTGCTTCTGCGCCCAGTGTCGTCGCAGTGGTAGGATATTTCACCGGCTCAGCCAGCGAGCCGTCTTCTTTTTGCAGAATAATATAAACCCCGTCGCGGCCGGCCAGAGCCAAATCGTCTTTACCGTCGTTATTCAAATCGGCACACACCAGCGCGCCGGGATTTGTAAGGCCGTCGTCAATTTTTATTTTTTTTCTTGTTCGCCAGTTTAAGATCTTCGGCTTTCCGGCTTCAGTCTCACCTGCTTTTTGCAATATCACATACAAACCCTTCGGCTCGCCATAAAAGGCCAAATCAATCATCTTGTCTGAATTCAAATCCCCGCAAACGAAACTGAAGACTTTCTGTGAGACTGCTATAGACTCTTTTTGAAAACGGGTAGGGGGGCTGAGTATGTTTATGTCAATGTCGTTAGGGTCAACAGCTACAGGTGTTTCGCCCGGCCCGACGGAGTCTTTTTGAAGCAGCAGCTCAATCTTGGCCTTTCTGTCATTGACCACGGCGATATCGCCCCGGCCGTCGCCGTTGAAATCAGCGACCCTCAAACCTTTTATACCCCAGTCTAATTTGATTATCTCCATCTCGCCGAACCCGTAGTATGCTGCTAAATTATTAGGGTCGGTCGGCTCAGCGCCGGTGCTGCTTATAATTACACTTAAAATTACAACCGTGATTATTGTTCTAATCGGCCGCACAATAAAATCCTCCACTTTTACCTGTGGTTTCTCTGTGAAATTTATTACGTTTTACGCACAGCAATATACACCCTTGTCGGGGTAATATCAATAATTTTTGAAATATGGCTGTTTTTAAGGAGAGCTAAGTATTGTCTTTTAATCTGGTTTCTATTAAGTTAAAATTCAGAAGGCCAAAATCAGGTGCGTCTTAAGGAAAGGTATGGTTATGAAAAAAGCGGCAGTTGTTTCCATATTGTTTGTGTTGATAGCCGGTTGCACTTCTTCGCTTGATCGGGTTAGAACTGCAAACAGGCGAAATCTGCAAAAACTTTCTGTGGGTATGGCCAAAGAGCAGGCGCTGGCGATTATGGGAAACGAAAGCGGAGGCGGAAGGTTCGGCGAACCGACGGTCAACAGCCCGTATAAGAGCGAAATCCTGCCTGGGAAAGACAAAACCTTTGAGGTGTTGTATTACTACACAGATATAGAAAGCACCGTCTACACTGCCAATCCGGCCACCATCATGGACAGCGAGCTGACGCCCCTTATTTTCGATAATGGAAAGCTTATCGGCTGGGGAGCGGATTTCTTGGAAGATATTAAGAAATAAATTCTATTTTATTTCGTCCTCGATGGCAGCGAGCAGGTCTTTGGAAACTTCGACTCCTAATTTCTCGGCTGTTTTAATATGCTGCCACGCCAAATCATATTTTTCTAACCTGTAAAATGCGAACGCCAGCCCTTTATGCGCATCGCCTATTTTCGGGTCAATCTCAATCGCTTTCCCGTACTCTGATGCTGCCTGCTCATATTGTCCGTTGTTGGAGTACGCCGCTCCGAGGTTATAATGAATCATGATGTCTTTTGGTGTTATCTGGGCGGCTTTTTTATACTGTTCGATGGCTGCATCATAGTTATGTCTGTTGAAATATGCATTCCCTAAATTCACCAGAGCAGCCGTCATATCGGGTTTAATTGCCAGAGCTTTTTTGTATTCTTGAAGTTCATCGTCAAACAAATCCAGTTTGTTATAACAGAAAGCCAGACCAAAATGTGCCTCAGCCAAGTTACTCTTTTTCCCCAAAGCTTTTTTATATTGCGATATTCCATTTTTATAATCCCCCATCTTGGTATAGATGTCGCCTAATTGCTTATACAGATTGGGGTCTTTCGGCTCCAGACCAATCGCATGTTTCAGTTGCATCTCAGCCAGCCCGAATCTTTCCTGTTCGCAATAAGCGGTTGCCAGATTTTTATACGCCTCTGTGAAATCCGGGTCCATGTCGACCGAGCGCATAAACTGCGAAGCTGCTTCGTTCCAACGGCCTTGTTCGGCGTATGCGTTTCCAAGGCCGTTATATATCTTGGCATTGCCCGGGTCAATTTCCAGAGCCGCGTTGTATTCGCGTATTGCGTCATCTACTTTATCTTTCTTCAGGTAGATATTGCCTAAATTCATGCGTGATTCAGCCAGGCCCGGATTTATCTCGACTGCTCTCTCAATCGCAAGCATCGCCTGATTTATATCGCCGACCTCATTGTAGCTGTTTCCAAGATTATTAAAAAAACAGCCTAATGTCTGGATTTTATTCAGGTTCTCCATATAAATGCCGTCGCTGTTCTTCGGCACCTTGAATTCTTTCCTGTAGTGTTCGTCATCAGCATATCCGCCCTTGCTGGTTGTCTCGATATTAAAGCGCACCCGTCCGTCGTCGTATCTCACGAAAAAATGCCCCGGCACAACAACGCCATACAAAGGCAGGCCCAGCCGTTCCCCAAGCGAAAGGTAAAGCACCGAAAGACTAAGGCAGTACCCGCGTTTTCTGTCCAGTACCGAATGCAAAAACAAATCATCCGGGTTGTTTGCATCTTTAACCGCCCTAAATCCCAGTTCGTCAAATAAGTATTTGTTTATTACCTCAATTGCTTTATAGTTCGCCTGCAGCCTTTTCTTTTTTAGTCTCCCGCGGATTTCAATGGCCATATCATCCAGGTCCGACAGGTACCTCCTGCCCTCTACGACATCACTCCACTGCTCCGAGACAATCAGTACTGCTGTCCCTAAATCGACCTCTTCATCGTCTAATCTCAGCACCTGCTCGATCGACCGCGCATTCAACCCTTGTTTGTCCTGGTTGGCGAGTGTCGCATTCTGGCCGAAGGATACCCCTGCCGTAAAAAACAAAACACAAACGATTATCAGCAAAATCTTTTTCATCTTAAAATTATTCGATGACCGCCTCAATCTCTACCGGCACACCGACAGGACGCCGTTTGAACAAATCTATCTGCATCCACTTACCGCTCTTAAATCTCCAGCGGTTTGCCATCGCAATCAGGATAATCTTTACCGTGGCTGAACCCCACGGCCCCAAAGCGCCAAACTCCGGGAAAAATTTTATCATACAAAAGCCGCCTATTCCCATTATGGTCGTCGCGCTGACGGCCTCGACAATCGCCAGCCACAAAGTATCGCCGGCCCCGCACAGCGCATTATAGTAAATAAGCAGCATACCGTCGAAAACCTGAAAAATGGCTGCAAAAATAAAAATGTTAATCCCTATAGCAACTACTTCTTTATCGTCCGGGGACCAGAAAGCCATTAAATTGTTCCTGAATAACAAAAAGCAAAGCCCCACCAGCCCCATATAAATAAGGGCGACCCGCAGACAGACGGCGGTTTGTTTGATTGCCATTTCTTTCCTGCCTTTGCCGATTGACCTGCCCACTGCTGCGGTCAGGGCGGTTCCAAGCCCTACAATAGGCATAAATGAAACGCTCATACAAGAAAACACCGCGCTTGTCGCGGCCAGCGATTCTTTGCCGAATCTGCCGACCAGCCCGAACAGGATTATTCCCCAGAATGACATATTTATTATAAAGCCGGCCCCAGCCGGAAAACCCACTTTTACCAAATCCTTCATCTTAGCCAAATCGATGTTTGTTGTTCTCCTGCTTGCGAAGTTAGAGTTTATCTCGTTGCCCAGAAACATCGCCATCACCATAACTGCTCCGACGCCTACGCCTATAAATGTTCCCCATCCCGCGCCTGCGACACCCATCGCGGGAAATCCGAAGTGGCCGAAAATCAATGCGTAATTCGCGGTGACATTGACCACCTGCCCGACCAGCGACGCATACATCGTAATAATCGGCCGGTGAATCCCCATCAAAAATTGTGTGCTCGCCCACGTGAATATCGAGAGAAACTGAGAATAGAGCATAATCCGCAGATATACGACTTCCAAAGCGACAACCCCCGGCTCATGCCCGAGCGTCCTGAATATCCACGGCGCAGCAGGCCACATAATTGCCGCTACCAGAACAATATATGCCAGCCCCATATATATTGCCTGCCAGCAGTAATTCGAGCAGTCTTTTTTCTGCCCTCTGCCTAAACTCTGGCTCACAAATGTGTTGACGCTTGTCATCACGCCTATTGCGAAGCTTACGGGCACGAAACTGATAATGCCGGCCGGCAAAATCGCCGCCAGCGCCTCCGTCCCAAGACGTGAAACCATAAACCTGTCAACGAACTGCATAACGGTGAACGATATGTTCGTTACCACCATCGGCGCAGCTAACTTCAGCATATATTTAAGCGAACTCTCGTCCGTGATATGATTTTTTGATAGTAGCGTTGATTCCTCAGTCATTTTAACCAATCACCAATTACTATTTAACCAGTTACCATTTAACCAAGGTTAAGTTTCTCTATCAGACTATCAGCTGATACGCCCAAAACCTGTACTTGTTTTACTGGATTAGTTTGGCCGGAGATTATGCTGATAGCGTTCTTTTTCACGCCGAGCTGTTTAGCTAAAAATTCGATAAGACTCTGGTTGGCTTTGCCCTTCTCCGGCGGGGCGGAAATCTTGATTTTCAGCATCCCGCCGAGCAGACCGCAGATACAGGCCCTGCTGCTGCCGGGGACTATCTTCGCCGGAAAGATAACGCCGCCCTCGGTATTTTCAATCTTTAAATCAGCCATTGATTAGATTATATCTGTTTGGAGATGTATGCAGAAGAAATTTTTGCTTACCGGTTATTCGATATTCTCTCGCAGATTTGCGCCGATTGCCGACTGCACATACTTTTCAATCTGCTCGGCTAATTCGCCCAATGATGAAAGCTGGAAATCCTCGTAATGGCCGGGTACGAATTCTCCGTTCAGCGCCTTTTTGAAGATTTTAATTCGTATAATGGATGGCTGCGCATCATCGGCCTTGCTGAAATCGCTGTCTTTATGCTCGGTAAGTTCTACCCGCCAGTCCTCGCTTATAAAGACCAGGCACTTGCCCGTAAAAACCGCCGTCGGAAAATAATCGCATAATAATTTCAGCGTTTCCATAACAACGGCATACTAATGAATTCACAGGTAAAATACAATTCCAAATTGTAAATCGAAAATAATAAATGGGAATGCTGCCTACTGCTCGGATAAAAACTCCTCCGCGAAGCGGCTCCATATTTTTTACTTTTTATTTTTGGTATTTGATTTTCTTTACGTCGCGGCCTTCGGCAAAGTATCTTGACTTTTTATCCCTTGCGGGGTATACTAAGTTCTTGGCAAAAAGCGGTTTATACTATTTATTAGGCGCCAATCGAAATGGAACCACAGCCTGCAGAAGATAGAGATATTACTGAAGAACAAGGCGATGGAACGCCCGTCTGTATAAGATGCTTCAGGCCCGTTCACCCGCTTGATCACTATTGCCCTCATTGCGGCGAGGCTGTTGGCCAGTTCACTCAGTATATCCCGTTTCTAAATCTTCGCTGGCAGGTCAGCGTCTGGGTCAGAGCGTGGCAGCAACTATGGTCACGTGATGTATCTGTTATGGGCCGCCTGTTTCGGCTGTTTATGATTATTTGCCAATTCCCAATCGTCTTGCTGGTCGGACTGCCCGTTAAAATTATTGAAAAAATAAAAAAGAAATCCCGCCCCAGTAAGACCGAATAGACTGTAGGAAACAGTACGATATATTTACTGCGCAATACGAAATCATCAATCAAAAACGCATATACCTGCACACCCAAAACGGCTGATTTCAAAGTTTTTTTGTCTCTTTAGCTCTAACAACTTAGCCAAAATATCACTCCCCACAACCCCGAAATTTTTCTTGCTCTTACTTCAACTTCGGCATAGAATTTATGATAGCGGAATATAGGCCTTGAAAAGCGGGAAAAACAGGTAAATTATAAACCATCAAATTGTTTGAGGAGCTGATAATGTTTTTAAGAAGAAAACCTAAAATGCCTCACACTTGGCACGAAATGCATTTATGCTATCTGGCAAATGTCGGTTATCAGGTGCAGAATACGAAAGAATACAAGTCTCTTGTCCGCGAACCTAAGTATATGTGTAAACACTGTGGAAGAGTTGCTGCTGACAAGAACAACCTTTGCACTCCTGTAAAGCTGTGAATTTATCGAGCAGCTCTCGGCAAAGCAGCATTAGTGAAAAGGTGAAATTCTCGCTGAGGTGGTGGGAAAATCAATCAGACGCGCAGCAGGTTAAAATCAAAAATTCACTTTTTCAAAATTTCTTTATCCCTTTAACTATAACGACTTAGCCAAAACCACACCCCTGAAAACCCCCTGTTTTTCGCATCATTCGCGCAAGTTCTTCCAATTGTAGAAGGGACGTATTCTAAACAGGATGAAAGACATGAAACAACAAAACACAGTTAATTTAGGCGGCTTTTACTTAATAATCAGTGTTAATCTGTGCAATCTGTGGTTGAAAGTCAATCAATCAAAATAACTAAATTATGCAAAACGAACCCAATTTCCAAAACCCCCAAAATGAATATAACTCCAGATATGACAATTACTAACAACTACGAACCACGAACTACCAACTCGCAAAAACAAACCCAAACAAAGCCAATTTTATGACTTGTCCGCAGAGAGAATTTTTAATTAATGTCGAATGGTAGTGCCGATAATAATACAGGGGGTGATATAGAAAAGACATAAAAGAGTGTTTAAATGAAAGCCGGTAGAAACGATATAGAATATTAACAGTTTATTGTGGAGGTACCAAAAATGTTAGCACAATTAGAATGGAACAATCTTATAGCTGAGCCGGTCCGCCAAATGTTGACCAAAATACTGGCCTATCTTCCCATCTTGCTTGGTGCATTAGTAATTTTGATAGTGGGCTGGCTTGTGGCCAAGGCAATCAGGGGAGTAATTAACTGGCTGCTTAAGGTAGTGCGTTTCGATATGCTGGCTGATAAGGCGGGTATAACAGAGGTTTTAAGAAAAGGCGATTTGAAAGTCTCCGCCAGAGAAGTGGTAAGCGGCGTAGTTTATTGGCTGATTATTATTATGGTTTTAGTGATGGCCGTAGATGCGTTGGGGCTGCCCAAGGCTTCCGATGTTCTTGCAAGCTTATTTGCTTACGTTCCGAATGTGATAGCAGCCCTGCTTGTTCTGGTGGTTGCGATGTTTCTGGCCAGTTTCGTCTCAGGAATAGTCCGCACTGCCGCAGGCAATGCTAATCTGCCCAAACCACAGCTTTTGGCCGGTATATGCCGCTGGGCGATTATAATTTTTGCAGTAACAATCGCGTTAGAACAGCTTGGTATTGCCCCTCTTTTGGTAACTGCTACCTTTAATATTATCCTCGGCGGCATTGTCCTTGCTTTGGCGCTTGCCTTTGGTTTAGGCGGCAAGGATGCCGCGGCTAAGTATCTCGATGAGTTAAGGAAAAAAGGCTTTTAAAAAAAGCTGGTGAAAAGTTAAGTTGTCTTTCTTGCGACATCTTTTGCGAAGTAAGTGATTATTATATCGGCGCCGGCGCGTTTGATTGAGTAAAGCGTTTCCATCATAGCGGCCTGCTTATCTAAAAGCCCGGCCTCGGCGGCGGAGTTGAGCATCATATATTCGCCAGAGACATTATAAGCGGCGATGGGGCAATCGAAACGCTGTCTCGCTCGGTAAATTATATCAAGGTAGGCGAGGGCGGGTTTGACCATAACGATATCAGCGCCTTCTTCGATATCGAGAGCAATTTCAGCAAGGGCCTGTCTCGCGTTGGCGGGGTCAGCCTGATAGGTTTTGCGGTCGCCGAATGCGGGAGCGGAATCGACCGCGTCTCTAAATGGCCCATAGAAAGCGGAGGCGAATTTGGCGGCGTAAGACATGATGGCGACATCGTGGAAGCCGTTTTGTTCGAGGGCCTCACGAATATATTTCACCCTGCCATCCATCATATCGGAGGGTGCTACAATATCAGCACCGGCCTGAGCGTGCGAGAGAGCGACCTTGGCGAGTAGTTCGCAGGTCGCATCGTTATCAACCTTATTGTCCTTGATGACGCCGCAGTGGCCGTGAGACGTATATGCGCAGAGGCAGACGTCGGTGATGATGAGCAAGTCGGGGGCGGCTTTTTTGATTTCTTTTACAGCTTGCTGGACGACGCCATTTTCAGCCCAGGCCTGCGAGCCGGTCTGGTCTTTTTTATCCGGCAGGCCGAAAAGAAGCACAGCGGGTATTCCTAAAGCGGCGACTTCAGCGGCCTCGGCTGCGATGGTGTCGGGCGAAAAGTGGAAACAGCCGGTCATCGACTTAATTGGCTCTTTGATATTTTCGCCGTTGCAGACAAAAAGCGGATATACGAGGTTATCAATGCTCAAAGACGTTTCGTGAACCAGTCTTCGCATAGCTGCACTGCTTCGCAGCCGTCGCAATCTGATTTTTGGAAAGTTCATAGAGAGTATCTTACTTTTTTATTTCTTCTTCCGCAAGGTAGCAGGGCGGTTCGAGTAACCAGTTTTTTTCAGATGGGTCTTGGCCAAGGAATCGGAAGTTGCCTTTGCACAGGTCGAACCATTTGCATTTCAGACAGCGTTTGTCGGCGAACCGATTTTTGTTGCGGAGCTTATTGAGCACAGATTCGGCCGGGTTATTCCAGATTTCTTTGAAAGGTTTGTTTTTAATATTGCCGAGTGAGTAATTCCTCCAGAACTGATCAGGGTGGACGGAGCCGTCCCAACCGATGCAGGCGATTTTCTCGCCGGTTTTGTTGCCGCCGTTAGTAAGAAGAAGCTGCTCGGCTTTTTCGTAAAGCGGATTTGCCTCCGCGTTCATTTTCAGCAGGAGGTATGGGCCGTCGGCGTGGTTGCCGACAGTGAGGACTTCGTCAACGAGTTTCTTTTGAACGAATTCTCCGGTTTTTTCTATTATTGTGTCAATGGCGTTACGAGTTTGCTGCGGCGTCAGAATAAACTCATCGAGATTTTTTGCCCTGCCTGCTTTTACAAGATGATAGAAACAAATCCTGCGGATGCTGGCTTCGGCGGCGATGTCGAAGACGGCGGGGATTTGTTCGGCGTTTTGTTTTGTTATGGTGAATCGCAGACCGGTTTTTAAATCAGTTTTTTGACAATTCGCGATGCCGGTTAAGGCGGCTTTGAAACAGCCGTTCGATTGTCTGAATTTATCATGGAAGGATTCTTCGCCGTCGATGGAGATTCCAACGTATCTTACGCCGACTTCGGCGAGTTTTTTGGCTGCGGCTGAATCAATCAATGTTCCATTGGTGGAGATGACGGTCCGCAGGGATAATTGCTTTGCTTCGGCCAATAGTTCGAATAAATCATCTCGCAGCAAGGGTTCGCCGCCTGTGAATAATATGACGGGGCAATTGGCTTCAGCGAGTTGATGGAGCAGTTGTTTGGCTTCGGTGGTGGTTAGTTCATCGCTGCCGAGGCCGGAGGTGGAACTGCTGTAACAATGCAGGCAATTTAAGTTACAGCGGCTTGTGCAGTTGTAGGCGACGACTGGGCCGAAGGAATTATGCTGTGCGTAGCGCAGGTGGTCGGATTCGCCGGCCAAGCCGCAATATAGTTTTGAGATGTTTATCATTCGTACATTTTTTCAATAGCGTCGAGCAGGCCGTCGATGGTGTGCTCAGTCGCCTGCATATCGACTTTGAGGCCGAGGGTTTTCAGTTGTTCGGAGGTAACCGGACCGATAGACGCTACTTTGATATTACTGGAGTTTATAAGGTCGGCGGGGATTTGTTCGAAAAAAGCTTTAACAGAAGATGGGCTTGCAAAGGTCAGCCAGTCGATTTTGCCTTTTTCGATTTTCTCTATTAGAAGGCCGGAATCATTTTTCACAGTTACAGTAGTATAGATGGGAACATTATCGGCTTTGGCTCCGGTGTTTTCTAATAGTTCGCAAAGCTCATTCGAGGCAAATTGGGAGCGGAGGAGCAGGACTTTTTTGTTTTTTAGATTCGTAAAGGCGAGTAGTTGTTTGCCGAGTTCTTTGCTGGTGAAGACATTCGGCGTGAAATCTGCTTTTATGCCGAATTCGGCCAGTTTTGCGGCGGTTTCACTGCCGATGGCGGCGATTTTTATAGAGGCGAAGACGCGAGCGTCTTTGTCCAGTTTTTGCAGAGCGTCGAAGAGGACTGTTACGCCGTTTGCGCTGGTGAAAATGAGCCAATCATATTCGGCTAACTTAGTGAACATTTGCAGGAAGTTATTTGTATGCGTCAATGGTTCGATTTTGATTGTTGGAAATTCTATGGGGCTGCCGCCTTTGGCAATAATCTTAGCTGCGAAGTCGGCGTTGCTTTCGGTGTCACGAGTTATGATGGTAGTTTTACCGAAGAGGGGCTTATTGGCAAGCCAGTTAAGTTTTTCATCGGCGGCGGCGCCGATGACTACAATCGCGGGCGGTTCGATTTTATTTTCTTTGCACGTTTCGGATATTTTATTGAGTGATGCCCTTACAGTTTTCTGGGTCGGCAGCGTAGCGTCGGCGATTACTGCTGTTGGTGTTTCTTCGGCCATACCATTTTTTATTAATTGGCCTGTGATAAACTTTAGATTTTCCATCGCCATATAGAAGACTATGGTGCCGTTGCATTTAGCGAGCATGTTCCAGTCGATATTGCTTTTTTGTTTTCCTTCGGCCTCTCGGCCGGTAATGAAGACCACCTGTGAGCTGTAGTCTCTGTCGGTCAGCAGGATACCTGCGGATTCGGCAGCGGCGACGGCGGCAGTTACGCCGGGGACGATTTCAAAATCGATACCTGCTTCGGTTAGGGATGACAATTCCTGTCCAGTTCTGCCGAAGATACCGGGGTCTCCGCCTTTTAAGCGGACAACGGTTTTCCCGAGTTTTGCTTTTTCGACCATTAATTTGTTGATTTGGTCCTGCGTGGCGGAGCCGGGACCAATTCGCTTCGGGACGTGGATAATCTCGGCGCCGGGACGGGCGAATTTTAACAAGGCGGGATTGGCCAGCTTGTCGCAGATTATGCAGTCTGCGGTTTTGAGCAGTTCTGCGCCACGGACGGTAATCAAATCGGCTCTGCCGGGTCCTGCGCCGACGAGATATACTTTGCCTTTTCTGTTCATTGTTTTTCGAGTTTTTCCAGGATTTCTCTGCCGCCGGCATCGAGGAGGTCATTGGCGATTTTTTCAGCGAGGCCGTTGGCATCGGCCGCCGGGCCTGTGATGCGACGGCTGATGAAATTTTCGCCTTCCACATCAGAGATAAATGCGCGGATTTCCATATCGTTTCCGATTATTTTTGCAAAGGCACCTACGGGGGCATGGCAGCCGCATTGCATTGTAACCAGAACCTGGCGCTCTGCAAAGGTAATTGCCCTGAGGTTTTTATCATCTATGGCGGCAATCAATTTTGTTACGGCTGGGTCATCTATTCTTGTTTGAACGGCGAGTGCCCCCTGAGCCGGTGCAGGGATAAATTGCTGCGGGTCGAAGCATAAAGATATTTTTTTACCCAAGCCGAGCCGTTCTATGCCGGCACGGGCTAAAATGACAGCATCAAATTTGCCTTGCTCCAGCAATTTTATTCGTGTCGGGACATTACCGCGAATGGACAAGGGGGTGAGGTCAGCTCTTAAATGTTTTATCTGGGCTGCGCGTCTTAGGCTGGAAGTGCCGATTTTTGCAGAGAGTGGAAGCTGCTCTATCGAATTAATTGCATCATTTGCCATCAGACAATCTTCTGCAAATTGTCTATCACAAATCGCTGCGATGGTCAGTCCATTTCGCTGTTGGGTAGGCAAATCCTTGAAGCTGTGGACAGCAAAATCAGCTTTTCCGGCCAGGAGGGCATCTTCTACCTGCGAAGTGAAAAAGCCAGTGCTCTTTAAATCCCACAAGGCAGTATATTTATCGGTGTCGCCTTTGGTGGTTATTTTTTTGATTTTGATTTGTATATCGGGGCAGGTTTTCTTCAAAGCCGAGATGATAATCTGCGTTTGAGCAATGGCCAATTCTGCGCCCCGTGTTGCAACGGTAAGGACATTCATCGTTAATCACGTTTACCTTGTGAGAGGAACATTTTGTTTATCAAATCCACCGCCCGGAGCTGTTCCGTGCTCGGTTTTTCGTCGTCGCCATTTTTGAGAAAGGTGATTGGCCCGTGCAGTATCTTCTTAACGAGAGACTCGGCAAAAAGCTCCAGTTTGTCTGCGTTGCCTTCGCCGAAATCTTTTGCGTAGCGATCAGCTTCGCTATGGGCCATGTTAAGACCTTGCTGTGTCAACTGTATAATTGTCGGTGTGAGATTAAGCGAATCATACCATTGCATAAATTTACCAGTAAATTCTTCGGCGATGGCCTGTGCTTTTGGAATCTCACGGTTTCGTTTTTCTTTGTTCAGACTTATCTGCTCGTTCAAATCATCGATATTGAACAGGGAGACACATTCAAACTGGTTGATTTGCGGCTCTATATCTCGCGGCACAGCGAGGTCTATGAGCAGAAGCGGTTTTTTTCTGTGTGAGAGGGTATGTGCGACAGTCTGATATGTTACGACCGGCTCAGTAGCGGCGGTCGAGCTAATCACAAGGTCGACGTCAGCGAGTCTGTTAGCAATGTCGGCAAGAGAGATTATTTCACCTGCTTTAAGCTGTGTTCTGAGGACTTGTGCTTTGTCAGCATTGCGGTTTGCGATAGTCAGGGTCGGCAGGCGGGCCTTGAGGAGATACTTTGCCGCCAGGGCGGCGTTTTCCCCTGCGCCTATTACCATCGCTGAGGCGGAGGACAAATCGATTTTCTTTTTGGCCAGCTCTACAGCAGCCAAACTTATTGAAACCGCACCGCAGTTGATGTCGGTATTGGTTCGCACTGATTTTCCTACCCGAAAGGCCTCGTGAAAGAGGTGGTGGAGCAGGAATTTACTCATACGGCAATCGATGGATTCTGTGTAGGCGGATTTTACCTGGGAGAGGACCTGATTTTCGCCGAGCATCTGCGAATCGAGGCCTGCGACGACTTCGAAAAGATGCTGAACGGCATCGGCCCCGGCGCTCTGGCGGCTGTATTTGCTCCAGATATCGAGTGCCTCCGGCTGCACTTGCCCGATAAGCTCGGCCAGAAAGCCAGCTACATCGAAATCTTTTTTAGCGTAGATGTAAAATTCGGACCGGCTACAGGTTTCGAGGACAACTGCTTCGAAGATATTTTTTTCGGCACGCATTTTTTTCAGCATAATGCAGCGTTTTTCCGGGGGAAAAGCGACCTTTTCGCGCAGATGCACGGGGCAATTACGGTAAGTTACATTGTTCAAAACAAGCTTCATTTTGCCTTTGTTTTTTTGAGAGAGTTAAGTATACGGTATTGCTGTCCGCCTGTCCAGACGGCCTATACTGTCGGCTCGAAAAAATCTATTGCCAAAACTTATTTTCATATTATAATGACTCGTTTCCTATGCAAGATTAAAAGGAGCAAATTCCTATGGAACAGGTTGCAGAGTGCCAAATAGACTTGTTTGCAGATAAGCTGCCGTCATTAGAAGAGATTGAGAAATTGTCGTTTTTTGTCCATTCCAGCGAGGCTAATCGGATAGCTTTCAGCAAACGGGTGGAAGAAAATATGTCCGGAACCGGCCAAAAAGCTTTTATAGCGGCGGGCATCGGCCTTTTTATCCTTGGCAAGTATGCCGAGGCGGTCAAGAGATTAGAAAAAGCAAAAGACGGCAAAGAGAAATATATCTATCTGGCGTTCGCACTTCGCCGAATGGCCAGATTCGATGAAGCGATAAAAGATTTGCAAAAGGCACTCGAATATGAAGCGGACAAGATGAACATAACACTGGAGAAAGCCGCCACGTATCGTCATGCATCAAACTTCGACGCAGCGGCCAAGGAACTCAAGACGCTGGCCAATTTTGAGAACGTAAGCGCGGAATACCACTACCAGCTTGGCCGTCTTCAGGAAACACAGGGGCTTTATGACGAGGCAACGGACAATTACAAAATAGCATTGGAATTATCTCCGAATCATCAAAAGGCCCTTTTCCATTTGGCGTATCGCTGTGATTTATCCGGTGATGAAGAGGCAGCCGTTGACTACTACAAGCAAATTGCTTCAGTTACTCCGGTTTATGTCAGCGCCCTTCTGAATTTAGCTGTGCTTTATGAGGATATGGGCGAATTTGACAGGGCGGCTCAATGTATAGATAAGGTCTTAAAGTATCACCCCAATCACCAAAGAGCAAGCCTGTTCAAAAAGGACATTGAAAGCTCAAAAACAATGTTCTACGATGAAGAAAAAGAGAAGAAAAAAGACCGCAGGACCCAAATTCTCGAAACTCCAATCTCAGATTTTGAGCTGTCGGTGCGCAGCAGGAACTGCCTCAAAAAAATGAGTATTGATACGGTCGGGGACCTTTTGAACATTACTGAGGTAGAGCTGCTGTCTTATAAGAATTTTGGTGAAACCTCGCTGCGGGAGATAAAGGTCATTCTTGAATCAAAAGGATTACATCTCGGCATGGCGCTGGAGGAAAAGCAGTTTACCCCGGCAGAGCCGTTCGAGCGCAGCGGCGTAAAAGAGGAATACGAAGGTCTTTTGAGCAAGCCTGTGGAAGACCTTCAATTGTCGGTCCGTGCTCGAAAGTGCGTGCAAAAGCTCAATATTCGCACAATCGGTGAATTGGTACACAAGACAGAGGCCGAACTTCTCGGTGTTAAAAATTTCGGCGTGACGAGCTTGAACGAAATTAAAAAAGCCATTAGCAACCTTGGGTTATCGTTGCGAAGCCTGGAATAAACGGTTCGATTCTTTCGACTTGGTTAGGCATGCTCACAACGAGCTGGTTTGTTTTCCATTCCGAACACAGTCGAAGGAAGGTTAAAAGTTTAGAATTGAAAAGACAAGTTTCTATCTGCCATAAACCAAACATTATATGCTGCTGCCGCGCAATTTTTCTGCTTTGGCTGATAATAGTTGGCGGGTGTAAAGCTAGGCACCCCGGCAGAGCAACCCCGCAAATGGATATCGATCCGCAGTTTTGGATAAGGGTTTTGCTCCTTGACGGCATCAAAGCCTGCACACTGAAGATTAGTTCCACGTTCACCGTTTTGGATGCCCAAACGCGGATTCCGGCGGCCTGCATTGAACAAACAGATGCACCGATGGAGGTAACGATAACCGACGGCAGTATTGCCATTTCCGGCAGACCTTTTACCGGCGAGCAGATAATTATTTTTCCTGATGAACCGTATATTTTTAACCTGGATGGCGCCGATTACCGCGGCGAATTGAAGCTAATACTCAATCCTGATTGTAATTCTTTTAGTGCTATAAATCTTGTTCCGCTTGAGCCGTATTTGGCCGGTGTAATAAGCGCCGAGATGCCTAATTACTGGGAACCTGAGGCGCTTAAAGCGCAGGCAATTGCGGCAAGAACCTATTGTTTGTATATTAAAAAGCGTTTCGGCAGCGGCCGCAACTGGGATGTTACCAAAACACAGGCCAACCAGCGTTATCTCGGGATTGCAGCCGAATCGGCTCAAGTCTGGAATGCTGTCAATCGGACGTATGGCCAGGTTTTGGTCTGCGAGCAAACTGACGGTAGCACGGGGCTGTTCCCTGCTTACTACAGCTCAAGCTGCGGCGGTCATACCGAGAACAGCAAAAATGTGTTCGGAGATTCTTTTGCGCCGCTTGAGGGCGTACCGTGTTCGTATTGTGAGAGCGTGGCAAAGGCAGATTTTTTTTACTGGCCGACGGTCTGGTTTAACAAGAGTGTTGTTGCAGAGAAATTGCTAAAGCGGTATCCGAGGCTGGCGGGAATCGGAGAAATTATAAATGTAAATTCTGTCGGGCAGAGCAACTACGAGGGATATTCCAGGTTGACACGGATAGAAATTACCGGCTCAAGCGGCAAAAGAGATTTTTTGCGTGCTGAGGACTTCCGTCTTGCAATAGACCCAAGCGGGCAGGAGATAAAAAGCGCAGTCTGTCAAATCGTCAATACGGGCGATAAATGGGCATTTGTACAGGGCAGAGGCTTCGGCCACGGTGTTGGAATGTGCCAATGCGGGGCAGAGGGGATGGCCAGGCAGGGTAAAAATTCAAAGCAGATTCTCTTTTATTATTATCCCGGCTCAAATATCGAAAGAGTTTATTGATGGGTAGCTTCGAAATTCTATCTACAGACAGTTGTTCCGCAGCCCGGCTGGGAGTATTAACCACAGCCCACGGCAAGGTCGAGACGCCTGTTTTTATGCCGGTAGGCAGTTCCGGGGCGGTAAAAGGAATAACGCCACAGCAGCTCGAAGAAACCGGTTCTGTAATTGTTTTAGCCAATACATATCATTTGTTGCTGCGGCCCGGAATCGAGGCGGTAGAAAAGGCCGGCGGACTGCACAAACTGATGGGGTGGAACAAGCCCATACTGACCGACAGCGGCGGTTATCAAGTCTTTTCGCTAAGCCCGCTGGCTAAAATCGATGATGAGGGAGTTGAGTTTGCCAGTCATATAGATGGAGCAAAAATATATCTTAATGCTGAAATCGCCACCGGAATTCAGAACCGGCTCGGCGCCGATATAATAATGTGTTTCGACCAGTGCACGCCGTTTCCCTGTAGTGACTCGCAGCTAAAGAAAGCGACGGAAAGAAGCATACAGTGGGCGAAACGTGCCAGGGATGCGCACAATAACCCTGACCAGTTGTTGTTTGGTATTGTTCAGGGCGGGACAGATTTGCTGCTTCGAGAGCTTTGTGCCGGCGAACTTGTCGAACTGGACTTTGGCGGTTATGCCATCGGAGGATTGGGCGTGGGCGAGGGACATCAAGAGATGATAAGAATAGTCTCCGGTACAACACGAGTTTTACCGGAGGATAAACCTCGCTATTTAATGGGCGTTGGTACGCCGGCAGATATTATTGCCGCTGTGAGGGCCGGCGTCGATATGTTTGATTGTGTTCTGCCAACCAGAAACGGCCGAAACGGTTTTGCTTTCACTGAAAATGGTCCTGTGCGATTGAGGAACAACGCACATATAAGCGACACCTCGCCAATTGAAGCCTGCTGCGATTGTTACTGTTGCAGGAATTTTAGCCGGGCATCCTTAAGGCATTTCTTTAATGTCGGAGAAATGCTCGGGCCGATTTTAGTGTCACTGCATAATTTAAGGTTTTACCAGAGACTAATGGTCCGCATAAAGCAGGTCCTTAAAGAAGACAAATTTGCTGAATGGGCAGAGGAACAATTAAAAAATGGCTATTGATTATTGATTGTGGATAATTTAACATCTTATCGATAAATATTAATTGGTTATTTGCAGCCAGCTATGAAGGGAAAGTAGAAATGAACAATTTATGGATTTTAGCCAACGTGGAGGGCAATGAGGCGCCGCTGGGTGGTATTACTTCAGAACCTGAAACGGAGGCCTCAACCAAGATTCCATCTGACTCCGATGCCGTTGCGACGAAGGGTACGGAACAGAAGCCGTTCGGGAACATGGTGTGGGTGATTTGGATTGCTTTGATGCTCGTAATGTTTTTTGTCGTTTTTAGAGGGCCTCAAAAGCAAAAGCAGGAACGTAAAAAACTGATCCAATCGCTGCAAAAAAACGACAGGGTCCAGACAATCGGCGGGATTTTTGGCACCGTTGTGGATATCAAAGGCGACGAGATTACATTGAAAGTCGACGAGTCGAATAATACGAAAATAAAAGTTGCATCTTCAGCAATTGGAAGGAATTTGTCACAAGATAAATCGTAATTGGTAACTGGTAACTATTTAACCAATCGCCAATTAACTACCTGTAAGAGGAAGCTATGAACAAGAGTTTATTGTGGAAATCTATTTTAATTATTGTTCTTGTGGTTGTTGCGGTGTGGACCTTATATCCTCCGGACAAAACCTTAAAGCCGGGAATAGACCTTGCGGGCGGAACAAGCCTTATCTATGAGATTGATACGCAGGGACTTGAGGGAATGGAAAAGAAAGACTTGGCCCAGAGGATGATAGTTGTTCTGCGAAGGCGAATAGACCCCGCCAACATCCAAAACCTTGTATGGCGTCCGCAGGGCGGCACCCGTTTTGAGATACAAATGCCTTTGGCCAGTGAAGAAACCCGCCAGAGGCGGCAGGATTTTGAAAAAGCGCGCAGCGATCTGCTGGCAGAAAATATAAACGTTACAGTTATTTTGAGCTCTTTGCAAAAGCCGGTAGAACAGCGAACCAAAGATTTCGAAGAGTTCGCTCAGGGCTCTCCTGACAGAATGACGATACTCAACAAACTGGCAGATGTCTATGACCATCGCAAGGAAATACAGGGCAAGCGAGACAAGCTCTTTTCGGAACTGGCGGCTTCGGGAAAGATACTTACCGTTGCCGGACTTAATCTCGATGATATAAAACAACATATTGGCGACTGGATTAAACTGGATGAGCAGCAATTAAAAGATGTGCTGACAGGCTACCTCGGCTCCGAAGGCAAACTGGACATGCTCACTAAGTATGTAAATATGTATACCGAATGGGCTGGAGTTGTCGAGCAGCTGACAAATGCTGTAACGGGTGTAAATGTCAGCTATAGAGAGGCAACAAAAACCCTCGATAAATTTAATCTTACCGAAGAACAGCTAAAATTCTGTCTCGAAATGCCTCCCAAGTCACTTAAACGCAATTACGCCATCGATGAGCTTAAAGCCGGATTTCCCGACCGTTCAGAAAAGATTGACAGGGCAATTGCGGCCTTTGACGAATATCGTCCTTTCCAGGGAAGACTCGACGACCCGCGAGACCTCCAGCGAATGCTGAAAGGCGCCGGAATACTGGAGTTCAGAATACTGCCGGCACAGGGACACGCGGAAGTGGACGCCGATGAGATGGACGGCTATGTTGAGCGGCTTAAGACAAAGGGACCCAAATACGCCTCAGACAGTAAAAATATATGGTGTGAAATAGAAAATATCGATGAATTTAAAAGGAATGATGTCTACGTTGCCCAATTCGGCGATAAGTTCTATGTCCTGGCAAGCAACAAAAAAGGTGAGACTTTACTGCACAGCGTCGAAGGTAAAGACTGGAGCCTGAAGAGGGCCTACCCCACAACAGACCAGACCGGTCGAAGGGCCATTGGTTTTTCCTTTGATGAGAAAGGCGGAAGGTTGTTTGGTGAAATTACCGGGAAAAATATTGACCGGCCTCTTTGCATCCTGCTCGATGGTGTAGCCATATCCGCTCCGAACATTAATTCGGTAATATTTACACACGGCATAATACAGGGCAGCTTCACACAAATACAAGTTGTTGATATGGTCAACAAATTAAACGCCGGCTCTCTGCCGGCCAGACTAATAGAACAGCCCATCTCGGTAAAAACGATAGGTCCGTCCATCGGTGCCGACAATCGTGATAAAGGAATCAGGTCTGGCTTAATCGGCCTTGCTGGAACAATGCTTTGTATGGCAATTTATTACACCCTCGGCGGAGCAATCGCCGATGTGGCGCTGCTTATGAACCTGTTGTTCACACTGGCAATAATGGCATTACTGCGGGCAACCTTTACGCTGCCCGGTATTGCCGGTGCCATTTTGACTATTGGAATGAGTGTTGATGCCAACGTGCTAATTTTTGAGAGAATCCGCGAAGAACAGCAGAAGGGCGTATCCCTGAGGGGTGCCATCAAAAACGGCTACGAAAAGGCGTTCAGCGCCATTTTCGATTCCAATATTACCACAATTATGACCGCTGCCATTCTTTACTGGGTTGGTTCGGAAGAAATAAAGGGCTTTGCCTTGGTACTTATGCTCGGCCTGTCATCGAGCTTGTTCACCGCCTTATTTGTAACAAGAACAATCTTTGATTGGCTGCTTGCCAAACGAATTATAAAAGACCATTTGGTTATGTTAAACCTGATACACAGGCCGAATATAAACTGGATGAGCCTGCGACCGGTATTCTTTACGATTTCGGCGATACTTACCATTGGAGGCGTAGCTGTATTCCTGACGAGGGATGACACAAAAAACAACAAATACGACATTGAATTTACCGGCGGAACAAGTATTCAAATCAACCTAAAGGACGATGCCAACCTTGATAGGCGAATAGTGGAAGACAGAATCCACAAAGCCGGAACTGATGCGGGAAGCTCCGGTTTGGCAGCGGCAAGCGTCTATAGCATCGGAACGTCTGGTAAACAGTATGAAATAACCACGACAGAAACAAATAAAACTAAAGCTTCAGTCACTTTCCCGCAAGCTGGCCAGACAATCGAAGCGATGGCTGCGGCAATCAAAAAAGCCGCGGAAAAGAAAGATGCCAGACTGAGTAATCTTGTGATAATTCCTGTCAGCGGAACAGCCACTGAATTCACTGTAACAACAAGCCAGTTGAATACATTTTTAGTGGGAGACGTTTTAAAAATTGCTTTTCCCGACGCCAGCGTTTCGCAGCCGCAAGTCGATGAAATTGTCAATGATGCAGTACTAACTGCCTTTGCGAATGAACTGAAAATTCAGCAAAATCTTCAGCCGGAGATTGTCTCGCAGGAAAAATTAACCCAGCAGATTGTAGATTCTTACCCTGCACTTGTCGACTTTATTGGCGGTATTAAAATTACCTGCAATATCGAAAGGGCTGCCACGGCGGAAGAAATCAACCGAAGATTGGCGGATTTGCGATTCAAGCCTGATATGCAAAACCTTAACTGGTATTCCTATAAAATCCTCAGTTCGGATATGACGACAATGGAACCAAACCAGCCGGTGAAGTCTTTTGTTTATCTTGGTGTTGAGCCTGAGGCTGGTTTCCGTGAATTAAGTGAAGATGAGTGGGCACAGTTTGTTAAAAACGAAACAGACAAGGTGCTTGCCGCAACCGAAATGGAGGCCTCGTTGCCGCGAGTAACACAGATAGACCCGTCGGTCGGCGAAGAGGCAAAAACGCGGGCACTGGTTGCTATTGTCTTGTCGTTGATTGCGATATTGATTTACATCTGGGTTCGATTTGGAGATTTACACTTCGGCTTCGGTGCCATCATAACGCTCTTTCATGATACCTGTGTTACAGTCGGTATGGTTACCGCCTGCACTTATATAGCCGCAACAACAATCGGCCAGAAATTGCTCATCGGAGATTTCAAAATCGACCTTGCTATGATAGCTGCCTTCCTGACGCTGCTCGGATATTCGATCAACGATACAATTGTTATTTACGATCGTATTCGTGAGAACCGCCGCAAGGGTACTTTGACGCCGCAGATAATCAACAACAGCATCAACGAAACTCTTTCCAGAACCCTGCTGACAAGTACTACTACGCTTTTGGTCCTGATAGTAATGTACATCTTCGGAGGCACAGGGCTGCGAGGTTTTAACTTTGCAATGCTCTTTGGCATTATTTTAGGGACATACTCTTCAATAGCGATTTCGGCGCCAGTATTGTTGCTCCGCTTCAAAACTACCGATAAAAAAGCAAAGGCCAAGGAAGCATTACCCGCAAAACCACAGCCTGCGAAATAAAGGCCCCAAATGCAGAGAGATTTCAAAATAGGAATGGCTCTGGGGTTAGCGTTGGTGGCTATAGTTGTGGTCCTGCTTTCTGCTCGACCCAACCTGAGTATCAAAGCAAGGATGCGGAGCCCACAATCTGCGGTGCATCGCGAAATTGGAAACCCTACATTCTCTCACAGTGTCGAACCTCGGGAAGAAACCGCTATAAGTGGGAGTTCAGCTAAAAAAGCAAATAATGAGCAGCTTAAGGAGATGAAGGTCGAGAGATTTCACATAGTGCGTGCCGGCGAAACTCTTACCGAAATTTCCTACAAATACTACGGCTCTGCAGAAAAATGGCAAAAGATTCTTGATGCCAACCGCTCTCGCTTGAAAGACGGGAACACCCTCATACCCGGCGTGAAACTAACCATCCCACAGTAAGCCGCAGACGTGAAGTGCCTCCAAAGCAAAGTGACTACAGCAGCTTTGCCGCTTGCTTATCGGCCAGCCACGTAACCTTATCGAGAATGGGCCAGAGGCTGTGTATAGGATACCGTACCTCATCCGGCTCACTGGTCAGGACTTCTTTCAAAATACCGGCCTTTTCTTCCCCTGAAACCAACACGGCCAAGTGGGATGCAGCACATAAAACCGGACGCGTCAGGGTTATCCTGTTAAGCTTCTCGTCCAGGATATAAACGACACAGGCCAAATCCTCCGTATCAAGAAGCGCGTAGCTATTGGGAAACAGCGAACCAGTATGCCCTTCAGCGCCCATACCCAGCACAATCAGGTCGAATTGGGGAAACTGATTTTCCTGTAAACCAAAAACTTTTCGAATCGTTTCTTCATAGCGCTTGGCCGCAACATTGAAATCGCTATATTCCGTTGGTATCCTGTGGACGTTTTCTTTGGGGATGGCAACTTTAGCCAGAAAAGTATCGGCAGCCAGCTTGTAATTGCTTGATTGTGAATCTGGTGGAACATACCGTTCGTCAACCCAGAATAACTGTATTTTGTCCCAGGGCAGAGCTTTTGCTTTGGGTACTTCGCTGAGCAGTTCAAAGAAACGCCAAGGTGTATGCCCCCCTGATATCGCGACGTAAAAGACGCCTTTTGCTTTTATCGCTTTTTCCGCATCGCCAACGAAAAGTGCAACGCTTCTACGTGCAAGTCCCTCAGCATCGGAAACAACTTCAACATTCGGTTTATAGTTTATAGTAGTTTCCATACTGCACCAAATGTAAACCAAGGTTATTATCTGCTTTTAGGAATGATTTGGCCAGAAAATTTTTCGAAAACAAGAAGATTTTTTTGCTGTTTGTTAAGTTTCGTATTCAAAGCTACTTACAGACCATAACGTCTTAATTAAACTGCCATTATGTAGCATCGTCGATATCCCACATAAATGCCTTCAGACCTTCAGAACCCAGTTTCTCCCGCATTTGTCGGACTTTATCCATTATTTCTTTGCTTTTGGCCTGGTCGGTAACAACAAAAGTGCCGTAGTTCTCCCCAGGCCAAACGTCGGTATTCAAATGCGGTTCACTGAGCATACCTTTGCCCAAGGTGTTGGTGAATTTGGTGTAGCAATTAATCTCAATAGAAACCAGCATCTCATTTACCTGCTCATTAATCGCGACGTTGTGTATAATCAAAACAGCTTTCATAATTGGCCTTTTGCATCAGTAATCTTGAAACCCTCAAACACGCTATATAAAGTAGGCATCATAACCAACGTAATTACGGTCCCAACAACCAACCCACCAATTACCGTTATCGCAAACGGCACCCAAATCTCAGAGCCCTCATTTCTTGAAAGAGCCAGAGGTATCATCGCCAGAATCGTAGTAGCGGTAGTGCATATTACAGGTCGCATTCTACTGCGGCCCCCTTCAATGATCGCCGAGTAAACACTAAGGCCCCTTCGGCGAAGTATGCTTATAAAGCTGACAAGTACAATACCGTCATTTACTACAATGCCAACCATCATAATCAAGGCCAGAAAACTTATAACGCTCATTCTTTGTCCCGTCAGCGCCAATGCAATAATCACACCTACAATACCAAATGGGATGGACAGAAAGATAATAAATGGGTCACGCAGAGACTCAAACTGCGAAGCCATCACCATATATACCAACACCATTCCCAAACCAACAGCTATCAACAACAGCCGGAATGCTTCCGCCCTTTCTTTCTCAGCACCGGCAAATTTATAACTAAAACCAGGTGGTGCAGGGATACTATCAAGGGCTTTTTCAACTTCCTTTACCGCCGAACCGAGGTCCTTGCCGCTGATTATTTCGCCGGAAACCGTAATATACCGCGCCTGGTCCTTTCGTTCTATCTTCGTCGGCCCTACTCCTTGCTCGATTTTGGCGATATTAGCCAGACTGACCTGAGCACCTGTTGGCAAACTGATAAACACATCCCGTAAATCTTCAATTCTGTTACGGTCCTGTTCCTGCAGCCTGACTTCTATATCATATTCATCTCCGCCCTCGCGATATTTCGTTGCGGTATCGCCTGCAAAAAACGTTTCTATCGTTTTACCGATAGTCCTCACATCGAGACCAAGTTTCGATGCTTTTTCGCGGTCAACGATAACCTTAATCTCCGGTTTTTCCTCTTTTCTGCTGATTTCAACATCCTTGATGCCATCAATGGACTCTATTGCCGCTTTAACAGAATCCGCATACTTACGAGCCAAATCCATGTCATGGCCGTAAAGTTCGACGGCCAATTTCCCGCCGCTGCCGAATACCATTGCTTCAACCGGGTCCTCGGCACTATAGCGAATAGTAACCCCAGGCATATCAGCCGTGATTTTGCGAAGCCGTTCTATAATATCAGAAGGGGAAACATCCCGCTGCCTTTTAGGTTTCAAGCTGATAAACAGGATGCCTTTATAGCTTTCTTCCTCCGTAGCAAATTGTCCGCCGCTGGCACTGCCATAAACACCCCAGCGGATAAAGCTGTCACGCCTCTCAGGGACACTGTTTTCCACTATTTTTTGTAACTGCCGGGCTACAGCACCGGTACGTTCATACCTTGTACCGATAGGTAATTCATAATTTGCCATTAAACGATTCTGATCCTGCTCAGGGAAGAATTCTGTACCGATAAAGCTAACAAGCCCAATGCTCGATATAAACAAAACGATACAGGAAATGAAGATTATTTTGCGATTGTACAGCGACCACTTCAGGAACTTGACGTACAGTTCTTCTATATTATTTAAGGTTTTTTCGCCCAGGTTATAAAACGAATCCAAAATAGATTTTGGTGAATTTGCATCGCGCACTGTCAAAATTTTCGAACATGCCATCGGCACAAGCATAAGGGCTGTAAACAGTGAAACCACCAACGCCATCGTCACAATAGCCGCAAACTGACCGAATACAATTGCTGTTATCCCGCCGACGAATATAATTGGTGCAAAAATGGATATGGTCGTTAGTGTTGAGGCAATGACAGGCACACCCACTTCATTCGCCCCCAAAATAGCGCCTTCCTTCGGTCTTTGACCTTTGGCACGATGACGACTGATATTGTCAACAACAACTATTGCATTATCAACAACGAGACCAACAGCAATAGCCAGACTGGCAAGCGAAGTGTCATTAATCGTGTAGCCAGCCAGGTACATTAGGAAGAACGTAAAGATAAGCGAAGTTGGAATCGCAAGTGCAACAATAATGCTGGCTCGAAGGTTTCGCAGGAAAAAAAGAAGCACTATAAAAACAAAAAATACGGCCCATAAAACCGTATTACGTAAATTGCCCACCGAAGCTAATATGAACTCGGAGTTATCCATTACCATCTTAGGTTCAACATCAGGCGGCAAATTCTTTTTTATTTCCTCGAGTTTTTCTCTCACTGCCCGGGCAACTGCAACTGTGTTTTCTCCGCTTTGCTTCTGGACAAAAACAGCCATTGCCCTTTTGCTGTTCATCCGTACCTCATAGGTCCGCTCTTTAAAAAAATCTCTCACATCGGCAACATCTTTGAGCTTTACAGGTATACCGTTGCGTTGGGCAATAATCACTTCAGCGACCTCCTGAGGACTGGAAAATTCCTCAGGGGTACGCAAAAGATAGTCCTTGTAACCGGTCTTTATGTTGCCGCCGGGTGTGCTGATATTTTGAGCGGCGAGAGCTGCATTTACCTGTGCGACCGACAAATTCAAAGCGGCCAGCTTATCGCGGTCTATATCAACGCGAATCTGCCGCTCCAATCCCCCACGAGGCGTTACCGAAGCAACTCCTTCGACGCGTTTAAGCGGGTCAACTATCTCATCGTCGACTATATTCTGCAAATTAGGATAGCTGTCACCAGCGGTAATTGCAATAATTGCAATTGGTGCCATTGCAAGGTCAAACTTAAAAATAACAGGATTGTCAGCTTCCTCCGGCAGCCTGTCCCTAATCAGGTCAATCTTCTCGCGCACGTCATTGGTGCTTTCATCTATTTTTTCGCCCCAAGCAAACTTTAATGTTACTGCTGATATTCCTTCTTTGGACACTGAAATCACTTCATCAACACCGGAGATGGTACTAAGCGTATCCTCCATCGGTTCAGTTATCAGTGTTTCCACCTCTTCAGGTCCTGCTCCTTCATAGGCGGTTATAACCGAAACGGCAGGTATCTCCATTTCCGGCATCAAATCCAATCCCAGCATCGACAATGAAACCAATCCCAAAACCACCATCGCTATAAATATCATCGCAGTGGTTACAGGTCTGTCTACGGATAATTGAGCAAGTTTCATACTACCGGTTACCCTTTTACTTTTTATCTACACCAATTTCTTCCAATCGCACAACTTCGACCTTCATTCCATCCGTCAGGTAATTCATACCATTAACCACAAGCATCTCGGAGGTCTTTAATCCATCGGTTATTTCGCAGCTATCCGCCTGCTTTATTCCAATCTTGACAAAACGCTTGTGTGCCGTACCGTCCTCCACAACGTATACATAAGGTTCATCTATCCTGCCGCCGAGAACAACATCCCTTGAAATAACAACCACATCGTCTTTGCGCTCTGTAATTAAAATAACTCTTGCAAACATACCGGGTTTTAACAGCAATTCACCGTTGTCCATACGTATTTCAATCTGCATAGTGTGCGTCTGTTCATCAAGAACCGGATAAACTGAATACACCTTAGCCGTAAATACTTTTTCGGGCAGCGCGTCAACTTTTATTCTCACGGGCATGCCGACAAGGACTTGCTCACCGTATCTTTCGGCAGCAGCGACAATAAGTTTTACTGTTTTCATATCAGCTACGGTAACAATGCGGTCGCCGGCTTTGATTAAATTACCGACGTCAATGTATTTGGCGGTAACTATTCCGTCGATAGGCGAGGTTATCGCCGATTCCCGCAGGTTTATTTCTGCAAGCTCAAGATTGGCCCTGGCCGAGCTTAATCTTGCGGCTGCCATCGCGGCAGAGGTTTCGGCCTTGTCCTTACTTTGCTCAGTGGCAGAACCGCCCTCGTAGAGGGCGACCATACGTTTCTTTTCACGCTCGGCGTCGGCAATTTCAACCTCTGCAGCTTTCAGGTTGGCCCCAGCGGCGGCGACTTCCACTAAATAAACATCGTGGTCAATGGAAGCAAGCTGCTGGCCCTTTTGCACCTCCACCCCTTCTTCAAGGTTAACCTGAGCACCTTCATTCGAAATAACGCTCAAAGACTCAACTCTGCCCGGAACCTTAGAGGCGATATCGACGAGCTGGTTGGCCTTTATCCAACCGGTCAGCTCCATCGTCTCTTCTATCGAACCGGTGCTTACTGTCTCAATCTCGACCGGAACTGTCTTTTTCTCTGGCTTTTCAGGAGCTTTTCGCATAAAGGCGAACCAAAGGATGAAAAGGACCAGTAAAAACGCTGCTATCCGATATGTAACTTTTTTATCTATTTTCATCTTGTCTGCTCTTGCTTTTCATCAATAAAAGTTGTTGATGTTTCTTTACTTAAGGTTTCTGAAGGGTTGACCTGGTTTTCGGCCCGCCCGGCCTCGAAAGTCGTCAGTATCCCCATTGCCTTTTGCAGGTAAAGTTTGGCAATTATATGAGAATATATAGCTTGGTAATAAAACGATTTTGCCTCGGTCAAAGCCGACTCGGCATCAATTACCTCCACTTGCGTATTTATGCCCTCTCGATAACCGACTTGCGCAAGTCTGCTTCCTTCTTCTGCCCTGGTAAGGTTTAACTGTTGTGATTGAACGAATTCCTCTGCGTCCTCGATACTCAACAGTCCTTTGGTCAGTTCGAATAAAGTAGTCTCTTCCGCGTCAATTAAATCTATCTGGGATTGTTTAAACCGGGCCTTCTGTTGTATGATGTCGCCTTCGCGAGAAAAACCGTCGAATACAGGCAGCGTAGCCATAACGCCAGCCTGCCAGGCGCTGCCCCACTCAATCATCGTGCTGTTGTGCGGGTCGGGTTTTGCCCAGCTATTGTCGTAAAAGCCGCTGATAGTCGGCCAGTATCGGCTCCGGGCAATATTAAGCAATTCCTTCTGATACTTTATGTCGAACTGTCGTTTATATAAATCAGGACGGTTGTGATATGCCGTTTCAACTGCTTGTTCCATAGTGATCTTTAGAGGAACATAAATTAGCTCATCCAATAGAATAAAATTGCTGTCCTGTGAAATGCCCATCACCTTCAGCAGTTGTGCCTTTGATACGTTAATGGCATTTTTGTTCTTTATCAGCTCGGCTTGGAAATTGGACAACTCCACCTGGGCGCGCAGAACGTCAAAATCCGAGGCGACGCCGCCGGAGCGTTTAAACTCCACATCATCCAGATGTGCCTGGGAAGAACGGACTGCGTCAGCGCTTATTTGGTATAGATGCTGATTAAGTAGAACATCGTAATAGGATTGTTCTGCTTCGTAAATTACGTCCTGCGTCGTGGCACGAACCGTCTGGTCGGTAAGCAGCGAAAACAATTTTCCGGCGTTTATATTGGCGATTATTGAGCCGCCGGCAAAGACCGGCTGGGTGACCATAAGGCCGGCTGAATAGTTATCTACATCGCCAATCGTAAAGCCGGCAATGGATTGAACTTCATCAAGCCGTGTATAATCACCGGTGAGATTTGCCGAAGGCAAAATTGCTGAATACGACTTCAGCTCATTCCCGCGGGCAAATTCCTTTTCTTGAGCAACACGCTGTAGTGCTTTGTTGTTTACGATGGTAAGCTTCAGGCAGTCCTGCAGGCTTAGCTGGCCGTTTATCCGCGTTTGAGATTGCTCCTGGACTTCCCTTTGGCTTTTCCACTGGCGATAAGCACTATCTCTGGATAAACCTGCCTCCTGGTAAAACTCTTCGCTGCTGGTGCAGCCGGCCAATTGAATTAAAAGCAGCATACACAGCACAGGCAAAACGTGTTTTAGTTGTTCGTTTTTCATGTTTTCTGCTTGTTTTCTCATATAGTTTTTTCGCCTGCACAAGCCCGAATCCCGGCCGCCGAAAATTTGATAATATGATCAATCATTTCAGCAAAATCAAAAATCGGCAGGTTGCTTCCGTTACTTTGGCCAAACATAGTTCTTATCCTTACTGCGTGTATCAGTTGCCCGACAATTGAAAATACTATCAGAGCTACTCGTGATTCATCCAGGCCGGGGCAGGTTTTAAGCAGAGCTTTCTGCATGGCGCCCAAAGTGGGTTTAATCACCTCATCGGCGAACATATTCGGCGGCAGGTGTCTATCCAGCATTTCCCGCATCATAAGTTTGAGGAGTCGGCTACTTCCGGTTTTGTTCACTAATGGGCCGATGAATGTTTCTGCGAAGGACTTCAACAGGTCTTCCAGACTGGGAGAACTCTGGTTATTTGACATTACTTTTTCGATGCCTGCGAGCTGGTTGTTTCGCAGCAAAAGTAGATTACGACGCCAGACATCGGCATACAATTTTTCTTTGCTGCCGAAATGGTAATTGACCGCAGCGACATTGCAGTTGGCCTCAGCGGTTATATCACGGACACTGGTATCAGCGAAGCCGTGTTCACTGAACAATTTCTCAGCTGCATCGAGTAGCCGGTCTCGTATATCCTTTGTCACAACCTCATTTTCAGTCTGAAAACTGGCATTTTGGTCTGCCATGAGATTCTCCTTAAACGGTCGTTTCAAACTAAAGTATAAAACAAATGTTTGGTTTGGTCAAGCGTTTTTTGAATATTTTTGGATAATTCAAAAAAGTGGGTTTTTGGGGCGAGGAGGTGGCAGAAATTTGATTTGACTGGGCGGAAAAGATTGATTATTTTAAAGGGCAGATGGTTTAATGTGGAACGGGAAAACAGGCTAATTGAGGTAAAAAATGGATATTACATATAAAATACTTATTGGAGTGGTAGCAATATTAATAGTGGGGTGGATAGGATATGGAATATGGTGGTATAGAGTGCTGCAGGAAGAGAAAAAACAGCCGAATAGGAAGACGGAACACTTGGAAAAGGTGAAAAAGTCGTTCGAAGATTATGCAAAAAAGATGGCGGAGTATAAATTAAAGCCGCATGAACGAAAAGAGAAGGACCCTCACGACTGGAGTTGAGATGTTAAAAGGGGACATTTAGGCAGTGTGGGGTAGCATCAAACGCGCAAGTTTACGTTTTTAGGCGGGTGTAAAATGGTAGAAATTGCTAAAAAGCGCTGAAAATGCGCGCAAAAGTGAGACAAAATGCGCGGGAAATGGTTGAAAATGGTAGGCAATTTCTTACCCCCCTGCGCATTTGATTGAAATTTTTTGTCGGCCACAAAAAGGCACAAAAAACGCGCAGAAAATTGACCACAGATGGACACGGATTGACACAGATTTTTGGATGCTGATCGCGATGGTTACGCAGAGGGATCTTCGTGGATCTTAGAGCCTAAGCGCAGCGTAGTGAGCAGGCCAGCAATAAAGCCAAATAAAAAAGTGAGCATTAACAAAAATGCTATCGGCATAGTAGTCTTGGCAAAAAGGATCTTGGTCTCCACAGACTGAGTGTTTTGTAAAGTGACTATCAGGACCAACAGTAATACAACCGCAATCGCAATTATTTTAAACTTTTTCATCGTCGGCCTTTCTTGAAATTTCCGCTTTGTTTCGAGGCATAAAAGTATAAGATAAGATAATAAGATGAGCAAGGTAAATCATCAATAATTATTAGTATGTAAGGTGTGAGAGCACAAGGCGGTTTAGTCGTTAGTTGAAGGAACCGCCGGGGGCGGTTTTTTTCAGTAGGTGGTAATGCCATATAGCGCCGATACCATTGGTGGGGGTTTTGAAAGCCATATATTTTCACTATGTGTCAATGCCATATAGCGCCGATACCATTGGTGGGGTTTTGAAAGCCATATATTTTCACTATGTGGCAATGCCATATAGCGCGGACAGTCGTTGAGGATTTTAAGATGCCGGGATTTCAGTAGGTGGCAATGCCATATAGTGAGGATAGACGCATAGATTTTTTTGACGCGGATTTTGGAGTTTGTGGGTTTTCGAGGTCAGGAAGATTCATTTATGATTTACGATTTATGATTTTGGATTTTGGGAGGAATTGGTTTGAAAGGTGTGAAAGGATTTAAGATTTAAAATTTGAGATTTCAGGGCAACCGGCAATAAACCCTGCCATCAAGATGGCAGGGCTAACCAAACCATAGATTCCAGATAACGACTTTCTTGGGTCTTTGCTGCGCTACGAGGGTCGAAACAGGGGTTTTAAGGGCTAAAACACACAATATCAGGTAAAAACCGGCTAAAGGTGCATAAAATAATAGCCGACTAAATCGAAAAGAGCCGCAAAGCGAAAACGGCTCGCAGTATGTTATGGGGGTAGAACAGGGGGTCTGTGGCTATACGCGATATTAAGACTTGCGCCTGTTTTCCTGTCATTTAGATAGAACAAGGGGGTCAATATGGTTATGCGCGAAATCACCGACAAACAAGTGGAGGAGATGCTGCGTGAAAGCGAGGAAAGGTTAAGAGAGGCCCAGAAAATGGCGTATTTGGGCTATTGGGTATGGGATATCAAAACAGGTAATGTGCAATGGTCGGAAGAAGTATTCCGAATTTTTCATCTCGACCCGAAAGAATTCACTCCCCAAATCGATTCGATTATGAAATTATCCCCATGGCCAGAGGACCACAATCGCGACAAGGAATTGATTGAAAAGGCGACGAAAAGTCGTGAAATCGGCACTTACGAACAACGGTTTCTTTATCCGGATAAAAGTATCGGATATTACTACTCAACTTTCCAGGGCAGGTATGATGCCGAAGGCAATCTTACAGTCATTGTCGGCACTGTTCAGGATATCACCGAACGCAAGCGTGCGGAAGACTTACTTAAAGACAGCGAAGTGAGATTCAGAGAACTGTTCGAACATATGAGCAGCGCCGTCGCGGTATACGAGCCGGAAAACGACGGAGACGATTTTATTTTTAAAGACTGCAACCAGGCTCTTTTGAACATTGAAAAAGTCAATAAGGAAGAGATCATAGGAAGAAGGGTAACGGAGGTTTTCCCGAGCGTAAAAGAGTTTGGGATATTCGAGGTATTTAAACGAGTATATATCACAGGAAATGCGGAGCATTTTCCAGTCGGCTTATACAAGGATGAGAGGATTTCCGGCTGGAAAGAAAACTATATTTACAAATTACCATGCGGGGAAATAGTTGCTGTTTATGATGATGTTACCGAGCGCAAGCAGGCGGAAGAGGCGATGAAAACCTCGGAGGTCCGGTATCGCCGGCTCTTTGAGACGGCGCAAGACGGAATTTTGATACTCAATGCCGAGACGGGGACGATAGTAGATGTGAATCCGTTCCTGGTCGAGATGCTGGGCTTCTCGCACGAACAGTTTGTGGGAAAGGCAATCTGGGAGATAGGTCTTTTTAAGGATATCGCCTCCAACAAAGACAAATTCGCGGAATTGCAGCAGAAGAAATACGTCCGTTACGAGGATTTGCCTCTGGAGACGGCTGGCGGGCAGCAGATTGAGGTGGAGTTCGTCAGCAACATCTATACAGTGGACCACCATAAGGTGATACAGTGCAACATCCGGGACATCACCGAGCGCAAGCAACTGGAAAAAGAGCTAAAAGACAATGTAGAGATGAAATCGAAGTTTATCTCTATGGCTTCACATGAACTGCGAAGCCCACTCGGCGTTATCAAAGAGGGCATAAATCTTGTTTTAGAGGGCTTGGCAGGGGGTGTTAATGATGAGCAGAGGGACCTTCTGGCTACCGCGAAAAGGAACACCGACAGACTGGGACGCCTGATAAATAATGTTTTGGATTTTCAGAAAATAGATTCGGGGAAAATGGGGTTTGATACCCGGGAAAACGATATTAATGAAGCGGTGCTGGAAGTCAATAAAACCATGAGTCTTGCGGCAAAAGAAAAGGGCCTGGATTTGGTGGTAGTCGCAGACAACGGCATACCCAGGACAGAGTTTGACAAAGACAAGATTATTCAGGTGCTTACTAATTTGGTGAGTAATGCCATAAAATATACTGAAAAGGGAAGCATTACTATCAGCACGAAGCAGGAAGATAATGCGGTGCATGTAATCGTGCAGGATACCGGCATTGGTATTAAAGCCGAAGATATACAAAAGCTTTTTCAGGCCTTCGAGCAATTAGACAGCACGAGAGACAAAAAAGGAGGCGGTACGGGCCTGGGGCTGGCGATTTCTAAAGAGATAATTCTCGCGCACAAAGGCAGAATCTGGGCAGAGTCAGAACCCGGTAAAGGGTCGGCATTTCATTTTAGTATTCCCATGAAGATTGAGGAGAAAAAGAAAATCGGAGAGATTCTTGTCGAAGAAGGAAAAATCAGCGAAGGCGATTTAAAAAAGGTATTGGAAAAGCAAGAAAAGCAGGAATGATTTTTGTTTGTCGTATGCCGTAAAAATATTAAGCGAACAGGATTGGCTATTTCATAAAAAGGAGAATTCTATGTATAAAAAGATACTGGTTGTTGACGACGAGAACGACCTGCTGAAAGTTACATTACTTAGATTAAAGAAGACAGGTTATGAGGTATTCGGCTGTGCAGACGGGCAGGGGGTATTGGATATGGCGCGCCAAATTATACCCGATTTGATAATTCTTGATGTATATCTTCCGGTGATTAACGGCGACGATGTTGCCAGGATATTGAGGAAGGACGACGAGTTAAAGCATATCCCTGTAATTTTAATCTCTGCCAGCACCAGGGCTCTTGACGAAAAAGCATGGGGGTGCGGAGCGGACGCTTATCTTACCAAACCGTTTGAACCTGAAGAGCTGGTCGGCCTGGTAAAAGAGGTTCTGGCATAAGATGGGGGCAAAATAAACAAGCTGAAATACCAGTGTAAGAACTAAAAATTAACAAGGATTTAACCGGAAAGGTGATATTACGAGGAAATCGCTTATTCTTATTGTCGACGACGACGAAGACGCCCTGCAGATGCTTGGTAAAAGATTAACATCTGAAGGGTATTCTGTTATTACTGCGGCTAACGGCACGAACGCGATAGCTTTAGCAAAATCGCAGCACCCTGACATTATTATACTTGATATGCTATTGCCGGATATCCACGCGGGAGAAGTAACTGCGATACTCAAGGATGAAGAGCAAACCAGAGACATCCCAATAATATTTTTAAGCGGCTTTTTTTCAAAGGCGGAAGAGGCGAAAAAAGGGCACTTAATAAACGGTCAAATGATGTTCGCCAAGCCATATGACATCCAGGAATTGCGAATCGCCATTGAAGAGCTTGTACAGGAAAAGAAAACATCCTTAAAGGACGAGAAACAACCTTCAAAGGACATAAAGATACTGCTTGTCGATGATGAAAAAGATTTTTTGCACGTGTTAGATTCGCGATTAAAGGCGAGCGGCTATGATTTGGCTTTCGCAATGGACGGCCTGTCGGCAATTACCGTTGCGAAGGAAGAAACACCAGACCTGATTATTCTCGATATTGGTTTACCCGCGGGAGACGGCTTTTATGTTATGCAGCGGCTGTCCGCGATTGCTCAAACAGCTTTCATACCTGTAATAATCGCCACTAGTCAAGATGATCCAGCCGTCAGGAAGCGTGCACTTGAAGCCGGAGCAAAGGCCTTCCTGCAGAAACCTATCGATAAAGATGAGCTTTTAGATGCTATTGAAAAGGTGTTCGCCGCTCAGAAAGAATACTGAAGAATTGTTGAGCCATGTATAGGGAAGAAAGCCAGGTTTTACTGTTCGAACCGGATGAGATGATGCAGAATTTAGCCGACTACATCTCGTCAGTAGAGAGGGTACACCTTAATATCACTGACAACATAGACATGAGAATAGCCAGAATGCTGCCTGAATATATAGCAAAACGGTTCTGTCTTGTTGCGGTCCGAGAGAAGGAAAACCGCGTTGTAGTAGCTATGGCAAATCCTCTCGATTTGGTTGCGTGTGATACGGTTAGAATAAAGCTTAACCGCGAAATTACAATTGCCGTCAGTTCCAAGGAGGAAATTCTTAATGCCATAGAAGCGATTTATCATGACATTGATATGGAAGAGCAGCAATTGCATAGTTTGACAAAACCCGAAGAAAGAAAATGCGATGCCATAGAAGCTGTTAGAATCGAAGCAGAGGCGATGAAATCGCCCGTTATTCAGTTTGTTGATTTAATGTTAAAACGAGCGGTCAAAAATCGGGCAAGCGATATACATATCGAACCTCAGGCAAATTCAATGATTATTCGCATGCGAATCGATGGTGCGCTTCGGAAAACGGCAGTGCCTCCGGAGGAGATGCAAGCGGCGGTGGTTGTCAGGATAAAAGTTTTATCCAACATGAATATTGCCGAGCGCAGGCTGCCGCAGGACGGGAGATTTAAGGTGAAAGTGAAGGATAGAGAGATAGATATAAGGGTCGCAACAATCCCTGCAAAATACGGGGAAAAAGTCGTTATGAGACTGCTGGACCCGACGGCGGTAAAGCTCGATATAAATCAACTCGGATTTGAATCTAAACTTCTTGAAGAATTTAAGGGCGCATTGTCCCAGCCGCACGGCATTATAATTGTTACAGGGCCTACCGGCAGCGGCAAAAGCACCACATTATATTCGGCATTGAATTACCTCAAAAATCCGAAGAAGAATATTACTACTGTCGAAGACCCCATTGAGTACAGCATGCCCGAGATTAACCAAGTCCAGGTGAAGCCGGAAATCGGGCTTGATTTTGCATCGAGCCTGCGTGCCATCCTGAGACAAGACCCCGATATTATCCTGATAGGCGAAATTAGAGACAAAGAAACAGTTGATATTGCTATACAAGCATCTTTAACGGGGCACCTGGTTTTAAGCACGTTTCATACAAACGACGCACCGGCCGCGATAACAAGATTGATATTTATGGGTGCAGAGCCGTATTTGCTGTCTTCCTCACTGAATCTAATCATTGCTCAACGACTTATAAGGAAAATTTGTGAGCATTGCAAAATTCAGATAGAGCTTCCTGAAGAAGTTATAAAACAATTAAAGATTACACCTGAACAAACCAGCAGCGCCGTATTTTGTCGAGGCAGAGGCTGCAAAACATGTGAGGGGACAGGCTTTCTTGGCAGATTACCGATATTCGAGTTTTTACCCATAGATGATGATATGAGGATGGAGCTGCTTGGCCGTGCAGATGAGTCAGAAATGAGAGCCCTGGCTCTCAGAAAAGGTTACGGCGGATTATTTGAGGATGGAATCAGTAAAGTGTTACAGGGCCTTACTACCGTCGAAGAAGTGCTTGGCGCGGTACACACAAAAGGCATGAATGTTTAAGGGATTTTCGCTCAAGGAGCAAAGTTATGAAGAAGATATTGGTTGTCGATGATGAAAAAGATATGTTGTTAGTACTTGAGAAAAGATTAATAGCTGAGGGCTACTCCGTTATCACCACCACTAAAGGCAGGAACGCTGTAAGTTTAGCAAAATCGCACCATCCTGATCTTGTTATACTTGATGTGGTAATGCCGGGAATGGATGGCGGGGAGGTGGCGGAGAAACTGAAGGAGCATCCATTAACCAGAAGTATTCCCGTGATATTCTTAACGGCACTGCTGACAAAAACGGAGGAATTCCGGGGAGACCACACAATTAGCAACAATATCACTTTTGCAAAACCCGTTAATATAGCAGAATTGCTGGCTCGAATAAAAGAGCTTCTATGCAGTGCGGCGACCTCGTAAGTTAAGTACGCCGGGCGGTCAATTGATTATGCAAAGGTAGAAGTATCTTCGAGCAGTTTTCTTGTGAAGTCGAGGAACTGAGCGGCATAAGCGCCGTTTGCAATTTTGTGGTCCACCGAAAGCGTCATATTCATTAACTTTCGTATCGAAACATTACCATTATCCGGGACGCAGACGTTGGTTGTTTGGCCGATGCCGAGGATGCTGCACTGGCCGGGGATGACTATCGGAATAAAGGAGTATATTCCAAAAGCACCGAGATTGCTGATGGTAATGCATGCGCCTTCGAGGTCGGTGAGCAGTAATTTTTCGTTGCGGGCCTTTTCGATAAGGGCGGCTGAGTCCGCGGCGATTTGCATTATATTCTTTTTCTGAACGTCTTTTATAACAGGGACGACGAGGCCATCCGGGGTCGAAACGGCCAGCCCAATATTAATGGAAGGGGGGAGATTTATGGCATTGCCGGCCAATTGGCCTGTCATAAGCGGAAATTTCTGCAGCCCCGTTGCAACGGCTTTTATAATAAAATCATTATAGGTAATTTTCATGTCGGCGGATTTGTTTAATTGGTCCCGCAGCTCGACCATGGCGGTAACATCGGCCCTTGCGGTCAGATAGAAGCAGGGGAGCTCTCTTTTCGATTTGAGCATTCTATCGGCGATTAATTTTTGCTTCTTTGTCAGGGGTATTATTTTTCCGACTTTGACTTCTGCCTTAATGTCGGGTGTTCCAGCAGTTGCAGCGGGGGCGTAGACGGGCTGCGTGGCTGGTTTTGCGGCAACGGCGGTTTTGAGTGAATCAAGAAAACTATGGGGGACCTTCTCATCTTTACCGCCGAGCACAATTAGCGGCTCACCGACAGGGACAGTCCGGCCGACTTCGACAAGAATATATTTTACAAAGCCGTCGGCGGGTGATTCCATCTCGAGGGTCGTTTTGTCGATTTCTATCTCGAAAACACAATCGCCTTTCCTGACCTCGTCGCCGATTTTGACGGGGCAGTCAACAATCGTCCCTTCTTCCATCGTTTGGCCGAATTGTGGTAGTCTGATTTCCTTTGCCATTTATCAAACCTCGTATTACGTATTAGTTATACAACAGGAGAGGCATCATTTGCCAGTTTTTTTCGGAAAGCATCGGCCTCCCAGCGGTTAATAAAGTCCTGCTCAGGTTTATTCAAAGCGAGAATGCCGCCGAAACGGGACGCATTGGTGCGGATAACGAAGGAGTTTTTAACAATGTCCCTGACGGCAGGAGCGATTTTATCTATTGCAGCAACGAACAGTCCGGCGCCTTTAACCAGAAAAGCAGCAGGGGGATTTTTACCTTTTTTGATTAACCGGTTCAATCTGCGTGCGATTCTTTTCGGATTACAATCCTCTATCCACATTGCCGGGCCGTTGGCGTAAAGCAATTCATCAGGCGTCAAGGCCGGCGGAGAAAGCCGCTTCCGTGCATTTTTTTTGTGCCAAAACGCCGCGATTTCGTCGTCGTAAAAATAACTTATCGCAGCGCAGCAGCCGGTCGCATTATAGAGCGCATCGTGAATACACGATTTTATTTCAGCAATGATTTGCTGATTTGGCGGTTTTGTCCTCGTGGCTTTGGGGTATTTTAATTTGCCGGCACATCGATTTATGACTCTGCGCAGCAGTCGCAGAGCGGCGTTGGGGCTATCGGCGGAAATAATAAGTCCATGCTTCTGCAGAAAAAGGACGGAAGGTTTTACGCCGAATCGATTCTGATAATCAGCGTTCAATTTCGCAAATTTATTTGCGAGTGTAAAGCCGGGGTGTGCATAAGGGACCCAAAGGGGAGGAAACTTTTCATTTTTAAACAGTTTTTCGAGCTCGGCCCGGCCGTTTTTGGCACAGGCGAAAGACAAGACCGCAACGGGATGCAAATGAATCACGCACTTGCCGAGCATAGCGTGCAGGTGCGCTTCGACTGACGGACGGGAGCCGGCGGAGGCCTTGCCGTCGCAGGCGAGCAGCAGGCGTTTGACGATTTTAGTTTCCCTTGCCTGGATGCCGAGTTTGGCTATTGATTTATCCTTTATAATAGCGAGGACCGGAGCCGGCCGCAGCTTGCACCAGCCGGCGTGTTTATTCATATCCTTCAAATCAGTACCGCTGGCCTTGATATACATGAACCTGCCGTCCGCCGTTTTTACGGACGTGTTGCCGCCTCCGCCCTGAATAAGGGCAGAATCTTTGCCAGTGATGTTTGATATACTTATCAAATCCGCTAATGCTTTATTTATCGAAGTCAAACCGTGAAACTTTCCAGCAATTTTTCTTCTGCCTGCTTTGTCCACAATCCATTATTGAGACACTCAGCGACCTGCGGCATTTTTTCTTTTAACTTTGCCAGCGGCGTAAGAGCTAAACCTTTGCAGGCCGGGTATACGATAATTTTACCAGTTATCGACCTGTTTTCAACCGCTCGAATTCCATCAATCGCGCCATCGAGTCCGCAAACAGCTCCGACGGAGACATTGGTGTCGAGCCGGCCGGATTCGGCTTTGGCCAGCATTCGTTTCATATCTTCGAGAACGGAGCCGCTGGTGCCGACAAAATACAATTGCTTTTCTATGTAAACGTCGAGATTGATTTTTGCAGTAACCGTCGCAGGCAGACCTGCGAATATGTTTATAATGCCCCCCTTAGCGGCGTTTTTAACCGAATCGGCCAGCAGTTCGGGGAGAGGCGCCATCAATACTGTATAATCAAAAGCATCTTCGACTTTGACCTTTGCCGGATTGTAAGGTTTATACGTGACGTTGTTCTTTTCGGCAAGAGGCGCAACTATTTCAGAAAGGGCGGCCAGCCTGTCTTCATCTGTATCGGCGGCAAAAACGCTAACGTCTTTGACTTGCTGACAGATATTTCGAATGACGTGCATTGTTCCCATAGGCCCGCCTGCACCGATACAATTGATTTTGTCGTCCGGGCGGATTTCGGCGGCGGCCGGGATATGCTTCATAGATTCAGCGGGGTCCGAGCCGGTGGTGCCGATTATTCGAATGTTACTGTAATGGACTCGGCCGACCATAGTGACAATGTCTCTGCGAAGGCTGCCGCCGCAAAGAACAATATTGAAAAGGCCATAAGGAGCGACTTTTGCAAATAAAGCTTCGACTGCTTCCGGCTCAGACCCGAAATAAATTACATCATCATAGGCGGTATCGGGAAGCTGCGATATTTTTTTTGCGTTGGTTTTTATAACATTCAGCCCCGCCTGCGCCGGGAACTTCGAGAGCCAGGTTATTTGCGCCGGACGTCCATAGTGATTAAACAAGCCGGTAAAAATATCTTCAGCAACGCCGACGCCGGCAACAACCAGCATCCGGCCGTCCGATTTTAATTTTCGCCGTTCCGGGGCGGCGTAGGCGTCTTCGACACAGGCCCATGGCTCCACCAAAGCTATCGCTGAGGCGGAAAGCTCTTCTGAAACCGGTAGTAACATCGATTCGCCCTTTGGGGAAGTGATAATTCTCTGGTCCATCAGCACATATTCCTGGAGAGCGCCTTCGAAGTTGTAGCCGAAGGCGGCGTTTGAGCCGGCGGTGCGCAGCCAGCGGTAATCGGTCTGAACCAGATATCGCTGACCGCATTTAAAATTTTTCACGCCCGGACCAACTGCTGCTATTCTCACCACTGTTTCGTGACCCGGCACAGCGGGCGCCTCATTGGGGACATAACTGGGAATTTCTCTAAGTACGGCGGAATCAATGCCGGAGATTATTTTGCTCTTGCGGACGTGCGAGGAAAATTGCTTGAGCAATTTAAGGTCGGAAAAACACAGGCCGACCGCCTCAACCCTGCAAAGAATCTGGCCTCTGCCGGGTGTGAAAACCTCTTTGCGTTTATTAAAGACCAGTTTGTCTTTACCAATTAGTTGCACGGCGTGCTGTGTCGGCGGCAGATAGGCTGAGTTTTGTGTTTTCATAGTCAATAGAGTCGCACTCTCAAATACCATGCTTTTTTCGAAACTGAAAGCCGGATTATACCCGAAATGAATACAAAGTTGAATCTGCTTTTGCTAAAAGAAATCGACATCCGGAGCCGGATTTGGATGCCTTGTGAGTGTATTTATAAGACTTTTTTGCAGGAACACCGTTGCGAAATACCTGCAGGGCGCTATTTCAGGTATTTTCTTGCTCTTTTTGTGCAAAAGATTATAGTCTATGTGCGCTACAAAGGAAACGGAAGGGGTAAATTGCTATGCCGTATAATATACGAATAGTGAGCACATATCCGCCACGCAGGTGCGGGATAGGTACGTTTTCCCGGGATTTGGCCAATGCCTTGGAGCATTTCACGGGTGAAGTCGGCCATATAAGGGTCAGTGCAATCGATAACGAAGGCCTGCCTTATGATATTCCGGTGGACCTGGTTATTGACCAGAACAATCCTGGCTCGTGGAACCATGCCATAAAGGACATTCTGTCCAGGACAGTCGAGAGCACAAATCCTACTATTATAATATTACAACACGAGTATGGTCTTGACCCGTCCGCGAACGGAAATCCCGGCGAAGGGACTAATTTTATCGATATGGCAAAGGCATTCAGTTCCAAAGGGCTGACGACGCTGGTGTATCTGCACAGCGTTCTTGATGCACCGAACGACCACCAAAAAATGGTTATACGGGAACTTGCCAAATACAGCGACGGATTAATCGTTACGACGGAAAGCGCGATAAGGATTCTTGAGTCGCCTACATACTCAATCGACCGTTCAAAAATTAAACATATTGACCACGGTGTCAGGATGCAGCATCCATCGTATTATGACCGGTTGGCGATAAAGGAGATGTTCGGGCTGAAAGACCGCTTTTTAATTACGACATTAGGACTTCTGTCGCCCGACAAAGGATTAGAATACAGCATTCGGGGCTACGGCAGGTTTTTGCAGGAATCATGCACGGAGGAGCAGAGGAAGCATATCGTGTATCTAATCGGCGGGGAATACCACCCTGAATTTGTAAAGGCAGGAGGCGGTGAAGCGTACCGAAGGCATCAGGATGTGATAGACAAGGCTCTGGAAGAAACTAAGCTGAACTGGTGTAAGGTCAAAGAGCTTAGAAACGCAGACTTCGAGACATACGATGTTGTCTTTCTCGACACGTTTCTGGATGAGAAGACTTTGCTGAGACTTTACGGGGCAACGAATGCTATGGTGCTGCCGTACCTGGATATGCAGCAAATATCGAGCGGTGTTCTGGCGGACACGCTCGGTTCAGGCAGGGTTGCTGTAGCAACAAAATTCAGATACGCACTGGAACTGATACTTTCAAACAGGGATTGTCCTGCGGGCCTTGTCCTGGGACGGCATACGCGGGGTATTTTGGTTGACCCCGGCGAGCCGTCGGTCGAGCAGATAGCCCAGGCTCTTGATTATCTGGTCTTCAATAAAGATAAACGCCTTTCAATGGAAAAGCAGGCGCACCAGAGAGGTTACCAGATGAGGTGGCAAAATACGGGCTGGGCATTGCTTCAGCATATCGAGTTTGTCAGAGAGGACAAGGAGATAATAACCGGCAGAGGGATAAAATTCAAAAGGGAAAAGCCGTCGGTATTAGAGAAGAAAGAACATTAGCAGCAGGCGGATAGTTTTATGGTAGGGATTGTCGGCAAGCCTGGGACTCGCGAGAAACTGGAAATACTCAGCACCGATGCGCAGTATGATTTGGCGTGCGCATGCGGCAGCACTAAAGAAGAGCACAGGAGGCGGAGCGGCGAGGGGAAATGGATATACCCCATAACGCTTCCAAACGGGGGTAAAAGTGTGCTGTTTAAGACGCTGATTTCGAACCTCTGCACTAATGACTGCAAATACTGTCCGTTGAGAGAAAAGGAAAACATCCGGCGGTGCAGCCTCGGAGCGGAAGAAACGGCAAAGGTGTTTCTGGATTATTACGATAGAAGAAAAGTTTTCGGGCTATTTTTAAGCTCCGGTGTGTTTGGGTCGGCTGACACTACGATGGAAAGGCTTAACCTTGTGGCCAGACTCCTGCGTGAGAAACATCGTTTCCGCGGGTATATCCATCTGAAGGTCATACCCGGGGCGAGTGATGCGGCGATTGAGGACGCGGTTTCGCTGGCAAGTGCCGTATCGCTGAATATCGAGACGCCGGGAGAAATGAACCTGGCGAAACTGTCGAATAAGAAAAATTATATCCGGGATATTATCAATCCAATAAAACTGATAAGCAGATTGACCGGGCGCGGGGCAAAGTATGAAAGGGTCAAGCAGACGACGCAGTTTATCGTTGGTGCTGCGGGAGAATCGGATACGGAAATTGTGAAATATATGTGGGGACTGTATGACAGGTTGAAAATGCACAGGGTGTATTTCAGCGCCTATCAGAAAGGCCTGGGAAATGAGTCTATACCGGGTGAAAAGGCCAGGCTCGAAGAGCCGGAGGATATGTTTGTGCGGGAGCATCGGCTTTACCAGGTGGATTTCCTGATGCGTAAATACGGGTTTAAGGAGTCGGACATTGTTTTTAACAACGACGGTAATTTATCTCTCTCCTGCGACCCCAAAGAAGCGTGGGCGCAAAGGCATCCTGAGACGTTTCCGGTGAATGTTAACCGTGCGTCGAAGTGGGAGCTTTTGAGAGTGCCGGGACTTGGACCGGTTACAGTAAAGACAATCTTGGAACGGCGACGGCAATGCCGTCTAAGCCGGATTGAAGAATTAGGCAAAGTTGGGGTAAGGCTTGGAAAAGCGAGCAATTATGTGGTTTTTTGAAAGCATTGACGATTATGACAAATGAAAGTTCCGGGCCTGATAAGGGTATGTTTGATGCGGCGGTGTTTGCCAATAAGCACATCAAGGGGAAGTTCTATCGGCTTGGATTGGAATTTTATGGGGATGGAGCGGCGGCTTTTGCCAAAGCCAGGCCCGGGCAATTCGCCGAGCTGGACCTTGCTGGTATCCCTCTGCCGCCGACGGATGCAATAGCGGAAGATTTGCGGGACGCGTCCGAGCGAAAGATATTGCTGCGGAGGCCGTTTAGTTTTTGCGACGTCAGCAGCCGTAAAGATAAAATCAGAGTTGAAATTCTTTATTGCGCGCTGGGGCCGGCTACTTTGCGGATGACGTCGTTATCACCGGGCAAATCCGTCAGCGTAATCGGGCCTTTGGGAAACGGTTTCCAGTCACCGGCGGATAAAAAGACGGCCTTGCTCGTAAGCGGCGGAATGGGGGCGGGGCCTTTAATTCATCTGGCAAAGACGCTTGCGGCTGATTACCCTAAAATGGGAATAATCGCCTTTGCCGGCGCAAAGTCGAAAACCGAACTGCCCTTCGAGAGGCCGACGGATGAGATTTCACAGCAATTGGGTTTCGCTCTGCACGAATTTGCCAGAGTCGGTGTAGAATCGCAGCTTGCGACGGATGACGGCTCGGCGGGATACGAGGGGTTTGTAACGGATTGCTTTACAAAGTGGCTTGGGCGGAGCAGCTTGGCGGTGAAGGACACTATTATTTATAGCTGCGGTCCGGAGGTGATGCTTGCGCGGATGGCCAAAATTGCGGAAGATAAAAAAATCGATTGCCAGATAAGTATGGAGCGGATGATGGCCTGCGGCTTCGGCCTCTGCCAGAGCTGCGCGGTTAAATGCAAAGTTAATGGTTCAAGTGAAACCATTTATAAGTTATGCTGTAAAGATGGACCTGTTTTTGATAGCAGAGAGGTGGCATTCGAATTATGACAGAGACTATAGATATATCGGTTGAATTTGGAAAGTTAAAACTGGCTAATCCCGTGTTCACGGCGTCGGGGACGTGCGGGTATGCGGATGAATTGGCTGATTTTACCAACATAAATCTGCTTGGCGGTTTTATAACAAAGAGTATTACCGCGAAGCCCCGGCAAGGCAACGTTCCGCCCCGGGTTGCTGAAACTGATTCCGGGATGCTTAACGCGATAGGCCTCGCTAATATCGGGCTGGACGCATTCATCCAGGAGAAATTGCCTCTTATCGCCAAGCTCACGGTGCCGGTTTTTGTTAATGTGGCTGGCGAAACGATTGATGAGTATGTGGCGGTTGTGCAGCGGCTGGCTGCCGAGCAGGCGATAGCGGGGTTCGAGTTGAATATCAGTTGTCCCAATGTCGCTAAAGGCGGATTAAGTTTCGGCACTGACCCTGCTTTAGTTGCGGAGATTACTTCCGCGGCTAAAAAGGCGGCTGGGGACAAAGTCTTGATGGTCAAGCTCTCGCCCTGTGTTACGGATATAAGCGTGATAGCCCGCGCGGCAGTTGAAGCAGGCGCTGATGCGCTTAGCTTGATAAATACTTTTACGGCGATGGTTATCGATATTGAAACCCGCAAGCCTGTCCTGGCTAATAAGACAGGCGGAATATCTGGGCCGGTGATAAAGCCAATCGCGGTGTATCTGGTTAATAAGGTATATAACGAGGTCGCTAAAGAACGCGGCATACCGATTTTAGGTTTAGGCGGAATAAGAACTGCCTCCGATGCCGTCGAATTTATTATCGCCGGCGCCTCGGCGGTCGCGGTCGGCACGGCCAATTTCGTCGAGCCGAACTGCACGGTTAAAATCATCGATGGCATAAAGAAATATTGTGCCGGCCATAATATAACAAATATAAAAGACCTGACCGGCTCACTTGGCCGGGAGATAATCAATCCACCTTCACCTCCGCTGCCAGCACAACCTTCGCCTCCGCCTTCTGATTCAACCCCTTCGACTGGTTCGACAGGCACACCATAAATTGGCTTTGATTGGGTTTGTTTTGGCTTTGTTTTTCCATTATCGAAAAGTCTGAATTTCTCATATAATATCTTGCAGTATAATGGGTTATATTCATTTTGGGGGTTTTGAAAATTGGGTTCGTTTTGCATATTTTTGTTGTTTTGATTGATTTTTCCGCTTAGCGCAGAAAACAAGCGCTTCCGCCGAATGCGGACGAAAGACGACTGACGACAGAGACAAGCGAAAAATTCTAAATCTAAGTCATAAACACAAATCCTGAACTCTGAATACTAAACACAAGAGGGGCAGAATATGTCCCTTCTACAATTGGACGAACTTGCGCGATTGATGCGAAAACTCGATTCAGCCTGAGGCGGATAAATCTCGTAAGTCGATGTGGGAAAAGGAATAAAAAAAATTACAAAATTTCAGGATTTGTCGCAGGGTACCAACGTTTTTGATTGAAAAATTTCTGTAAACCACGGATGAACACGGATTTACACGGTTTTTTGCCACATTTTTCCTTGTTTGCCAAGATTGAATAAAGTATTATTTTCCATGTCAGTTCTGTAAGAATTTTGTTTGAAAGACAGGGAGAATGAGAAAACTAAATCTGATATTAATCTGTGCAGTGATAGCAGGTTCTACTATTGCAAACGCCGACGAAAAACTCGTAGATTTAGTTAAAAAGACAAGGCCAAGTGTTGTTCTTATAGAAACCTTCGACAAAGATAACAAGCCAATTGGTCAAGGAAGCGGATTTTTCATAGATAATAAAGGCAAGCTTATCACAAACTATCATGTAATCAAAGGCGCTTATTCGGCTACAATTAAAACATCAACAGGTGAAGAATATCCAGTGGATGGTATTGTTGCCAAAGACACCGAAGCTGATATTGTCAAACTTGTCGTGAATCTATCGGATGCTAATGTAACATTCTTAAACCTTAACGTGAATGTACCTTCTGAAGGTGAAGACATCGTTGTCATAGGCAATCCTTTGGGTCTTGAATCAACCGTATCAACCGGCATCGTATCAGGAGTTCGAGACATTCCCGTCTTTGGTAAAATACTTCAAATAACCGCTCCCATTTCACGTGGTTCGAGCGGAAGTCCGGTTATAAATAGCAAAGGTGAGGTAATAGGCATTGCAACTCTTGTCTTAAAAGAAGGTCAGAATCTTAACTTTGCAATTCCCAGTGATAAAGTCATTACCCTCAAAGAAACTTCCAAGACCACCTTACGTGAATCATATAATACGACGATTGCTGATTCAAATGATGCTCAATTTTCTTATAATAAAGGATTAAAGGAATCATGGGTACCAGACCAAAATAGCGTTATTTTGGGAGTCGAAATTGCAACCGTTGATAAAGAGATTCGTAGAGTATTCATCGAAGAAGGAATTGCCCTACCACCACGAGTACAGGGTATTATTATCAGCCAAATAATCGAAAATGGTCCGGCCGAAAAAGCAGGACTAAAAAAATTAGACTTTTTATTCAAAATAAACGGTCAACCAGTACACAACACAAATGAACTCGCTGTAGTACTAAATGAGGTAGGTGCTGGTAATCGAGTTTTGGTTGATTATTTTAGGCTAGTTCAGTTACAAGCAGGAAAGGCAGAGTGGAAGAGACAAAAGGCCTTCCTAATACCGGTAGCGGCCCGCGAGATTGCATGTCAACCAGGGCAATGTCCTCTTCAAATCAATGGAGCTATTATTACGGATAATTCCATTGATGAACCAGTTTTGAATGTGCAACTTTTAAATACCGGCACTATTGATATAGAAGCATACGCCGTAGAGATTTTATGTTTTAATAAATTCGATGAACCTGTATCGGGTCTGGACAAATCGAACCGCATATCGGCCATCGGACAAGACACAATCAAATCATTCGAAAAAACAACCCAGGCTATAACACTCCATTTTCGAGAGACAGTCGGGAAGGTAAAAATATCCATAACAAGAATAAAATTTAAGAATGGCGACCAATGGAATTGCAACCCAAAGAATATTTCTTATTACATCGTAGAGAAATAACATTTTTTTGTGGCAATAAAAGGACTCACCTCAAATCGCCATTGTTACAACGGCAAAAATTAGGGAAGAAAGGGGATTTACGATTTTCGATTTATGATTTGGAATTGAATTTTAAGCGTTCCTCACGTGGGCAACCCCAGGGAAATAAACTCCCAACATAAAGTTGGGAGCTTTAGGATTGAGAAAAGGGACCCCCGAAGTACAAGACTTCGGGGGCTAAATATTTTTGAGATTGCCGCGCTGCGCTCGCAATGACCAACCCGCCGTGAAACGGCGGGCTAAATATTCATTGAATACGGCTACTGATTCCATTACATTTATGCGATTATGAGCAAGAAAGCAGTCAAGCCGCGATTAATAGCCTTTGAAGTTACCCGTCGATGCCGGTATAGCTGTCTTCACTGCCGGGCAAACGCCGGCGAGGCCGATGAAAAAGACCTGACTACAAGCGAGTGCAAAAAAATCATCAAAGCAATAGCCAAGTATAGTAAATGCATTCTGATATTCACCGGCGGGGAGCCGATGGAACGGGCTGATATTTATGAGCTTATCCGATATGCACGTAAGACGGGACTGCGAGTAGTAATGGCCACGTGCGGTTATCTGATTGACGAGAAGACAATAGCAAAATTGAAAAAGGCGGGGGTAATGGCCTTGTCTTTTTCTATTGACGGCGCCAGCGCGGATACCCACGATAGATTCAGGGACACTAAAGGCGCTTTCGATTCGACGATTAACGCCGCTAAAATAGCCCGCGAGGCGCGTGTTCGTTTTCAGATTAATACCACAATCAGCAGAATTAATGCTGACGAGGTCATCGGCATAGCAAAATTGGCAAAGAATATAGGCGCATATTGCTTCAATCCGTTTATTCTTGTTCCGACCGGCAGAGGGGAGAGAATCGCCGATGAGATTCTCGACCCTGTGGAGTATGAAGTATTGCTGAATGAGCTGCTGCGGATAAAGCTTAAATCAGAAATTAAAGTTAGGGTCACGTGCGGGCCGCAATTTGCGCGGGTATGCAGGCAGGCAGAAACCAAAGGATTGACGGAGGATGTGCCCGGCTGTATGGGCGGGGCGGGGTTCGGGTTTATAAGCTATCGCGGCGACGTGCAGACCTGCGGCTTCCTTGATGTGCCGGCGGGCAATCTGGTCGAGAACAATTTCGATTTCAAAAAGATTTGGGAGGAATCGGAATTCCTGAAAGAGATTCGCAACGTATCGAATTACAAGGGAATCTGTGGGAAATGCGAATACGCAGGCATCTGCGGGGGGTGCAGGGCGAGGGCATATGCGGCCAGCGGAGATTATATGGGCGAGGACCCGGCTTGTAATTACAAAAAATAACCACGAATGGACACGAATTAACGCCGATTAGATAAAAAATGACAAGCATGCAATTAACGAAATTACAGAAACAATTGTGCAACGTGTTTCAGGACGGGCTGCCGATATGTAGCAAGCCGTATGACGATTTGGCAAGATATTTGGATAGTGATGAAGAAACAATTTTGCGGGAAATCAGGGGGCTTAAGGAATCGGGAGTCATTCGGCGGATTTGCGCGATAATAAACAGCAGGGCGCTTGGGCTGGCGAGCACTTTGGTCGCGGCGCATATCCCGGAGGAAAATCTGCGAGAGGCTGCTGAAGCGGTTAACAATCTGGAAAATGTTTCCCATAATTATTTGAGAAAGCACCATTACAATTTATGGTTCACATTACAGGCCGAGTCGCCTAAAGAAATCGAGGTTACGGTATTAAATCTTTCAGGCCGATTCGGAATTGATTTTTACAGCCTGCCTGTTGAGCGTGTTTTTAAGCTTGATGTTCGCTTTGATGCCGAGGGCGAAGGGCAATTCAGCAATGCCGGCCCGCCTAAAGGCGAGGTCTCGCCCGCCTCACCGAAGACGGCGAGTCGAGGTGGACTGAAGGCGGAACAGATTCCAAAAGATGAAAAGGCGGAGTTAAATGAAACGGAGAAACAGATACTGCGGAAGTTAGAAAACGACCTGGAAGTGATTTCGGAACCATTTGATTTTTTGTGCAGTAAAGAGTTGGAAATTGAGAAGGTTTTGCAGGTGATACAGGGGCTGATTGATAAGGGGGTCATTAAGCGCATAGCGGCGGCAGTTGACCATCGCAAATTGGGATTTGTCGCGAATGTCCTATTTTGCAGCAAGGTCGCGCAAAACAAAATCATCGAAGCGGGCGAGGCGTTGGCACGTTTCGGGATGGTGAGCCACTGCTACGAGAGGAAACCGGTTGAAAATTGGCCTTATAATTTGTATGCGATGATGCACGGCAAGAGTATGGGTGAGATTCAGCATTTGGTAAACAAATTTACCGAGGCGGAAAGAATAGATTCATTTGAATTGCTGCCGACCGCAACGGAGCTGAAAAAGGAGCCTATTAAACATCGATTCAATTAGACATTAAATCTGAAATTGATAATGTCGCCATCCTGAACGATGTAGGTTTTTCCTTCGATTCGGGTTTTGCCTGCGGCCTTGACGGCCTTTTCACTGCCGAGCTGTTTTATATCCTCGAAGCCGAAGGTTTCCGCGCGTATGAAGCCGCGTTTGATATCGGAGTGGACTTTGCCGGCGGCATCGAGGGCAGATGTACCCTGTTTTATCGGCCAGGCGCGGACCTCATCTGAGCCGACGGTGATAAAGCTAATCAGTCCCAGTGCGCGATAGCAGGCGCGGGCGAGTTTTGCGGCCGCCGATTCGGTTATGCCCAAATCGGCCATAAATTGCGTCCTGCTGTCGGCATCAAGCTGCGACAATTCGTATTCGAGTTTTGCGCAGACGGTGACCATCGCGGACGGGTCGATTCGGCCGGCGAAATCGAATTTTTTATCCTGCCGATCTTCGCCGACGTTTACGGCGACGACCATCGGCTTTAAGGTCAGGAAGCCGAGGGGTTTTATCATTTCAAGCTCGGCGTCGTTTGCGATTGCGGAACGGATGGGTTTTTCCTGCTCAATGGCGGCCTGGAGCTTTTTCTGCAATTCAAGTTCAGCTTTGTAATTGGGCTGGACCTTGGTGGATTTATTAAGCTGTTTTTCGAGATTTTCAATTCGCGTAGTTACAAGGGCCAAATCGGCAAGGAGCAATTCGGTGTTGAGGTCGGTCAGGTCTTTGGCGGGGTCAGCGGAGTTTTCAAATGCGCCTATGACAAGCGCGAGCATATCGACAGTCCTGACCTGGTCGATGAGGCGTCTTGCGGCGGCCCGGCCGTGCTCATCGGCAAAACTAAGGCCGGGGACGTCGAGACAGTCTATTGTTCCATATATTGTTTTTTCCGGCTTATAGAGTTTGCTGAGCCAGTCAATTCTGGCGTCGGGAACCGGCACAATGGCCTCTTCGATTTTGGTCGAGCCGACCGGCGGGATTGCTTTGCCGCTGAGACCAGCCAGAATGGTGCTCTTGCCTGACTGCAATAAGCCGATTAATGCGACTTTCAAGGGAATATCTCCTGCGTTTTATAATTTTAGCGACGATTATAGAGAAGTTGCGGACGGAAAACAAGCATTAACACCAGCGGCGGAAAAACGGTTTTTATCTTGCCAGTTTTTCCGGAATCTGTAAAATTAAGCGGCAGAAGTGTAAAATAGAGTACGGCGTAACTTGGAAAGGATAACGTATGGCTAAAAGTCATGATACAAAAAAAGAAAACAAAAAGAAACCTCAGAGAACACTAAAAGAGAAACGTCTTGCCAAACAAGCCAAAAGGATGGGCCTGCCACAAATATAGAACCTGCCCCAGGCGGACGAACGCCGAATCACTTATAAATAGTGTTCCCGTGAGAGTCGTAAGCAACAATAGCGGGAAAATCGACGACCTGCAGTTTTCTGACGGCTTCGGTCCCCAAATCTTCGTAAGCGATTACCTCTGCGGAAATAATGTGTTTGCTAAGCAATGCTCCAGCTCCGCCGACAGCAGAAAGATGGACGGCGCCGTATTTTTTCAATGCATTTCTAACCTCGGCGCCGCGATAACCTTTTCCAATCATCGCTTTTAGACCTTTGGCAATAAGAGTTGGACTGAAAGAATCCATTCTTGATGAGGTAGTTGGGCCGGCGGAGCCGATTACCCTACCGGGGCGGGCGGGCGTAGGGCCGACAAAATAAATAACCGAGCCTTCGAGCTGAAGGGGGAGTTTCTTTCCGGCGTCTATCGCTTCGCACAATCTTTTATGGGCCATATCGCGAGCGGTATAGATTACCCCGGAGATGAGGACCTCATCGCCTGCTTTCAGCGAACGCACGGCGGAATCGGTCAGAGGCGGCTGTAATTTTTTTATTTGGCTCATATCTTTTTTATTTTTCCTGCCAGATAGAACACAGAAAGTGTACAATATATCAGCGTTTTTTGCGAATTGAAAAGCTTAGAATTTTCTTTGAATTGCGGAGATGGCGGATACAATACTACTATCATGGCTAAATATCCCATATTTCTCGAGCTTGGCGGTCGTCGTGCAGTCATAGTAGGGGGCGGGGTTGTAGCGGCACGAAAGGCCCAGATGCTGCTGGCGGCAGGGGCGAGACTGGTGGTGGTATCCAAAGACGTAGATGATGCACTGGCTGTTCTTTGTCAGGACGCCAACGCCGAATTGATAAAATCCAGATATTCCAAAAATTATATCGCAGAAGCAGTGCTGGTTATAGCTGCAACGAACGATGAGCGGCTCAACGAGCAAATCTATAAAGATTGTCAGGAGCTGGAGATTTTATGTAATGTCGTCGATGCGCCGCAGCTCAGCGATTTTACTAGCCCTGCTGTCGTGAAGCGCGGCGACCTGCAAATAGCCATCGGCACCGAAGGACATTGCCCTGCCTACGCCGGTCATTTGCGGAAGAAATTAGAGCAGACCATAACCATCCAACACGGCGAATTTCTGGCTGAGCTGGAAAACCTGCGCAAATGCATTATTGAAGATGTGCCGGGCGAGGCAGAGCGTAAGGTACTGTTAGGCGAACTGGTTGATGATAAGTCGTTCGAGTATTTTGTTCAAAACGGCCCCGCTAAATGGCGGGAGTATGCTGATAAATTAATATCAATGGGAAATAAGAACTAATCCGCTTTCACGAAGGCTAAGCCGGTTGTCAGCTTAGGCCTCTATCTTGTCGATTTTTACCTGCAGGAACTTTTGGCGGTGGCCGATACGCCTTCTTGTGTTTTTGCGCCTGGTGAAGTACATCGGATGGAGCTTCTTGTCTTTAACGACGGCGTCTTCTGCGGAGGTCTTAAATGAGGCAATAACCTTTGCGCCTTTTACCAGGGGTGTGCCGATTTTGACTTTTTTGCCGTCACTTACAAGCAAAACTTTATTCAGCTCGATTGTCTCGGCATCAGGCGAGACGTCGGTCAATTCGATATTTACGCAGTCGCCATCGGCGAGCTTATACTGCTTTCCACCTTGTTCAATCACTGCATACATTCCAAAAACTCCTGAAGTTTATCTTTAAAAATTCGAATAGTTGAGGTATTCTATGTGCTCTTTTCTTTGTTGTAAAGCAAATTATCGGATATTTTTGTATCCAGTGAAAAGATAACTGCGACTTTTGGAGCTATTTATGCAGTTGGCTATGATAGACGATAAAATCGTGCCGCTGGCCGAGCTTGAGCCGATTTACAACGACCGCGGAACATACTTCGGCGACGGGGTTTACGAAGTCCTGCGAAGCTACAACGGCAAAATCTTTGCACTGGAAGAGCACCTGCAAAGACTCACCAGAAGCCTGTCTGAAATCAGGATAGTCAATGTTGACATCGACCAAATTCGCTCCCGAATAGAAAAGGCTTTTGAGGCAGCAGGTATTTCCGATGCCAGGATATATTTTCATATTACCCGCGGTTCTGTGCCTCGCAGCCATACCTGGACGGCTGACCTTAAGCCCAACTTTTTTCTGACTATTATAGCACAGCCCGACGACACAGAAGAAAAGAGCAAAGGTATCGCTGTGTCGACCCATCCTGACTGGCGATGGAAAAGATGCGACATAAAATCGCTGAACCTGCTGGCAAATGTTCTTGCCCGTCAGGATGCGGAGGAAAAAGGCTGTGCCGAGGCTGTTTTTGTCGATGACGCGGGATTGGTAACCGAAGGGGCCGGCTCGGCGTTTTTTGCAGTTTTCGGACAGTCGTTGCAAACTGCTCCGCTTACGGCCAATATCCTGCCTTCGGTCACGCGCAAATTCGTAATCAAAGCTGCAGAAAATATCGGATTGGAAGTAGTTGAAAAATCGCTGACGCCGCAACAGTCAAAAGATGCGGACGAACTTTTTATCGCAGTAACCACTAGAGATATTATTCCCGTAGTGAAATTTGACGGCGAGACAATCGGAGACGGCAGGCCCGGCAGATATACGAAACAGCTTATGCAGCAGTTCCGCTCGTTTACTCGGTAGGTCTTTCTTGTTTTCATCACAGCGAGTTTAAAACTGGTCAACTCCAAACCCCACAAATCAAGGCAAAACTACGACCGATAATAAAGCTGCTGTATCGGTCTATGTGTTCCAAATCGACTGTTTTATCGCGGGTATCGATAGAGGTAATCAGCGGGAATACTGCGTAAAAGTAGGACGGTAAAATCACCGAATAAACCTGATATAAGCGTGAAGGGAATATATATGGCGGATAAGCAGCTCGACTGCAAAAACCTCAGATGCCCTATGCCGATTGTAAAGGTCAGCAAGGCGATGAAGGAAATAAATATAGGACAGACATTATACGTAGAAGCAACGGATTTTGCATTCAAAGCTGACATAGAGGCCTGGACCCAAAAAATGGGGCATAAGATAGTGCAATTTACAGACGGCCCGACAAAGCAGGTGGTGATTGAAAGATGTAATTGAAAAGGCACATTATGAATAACCGCGATACAAAAGAAGTAAGTCAGTCACTGCTCAGTTATATTAACGAAACCGTTGATGCTAAAGTGTCGGAGAAATTTGACGGCTTGCACTCGCAAATAGAACAGGCATTAAGAAGCTGTCAGCACGGCGAAAAACAGACAAGTAATCGCGTTACTATTGTGGCGTTCAGCGGTGAGATGGATAAGCTGCTTGCCGCGTTTATCATAGCGACCGGTGCTGCAGCAATGGGGATGGAAGTTTCGATATACTTTACTTTCTGGGGCCTGGCGGCGCTGAAGAAGAAAACAATTTTTAAAGGCAAGTCTATCACGGAAAAGCTTATGGGCGTTATGCTCCCTTCCGGGCCAAGTCATTTGGGTACCTCAAAGATGAATATGCTCGGCATGGGACCGGCTTTCTTTAAATACATAATGAAAAAGAAAAACATAGAGACGCTTCCGGGCCTGATTGCACTGGCGAAGGATATGGGTATACGAATGATTGCATGCGAGATGTCGATGGAGATGATGGGAATCAGCGAAGATGAGCTTATTGATGACATAGACCATGGCGGAGTGGCTACATATCTGGCTGATGCCGGGGACTCCAAAATAACGCTTTTTATATGAAGAGGAAATCACAATCAGTAAGAACAAGGACAATTATGACTTGCAGGTGTTAATAGTTTCAGGGCCGGAAAGTTTCTCGCGGGCAGTAGTGGGGTTTGCCTTTGCAGCCGCGGCTGCCATTTCAGGCATAAAGGTCCTGACTGTTTTGGCGGGCGAGGCGGCCGGCTGGGTTAAAAAAGACGAACCCCGTGCTCAGGAAAAATTGACCGGATTTAGTTCGGTCTCGGAATATATGGGCATTATTATTGAGAATGATAGTAATATCTGTCTATGCTCGGCATGCGCGGAGCACTGTTTTTCTGAGGATGAAATAAATCACAAAATTTTATCTGAGATTTGCTACAGCGGCCTTACGGAATTTGCGATAGATGCTTCCAAAAATTCAGTGAAAACGATCGTATTTTAGTTAATGAAAAGCATATAAAAAGCGGATTAGGATGTCTGAAAAACCAAACAAGTCAGGTCAAAGCGATAACCCGGGCTTAACGGCGATAAAAGCTGAAAACGAACGGCTGCGCCGGGAGAATGAGCAGCTTCGACTGCAGGCCGACAGTCTTGCTACAGCTAATGCCAATGCCGTTGAATTGATGGTAGAGCTTGAGAAACTCAATGATAATCTCCAGGCAGAAGTAAAAAAACGTGAGCAGACTGAAAAAGAGTTAGAAGAGCATCAGCATCATCTTGAGAATCTGGTTGCCGAGCGTACCAGTGATCTAAAAGAAATTAACTCAGAACTTCTGCAAGAGATTTACGAACATGAGCAAACAGAAAAAAGGCTGGCACAAGCCGGCGAACGTGCTAAAGCTGTGAGTGAAGTCCTGGCTATCTTAAATAAAGACTTAAAGGCAACTGTAGAACAATTGACTATAGCAAACCGTGAGCTTGTGGATTTCACTCACGTAATTGCTCATGACCTTAGGAGGCCGCTGCGGGGGATTGGCATTTTGGCTGAATGGATAGTGACTGACTATGCAGACAAACTCGATGAAGAGGGCAAGAAACAAATCGAATTGCTTATGAATAGGGTGCAACTAATGTACAATCAGATTACAAGCATTAGCACTTATTCAAAGATTGGATGGGGAATATATGAGGACGAGGAAATAGACTCGAACAGACTGGTTAAAGAGATAATTAGAAAAATTGCCACGCCGGAAAATATTCAAATCATCGTTTCTGATAAACTTCCTACTTTTGTTTATAAGAAAGTATACCTTGCCCAGATATTTCAAAATTTGTTGAGCAACGCCGTTAAATATATGGACAAGTCCAACGGCCGGATTACTGTGGACTGCGTAGAGGAAGAAGACTTTTGGAAGTTCAGTATCGCCGACAATGGCATCGGAATAGAAGGGAAGTATTTCAACAAGATTTTTAAAATCTTTCAGACACTTCCCCAGGGAGAACAGCAGGAAGGCATCGGCGTCGGCCTTGCCATCGTTAAAAAAGCCGTCGAGAAAAGTAACGGCAGGGTTTGGGTGGAGTCAACGCCCGGTAAAGGAACTACATTTTTCTTTACTCTGCAAAAACATAAAGCAGCGGTAGAAACGGCAGCTGTCGTATAAACTTTTCCTGAAAAACAATATTAGCCTGCCCTGGTTTTTTATTCTCAATTGACAGTTTTTTGCGAAGCTGTTATTTTATAGCAAGTCGCATGTTGTTGCGCCCGTAGCTCAATTGGATAGAGTGATGGGCTTCGAACCCATAGGTTGCAGGTCCGAGTCCTGCCGGGCGCGGTTTTTTAAGCAGCTCTTCAGCCCATTACAGTAGAATCAGGCTTAGGACCCAAACGACCAGACCTGAAGTTACTCCTATAATCAAAGTGGCAACAGTATGGAGTTTGTAACCGGTTTTGACATCCATCCTTGACATTTGCGTAACTACCCAGAAAAAGCTGTCGTTTGCATGAGAAACAACCATTGCCCCAGCTGATATGGATGCTACCACCAGTGCTTTGGCAATTGCAGACTCAAAACCTAAAGGCGACATCAACGGCGTCATCAAAGATGCCGTTGTAATCAGTGCAACTGTAGATGACCCTTGGGCGGTTTTTAGGGCTGCGGCGATAATAAACGGCAGCCAAATGCCCAGGTTGGCGTGTGATAGAGAGCTACTGAGCACATCGGCAATCGGAGAATTCCGCAGAACCGTTCCAAATGCCCCGCCTGCCCCGGTAATCATAATTATAATGGCTGAACCCATTAGAGATTGTCCCACCCAGCCGGTAGTGGACAACATCTGCTTGTCAAGTTTTCTCGGAAGCCGGAAAGCCAGAAGTGTCCCAATCATTAGTGCTATGACCGGTTCTCCAATAAAGCTCACAATATTTCTAAAATTGCCATCCCCGAATGGGTGCGTCGGAAAATCAGAAATAGATTTCACTACGATTAGGAACATCGGTAATATAATCGGAGTAAATGCCTTAAACGCAGACGGCGCTTCTTTGAGCTGGTCTTCTATATCTGCTTCCGACAGTTCCGGATTGGGGTCGATATAAGTTTTCGATGCGAATTTGGTGGCGAACAGCCATCCTACCGCAACTGCAAACGCGCTTATAATCAGGCCGAATAAAATAACCAGTCCGAGGTCGGCACCGAGTATGCCTGCTGCGGCTATCGGCCCCGGTGTCGGCGGCACTAAGCAATGCGTAGCTGTAAGGCCTACCGCCAAAGCTATTGCCGCTCCTGCCAAGGATATTTTGGCTCTCTTGGCGAGCGCTTTATTCAGCGGAGAGAGAATAACAAAGCCTGAATCCGAAAAAACCGGTATGGAGACAATGTAGCCGATAATAGCCATCGCCAGAGGGACATGTTTTTGGCCGACAATTTTCAGGATTCTTTCGGCTATCGCAAAGGCCCCGCCCGAACGCTCAAGGAATGTTCCGATGATGACTCCTGCGATGATTACGATTCCAATTTTATTAAGAGTGTCGCCGAATCCGCCGTTGATTGATTTGACAATTTCCGCAAGCGGCATCTGGGCAAACAGACCGAAGCCTATAGCGGCAAATATAAGGGCAAGAAACGGGTGAAGCTGGAATTTGACCGTCGAGATGATAATAAAAAGTACACTGACGACAAGAAGAAGAATCAGGAGCATAAACAGAATCCTTTCATTATTTTTAGTGCCTGACCTCCGCTTTGGCTAATTTCTCGTAGAACTGGATAATTCCGCCGTGGTCATCGCCTGCTTTTCCGTCGACCTTAAGCGCCTGCATAATCTCCATTACGCCGCCGGTCAAAGGCACAGGCACACCGACCGAATGAGCGGTGTCCAGGGCATTTGCCAAATCCTTGATATGCAGCTCAATCCTGAAACCCGGCTTGAAATTGCCGTCCAGAACCAACGGCATTTTTGCATTGAGGACGGTGCTACCGGCCAGTCCTCCACGAATGGCCTGAAAGACTTTTTCCGGATCCACGCCTGCCTTTGTCGCCAGCACCATTGCCTCGGACATCGCTGCGATATTCAGCGCCACGATTATCTGGTTCGCAAGCTTTGTCATATTTCCGCTGCCGATGTCCCCGACAAGGACTGCCGATGAGCCCATACACTTTAAGATTGCCTCAATCTGCTCAAAGACTTCTTTCTTGCCGCCGACCATAATTGAAAGCGTCCCATCTTTAGCCTTCGGCTCGCCGCCGCTGACCGGCGCATCGAGCATCTCAAAGCCTTTTTTCTGGACCTCTGCTGCGACCTCTTTTGCAACCAAGGGGGCGATAGAACTCATATCAACCAAAATCATCCCTGCCTGCGCGCCCTCTAAAACGCCGTTTTTCCCGAGCACGGCCTCCTTTACATCAGGCGAATTGGGCAGCATCGTAATTACGACTTCGCTTTGTGCGGCGACATCTTTGCTTGATTTGCCTTCTTTGGCCCCGGCCGCTACGACTTCTTTTACCGTCTCTCGCCTGATATCGTAAACTGTTAGGCCGTAACCTGTCTTAATCAGGTTCATTGCCATGGGCTTACCCATTATCCCCAATCCGATAAATCCTATTTTCTTCATTTTTCTTGTCCTGAAAAATTAACAACAATACCTTAATCAATCGGCGTCAAAACCACCTTCATCGCCTTTTTACTTTCTACCAGCTCGAACGCCTCTTCCCATTTGTCAATCGGCAGTTCGTGTGTCACTAACTGCTCCAAGTCAACCTGTCCCTTGCTCATAAGCGTAAGGCATTTTTCCCATACGTCCCAGGTGTGGCTGAAATGCCCCTTAAGGGTGACAGATTTGGCAATCAGCGGGTCTAAGCTGAAGTTCACCGGCTTCGGTCCCCAGCCGATTTTGGTAATCTGGCCGTTCGGACGCACAGCGTTCATTGATAATTTCAGCGTCTCGGCAGGACCCGCAGTGTCCACGATTAAATCTGCGCCGTAGCCGTCGCCCAAAGACATTATCTTCGGCAGGGCGTCTTCCTTGCTGCCGTTAATGGCTATGCTAGCGCCGAATTCCTTCGATAATTCCAGCCGTTCGTCGTCGCCCTCTGCACCGATGGCGACGATTTCACTCGCCCCACAAAGCTGTGCCATCTTCATACACAGCAGGCCTATCGGCCCCGGTCCAATCACGACCACCGTATCGCCTGGGTTCACTGTGCTGTTGCATATAACGGATTTATACGCCACGCAAAATGGCTCTGTTACCGACGCCGCCTTCAGCGAAACGCTCTCAGGCACCCTGTGCAGAATCCTGCCCGGTACCTTGACATATTTCGTAAACGCCCCGTCTAAGTGAAAACCGAATCCTTTTCGTCCCCTGCAGAGATGATAATTGTTGCTTCGGCAAAGTGCGCAATGCCCGCAGTAGTCCGCGTGCGTTTCAGAGGTGACCCTGTCGCCGACCTTGAACTTTGTTATTTGCTTGCCGGTCTTGACTATCTTGCCTGCGAATTCGTGTCCGAGAATAAAAGGGCAGTTAAAATTGAATACCACCGTGCCTTTGTGCATATGCGGGTCTGTGCCGCAGACGCCGACGTATGCCACTTCCACTAATACGTCGCTCTCACCGATTTCAGGTATAGGCACTTCCCGCAGTTCCGTCGCATTGGGTTTGTTTTCATATTTGACTACGGCCTTCATCGTTTTCATAAGAGTTATCCTAAAACTTTTTTGACCGCCTTGACAATTGCCGTATCAGTCAGGCCGTAATGTTCCAGCAGCTGCTCATAATTCAATGCCGACTGGCCGAAACAATCCTGCACGGCGACCGCCTCTATCGGTGTGGCCGTTCCTCTAAGTATAAAAGCAATTGCGCTGGCAAGTCCGCCGATTATCGTGTGCTCCTCGACCGTTACGACCCCTTTTACTCCGCTTGCTAATTTCTTAATCTCTTTCTCGTCAATCGGCTTCAAAGTGCTGACATTTACTATCCGTAGGGACACGCCCTCTTTTTCCAATGTTTCAGCGGCCTTGAGCGCCTTATAAATCATATAGCCGTGAGCGAAGACAGTAATGTCCGAACCTTCCCGTATCATGGAGGGTTTGCCGATTTTAAATTCCTGCTTTTCATCGGTAACGTCCGGCACGTCGTTGCGAAGGATGCGCATATACACCGGGCCTTCATGCTCGGCCGCCGCTCTTGTCATCTTTCTTGTTTCTATGCCGTCGGCAGGGGACAATACCGTCATGTTCGGTAATGCCCGCATAATGGCGACGTCCTCGATGCCCTGATGTGTAGCCCCGTCTCCGAAATCCGAAAGCCCGCAGCTTGAGCCGACTATCTTAACGTTTAACTCGCCGATACAGCTGACGCGAATCTGGTCGTAAGGCCGCCCGGTGGCGAATACTGCGAAGGAATTCGCAAATGCGATTTTTCCCGATAGCGCTAGGCCGGCCGCGGTGGAAATCATATTCTGTTCGCCGATACCCATCTCAAAGAACCGCCCGGGAAATTCCTTCTCGAAAAACTTCGTCATCGTGGTCTTGCCAAGGTCTGCTTCCAATACCACGATTCGCTCGTTCTCTTTGCCTAACTCAACTAAGGTTTCGCCGTATACCGTTCTGCAGTTTTGCATACCCATTAATTTATCCTTACTCCTCGAATAGTTGTCTCGCTGTTTTGTGCTGTTCTTCCGTCATTATCCCGTGATGGAACTCTGCCTTGCCCTCGGCAAAAGGCACTCCCTTGCTCTTTATCGTCCGTGCGACAATCATAACGGGCTTGTCCTTGACTTTGTCTGCGTCGTCCAGCGCATCGGCTATTTGCTTGATATCGTGTCCGTCGATTTCAAAAACCTCCCAGCCGAACGCCTTCCATTTTTCCACGTGCGGATTCGTATCGTATCGCTCGACGATAGGCCCCGTTGCTTGGACAAGGTTTTTGTCGAAAATGGCAACGAGGTTGTCCAGCTTATAAAAGGCCGCCGTCATCGACGCCTCCCATATCTGGCCTTCTGCTATTTCTCCGTCTCCGACTATACAGTAAACCTTGTAATTTTTCTTATCAATCTTTCCTGCCATCGCCATTCCGCATGCGACGCTCAGTCCCTGCCCCAATGATCCTGTGTATGCCTCGATGCCCGGCATCCTTCGCATTTCAGGGTGTCCCTGCACTATAGTGCCGAGTTCTTTCAGAGTGCTTAACTCTTTTTTCGGGAAATATCCGCACTCGGCCAGTGCTGCGTATTGTGCCAGAGCTGCGTGACCTTTACTCAGTACGAACCTGTCCCTGTCCGGAAATTTCGGCTCCTTCGGGTTATGACGCATCTTGTGAAAATAAAACACAGCGACAATATCAGCGATTGAGCACGATCCGCCCAAATGGCCGGGCTTACCCGTCCCAATCATCATCACGATATCATAGCGCAGCCTCTTCGCTGCCTTTTCCAGTTCTTTTATCTCTTTAGCGGAAATTGCCATATTTGCCCTTCTCTTAAACCTGTCAAACCTTCCTATCGAAGATTTGCGATAATACCAAACTAAATTGTGATGTGCAATGAAACTTTTTAGCCCCTTGCATCGCCCTATACCCCGGTTGAAACCGTGTTTTTGCGAATATTGCCGGGGTTTTGGGCTAAAAACGAGGCTTTGAAGCATAAGTTCCAGAGATTCTCAATGGCCATAACTTTTTGCTTGATATTATGGGGCGGACGGGGTAAAATTGAGTGGCTTGGTAGGCTGTTGGTTTGGCCTGCACGAAGAGGTTGGAGTGATGGAGAGAAGCATATCTGATACGGTTTGCGCACGTGCTTTTCGTTGTCCATTCACTCAGGTTCTCTGTAAATAAGGCTCGGTAGATTTTGAGGAGGAGATAGTATGAGAAGATTGCTAATTGTTTGTATAATTGCCTGCCTTTCAATTACGGCGGCAAACAGTTTTGCTACAGTGTCCGGCGACCCCACATCTGACGGCTGGACGTTCGGCGGAAACTCGCTGGCAAATGGGTTGTATTCAAACGGCAGCGCGAATTACAGCTATAATGCTTACTCATCCGTGTTTGCTGTCACAGCCGGTTCTTCGCTTGTCATCGATGACGGTGACTATTCGTGGCAGGCAGGTGACACTGTCATCGGCGCCGGCGGCCAATTCGTCTCTATCACCGCTGACGAGGCCGGCTGGTCTGCCTTTACCGGTAACAACGTTAATTCTCAATTATCGCAGGAATACGGCCCGAAACTTCAGGTCAAGCTTGGCACTGACAGTGCTGCCTGGACAACCAGCACCACTGCACCAGGCGCAGGAAACGGCGGCAGCAGCACCAGCAACGGCGGCGTAGGCACCGTGCATTTCAGAACTTCAGGATGGTTTCACGCGACAACTCCGCTGTCAGAACAGGTAACTGATACGACATGGATTGGAAATTCGGGCGAGCTTATGCTGCTCGACAAGGATGACCATATCCGCAGAGTTGATGTGGGCGGATACATCTATCCGGACAAACGTGTCGCAAGAGTAATCTGGCAGTATGATGAAGAAGCGGGACATGTCGGCAGCTGGGAGTTATTACTGAATACATCATTGCTCGACCGGGTGGCCCCGGAAGGCTTTACAGGTTCTACACCCGCCGCGGGAAATATAGCTGTTTTCTCCGTTCAGGACCGTGACAGCGCTTATACGGATTGTCTTGTTGTCACCGCTCCTGAGCCGGCGACGATTTGTCTGCTCGGTTTCGGTGCTTTGAGTCTGTTGAGAAAACGCGGGGCATAAGCTGATTTTTGTATTGTTCAATAATGGGCTGTGAGTAAAATGCTCACAGCTCTTTTTGTTTCTGATGTCTAATTTTTAAGGTTCGCTTGCGCAAACTTCTTCGCCGCATCAGCTAACAAATTTTTGGTATGGGCAATTGCATAAGTCAGGTTCATCGTCTTATCTGAAAGAGTAATCGCATCTGTAATTCCAAAATCCCGCCACTTACTTTTAGGTAACTCAACCCTTCCAGCGATGATGCAAACCTTTTTATGGCTTAGTTTTGCGGCTTTTGTTACGCCGGATACGACTTTGCCCCGCAGCGATTGTGAGTCGAATCGTCCCTCGCCTGTAATGACCCAGTCCGCATCGCTGATTTCTTTTTCTAACCCGCTCTCCCGTATAACCGTCTCCACGCCGCTGACTAACTTTGCGCCCATAAATGCAAATGCACCGGCTGATAACCCTCCGGCAGCGCCGCTTCCGGGAATTTTGTCTATTTCTGTTCCTAATTTCTTTTTAACTATCTTTGCAAGGTGATTTAATCCCGCTTCGAGCTGTTCGACCATTTCGGGGGTAGCGCCTTTTTGCGGGGCAAATACCCTGGCTGCCCCATCTTTGCCCACGAGTGGGTTATCAACGTCGCAGAGGACTTTGATTTCGGGCAAATTTATTTTCCCAGGCTTGATTATCTTCGCAATGCGTTCCAATTGTCCGCCGCCAAAGCCAATCGGTTTGCCTTTTGAATTCAGAAACTTCCATCCGAGCGCTTGTGCTGCACCGACTCCGCCATCTACGGTTGCGCTTCCGCCGACCGCCAGCAGAATCTTGACGGCTCCATAGTTCGTCGCCGCCTGAATAAGCTGTCCTGTTCCGAACGTGGTTGTGTTGATGGGGTCGAACTGTTTCGGACTCAATAATTCCAGGCCGCTTGCCTTTGCCATTTCCACTAAAGCGACCTTTGTATCGAGGAAAAGAGCGAACCCTGCTTTGACTTTCATCTCCGGCAGCGGACCCATAGTTTGGACGTTAATCCACTTTCCTCTGCGTGCGGCCATCAGTGCTTCTGCCGTTCCTTCTCCGCCGTCAGCCATTGGGATACTGGCAATAGTAAGTTCAGGATTAATAGATAACAGCGTGTCTCTGATAATCTTGCAGGCAGAAAGCGCGCTTATGCTTGACTTAAACGAATCCATTGCAACTACGATTTTCAATTTATCCTCCATAGAATAAAAGCATTAACATAACAAGAATGCCGGAATAATTCAACTGTCTAAGGATAATATAGGTCTATAATCAAGTCTTGACAGAAGAGGTGTAAAATGCTACAATAAGCGAAATTGAGGTAGGGGTTTTTGCCTTCAGCCTTTGTATTTAATGCTAACTTTGTAGGATCTGGCACAGCATTGATACACACCAGATCCACCATAAGGAGAGTAGTTTCAGTGCGAAAAAGAGTGTTGATTATATTACTGGCCTTGGGTTTGGGAACAACGGCGGGATGTTCTATCCGCACCACAGGTTTCAATACCGAGAGTCTAACAAATAGACCCGGTATAAGCTTGATAGACCCGAATAATGGGCCATATTCAATAAAAGTTATGTCCAGGAACGACGGGGGCTTGGATTATTTTTGGGAAATAGACAGTCAGATAGAGCAAGCCAGGCCTTGCAGGGTCAAATACCACAGGTTGTATTCCACGAGAGGTTTTATGGTGGTTGAAGGTCGAGTGGGAGAGGGCGGGAGGATGTATCCGGTCGTGTTGGATACAGGGGCGTCGCAATCTATTTTTGTTAAAGATACCCATGTCTTAGACAATAAGCTGCCAATTTATCCGATGCAAACCGGCAAAGCAGGTTTGAATGGTTTCGATTTGGGACTCTGTTATCTTCCTGAATTACAGATAGGGAACATGGCGTTAGTTGATTGGCCTTGCTTATATCTGGAGCGGCATGCAAAGCCTGAATTGTTTGGATTGTCGATTGCCCATGACGATATTAAAGATGATACTATCATCGTAGGACTGCCTGTGCTGCAGGAATTCAAATATGTTTTGTTTGATAACGTTGGAAAAGAAGCGGAGTTTTCATATAACGAACCCTTTGAACCCGGGGAGACGAGGCTGTGGGAGCGATACCCGCTTTCAATTGAAGAAGATTTTCGCGGTAATGCTTTTCTTTTTGTGAGTATTCCCATGTGTGGAGAGGAGATTGAACTGCAGCTCGATACCGGCAGCGGAAGGGGACTGGCGGTCCGGGAAGAGTTGTGGGAAAAGATGAGCGAGAAAATCCGCAACGTCAACCTCAAGAACGGCAGAGACTTATACCCGTACATCGGGTTGCTGCCCTGTGAGCGGGGCATTATTAGAGAATTTGAGATGGGAGAGAGAGTGGTTAAGAATTTGGAGATTTCGGTTTTCCCAAACGATAGCCCGCTTGTGAAGGGCTGCCGGGGATTACTGGGGGTACAGTGTTTTCAAGATACCGTGATGGTGCTGGATTTTGAAAACAAACTGATGTGGATTAAGAATCCGCAAAGATGACATCCTATAAAAATCGGGGCGACAGGACTCGAACCTGCGACCCCTTGCACCCCATGCAAGTGCGCTAGCCAAACTGCGCCACGCCCCGTATAAACAACGATATTTTAGCATAAATGGAGAGATTTTCAAATATATAAATGAAAAATATCGTTCGGTCTTTACCGCTGCACTGCCAGTTTTACAGCGGCTAACAGCTCTTGGCCGGTGCGGCTTTGAAAGTCGGATTTGCCGAATAACTGGTGCTTGTCTAAAATCTGCGGCTCGTAATCGTAATATCGTTGCACCGCTTCGAGGCCGCCTTCAGCAGCACCGGCTGTTTTATAGTCGCCATCTAAAAGCCAAACGCTTATTTCCTCGTCATACTCAGCAGGATAAATCAGAGCGGTGACAAGTTTTTCCTCGGAGTATTCAGCCAGATGCACCTTGGCTCGGCAGGGCGGAGCGGTTTTGACAGCTAAATTAACCAGCCCTTTGAAATCCCGCTTGGCGGTTTTGAGGTCGCCTGAGTAGAAGAACATCCCTGCCTCGAGCTGGAAAATCTCTGCCCGCATACCTTTTAGCTCAAGTTTGCCGTCGGGATATGCTTTGTGTATTTTGTAGGCCTTGCAGTTTTTATGCTTTTCACTTTCGAAAAGCTCGGCGACTTCTTCAGCGGTAAAGCCAACGCCGCAATGGTCGCCAAAGTCGAAAACATATAGGCCGACATACTTTTCGCCATTTTTAAGTTCCGGCAGTTTCATAATTTTATTCTAACCGCAGATTCCACAAATTGCACGGATTTTTTGATGCAGAAAATCCTGTCTTGACACAGCCGGCAACAGGGTTAGAATCTAAGACAAAAACAGGAGGTAATAAAATGTGCAAATTCGGCAATAAGATACTTATTATGTTTTGTGCAGCATTGCCATTATTGCTCACAACGTCTTGTGCTCCGAGCCTGGCCGGCCGGGTCAAAGAGTTCCAAAAAGCTGCCAACAGCGGCGATGTTGAAAAATCGCTGTCTTTCTATGCAGATGATGTCAGATTTGAGATAGTGGGAACGCCGATGGTAATAGAAGGTAAAGAGAATTTGCGTAAGCCGATTGAAGAGCACTTCATACTTAACGGCCGTCTAACGTTCACAGATACCAAAGTAAAGGGTAATACAGCGACTTATAAGGTTAGAGAGCAAAATGACTGGCTGAAAGCCGCGGGAATAGATGCGTTAGATTATGAATACGACCAAATAATCTTTGAGAACGGATTGATAAAAAAAGAGATTGCCAAGCCCACACAGAAAAGCATGGAAATTATGGGTGAGTTTCAGGAGACCTTCGAAAAGTGGGCAACAGAAAAGCATGGTCAGGAATGGGCCAAATTGAAATCCGAAGGTATTACCAGAGAAAATGTCGGTAGGTGGCTGGTTATAATACGGCAGTGGCGGGAAAGACTTCCAAATGATAGGGAGTAAGTGAAAATGACAAGTTTTAAGGGAGAATCAAAATGAAAAAGAAACCTGGTATGGAATGGAGATTGTTAGCTGTTGTTGTGTTTTGTCTGTTGGTGGTTTCCGGATGCGACTTGTGCCCGGAGCCGATAACCCGGCACGATTTTGGTAATGTGTATGTCGGCACTACAGCAGAGACGCCGCAGGTCTGCTGGAGAAATCACAGCAAAAATGCTTTAGAGGTGGTGGGCATACCTTTGTCCCCATTAGGTGAGCCTTTTGATATGAATCTCGGCAGGCCGTTCCAAAGCTTTATAGTACAGAACGGCAATTGTTCACCGTATTATACTTTTACGTTCACGCCTGTACGGGCTGGTACGGTTACCGGTGAGGCCATGCCGCAGCTTATAAGCGGAGAGGGAAGACCGCAAGCTCTCGAGCTTTCGGGGGTCGGAGTTTATCAAATCGCTGTGGGGGGGCTAATCATAGGTGGGGGGCATATAAATGCAGGCGATGCTCTTGATTTTGGTTCCGTTATTTTCCCCCGGGGTGCTGCTAGTCAGCGGAGGTTTAATCTGGTCAATATGACGAATCAACAAATGCAGGTAAACGCCGTTTGGTCAAAAGGTTCGCAGGGGTTCTCGGTAGTGCAGCCTGCCGGGCCGATAACTGTCCCGCCGCTCGGTCGAGTGCAAGTCACTCTGCAGTTTGCTCCACCGGCGGTCGGAATATTTACTGATGGAGTTACCTTTGTTGACCAGGCTAATGCGCAGAATATGGCCGGAACTGCGGTCAGAGGAGAGGGCGTAGAGTCAGATTGATAAAACTAACCAGGATTGGACTTCTGGCGGTCGTGCTCTAATTTATTTTTAGTTTGGCGAATTTTCGTTTGCCGACTTGGATAATCATTCCATCGGCGGGCGTAATCATAGTATTGGGGTCGTCGACTTTCTTTTTGTCAATCTCAACCGCCCCTTGTTTTATCATCCTTTTTGCTTCACTGCCGGATGGCACAAGCTTGCATGTAACCAGCAGTTTGCTTGCCATAATCGGCTCCGCTGGCATTTTGACTTCCGGGATGTCATCGGGCAGTTGGCCCTGAGCGAAGACCTTGTCAAATTCGGCAGCGGCGGCGTCAGCGGTTTTTTCGTCATAAAGCTGAACCATGATTGTTTTAGCCAGGAGGACTTTTGCTTCTTTCGGGTGTGTTTTATCCGCCTTGACAAGTTCGGTTATCTTTTCGGCCGGCAAATCGGTTAAAAGCGTAAAATAATTTTCCATCATCTCGTCGGAGATGCTCATAACCTTGCCGAACATATCGTTAGGCTGGTCGGTTACGCCGATGTAGTTGCCTTTCGATTTGCTCATTTTTTCTTTGCCGTCCAGACCGACAAGAATCGGCACAGTAATTACAATCTGCGGCTGCTGTCCGTACGCCCGCTGAATGTCACGCCCGACAAGGTTATTGAATGTCTGGTCTGTGCCGCCTAATTCGACGTCGCTTTTTACCGCCACGGAGTCATATCCCTGCATCAAAGGATAAATAAATTCGTGGGTATAAACGTCTATGTCGTTCTGCAGCCGCAGCTTGAAACTGTCCCTTTGAAGCATCTGTGCAACGGTCTTTTTCGCAGCAAGCTGTATAAGCTCCATCAGCGTCATTGTTTCGAGCCATTCGCTGTTATGTCTTACTTCGAGTTTATCTTTTGAAGTGTCGAGTATTTTTCCTGCCTGTGCGAGATAGGTTCTCGCGTTTTCTTCAATCTGCTCGGGTGACAGCATCGGCCTTGTTGCGTTTTGTCCGGTTGGGTCGCCGATTCGTGCGGTATAGTCACCGATTATCAGGACCGCTTTATGCCCGAGGTCTTGGAACTGGCGCATTTTTCGTAGTACTACCGTATGGCCAAGGTGTATATCGGGGCTGGTCGGGTCCAGGCCGAGCTTGATACGAAGCTGCCTGCCTGTTTTGACGGCATCGGTGAGCTTTTTGGTCAGCTCGTCCTCGCTGAAAATTTCGACCGTGCCCCGTTTTAGAAGCTTAATCTGTTCTGCAATTGTCTTTGCCATAGATTTTTCTTTATCCCGTAAGGGATGGCTTACGCCATAAATTGAGAATTTCTAAACGGCAGGATTATAAAGCAAAAACCAAAAAGAAGCAAGGATTGCCTGTAAGTTATACTGAGTTCTGCATTTGCTTTTTTTTCTTAAGATATGAGACTGCCGTAAAGGCATAGATAACAGCAGCGGCAATAAGAAAGCCAATGCACACTATTTCTACCTGTTCCTGGCTTAACAGCCGCCACAATGGTTTTGCCTTGCTCGGCCAGAATATTCGCACATCCCAGTGATAAATGGCGTCGATAACAGCGTGAAGCCAGACGCCAAGAACGCCGGAGACGACCATTTTCCAGAAACCAGTCCGGTAGGGGATTAGAAGTATTCGCATCATTTTTTCAAAGAAATGCCGCAATGGATACGCCGCAATGCCCCAGAATACTCCGACTGCCGCACCAATCAGAAGGGTATGAAAATATTCGTGTACCGTCCAACCATGACCAAGATATCTTGCGAGCAGTACTTCGAGGTCAACGATAACATTCGCGAGGACAAATACAGGGACGTCGAGCCACTTTCTAAGAGTAAGCCCGACAAAAACACTCGGCCCAAAATGATATGGCGTAAAAGGCATAGAATTAATGTGTTGCTGGTTTGCTGTCCTGGCCTTGTCCTGACACGCCGCCGGAGACAATAAAGGCCATTACTTCCGCGCTATCGATATTCAACGGCTGGATTGCCTGCTTAGGCAGCAGAACGACGTTGCCGGCCCAGTTGTAAGACTGAGGAAGGTAAACTGCCGCATAATCGTTCAGGCCAAGATTAGCCAGCTCTTCCTTTGTAACAAAGCCAACCACCTTCATGTTTGTATTTGCGATGGTCGCAAGCACAGGTTTGTCGAATTTTTTCTTGTCGCCTGCAAATGCCTCCACAAGGTCTTTGATTGAGTTGTACAACAGCCTGACAATCGGAACTTTTTTCAAAACTTTGTCCAGCCATTCAAAGAGTTTTCGGCCGATAACATTGGAAGTTAGAACACCTATTATTGTTATCAATACGATAGTTGCAGCCAGTCCCGCTCCCGGAATTTTAATTCTCAGTATATTTCGCAATAGAGCGTCTATGCTCGTAAATGCCCAGACGAATACAAATGCAGTTGCTGTTACCGGCAAAAATACCAAAAGTCCCTTAAGGAAATAACCCAAAAGTTTCTTCATTTTTACCTGCCCTTCGTTTTTTCCGTGTTGGAATTATGCGTCACGATAGCCTGTTCGGTCTGATATGGCGTAATCGGCATAAGTATCTAACAAAGTCTACTTGATTAATTCTCCCAACTCTTTTTCCCATTTCCCAATGAAGTAATTAAAGCTTTTGCAAATAGGCTCAGGTGATTGGTGGAGGGTTAGTAAATCTCTTTTACCTGTATAGTATTTCTGCAAATCTAAAACATGATGGTATTTCTGTTGATAATCTCGAAAACTAAACTGGGGCTTGTATGTGGTTTTTCCAGTTATATAATCTCTTAAACACACTTTGTTATTTTCCATAACTTCAATGTCATGACTAAGGTTTTTTACAAATTCTATGACCTCTATATCTTCACCTAACAGCATCAACCTTTGCAAAAAAGGTTTCGCGGTTATATGAACAGGTTGGAATATTGTGCTTCCTTCTCTTCTCCATTTTTCAAAGCATCGCAAAAGAGCCGAGACATTGCTCCAATATTCAAGTTGAAGCATCCTCATGAATTCCATATTGGTTTTAACCTCTTTGATTCTCTGTTCATTGTGGAATATATTGCGATCGCCAATAAAGTCTCGGACAGGATTGTCTGATCTATCAGGGTTATCAAGTACCTCGTCAATCGCAATATGAAGTTCTTTTTCAAACTCCAGATAATATTTATTGAATTCGCAAGACACTTCGGGATATGTATATTCCATTGCAATATAATTGGATAGGTCAGCGGCTAATTCTTTCTTGTTTTGTGTAAGCATCAAAGTACCACACTTAAGCGTATGTCTAATACCCAGCTCATAAAATACGTTGTGATTCAGTCCAGTTAAATCGGCCATAACCAAGTCAGCGGTATCTAAATGACTTATAATACCTTTAACAAAGTTACCCCTTTGGCTTGTGTATCTATTGGCAGTAAAATGCACGTTGTTGTGATCGTAGCTTTCAACCGCCCTTTTGAAGAGGTGCTTGTAGATGTTAGACAATTTCTTTTCCGAAAGAGTTTTGTTTTTATTTCCAGAAGCTTTGAACTTAATATCAGAAAAGGGCATTATGATAAAACATGTTAGCTCTTTTAGCTTCGTTTGGTTCTTTACATTCTTTTTCGTCGCCATCCTTATTTGCCCTCCAGATATTCACCTTTCTGCAGATAGTTTTGAACATAGTCTTTTATTGCGTCTTCGAGGGAAGCGATTTGTTTTTTATAGCCGGCTTTGCGGAGTTTGGTCATGTCGGCCTGCGTGAAGTATTGATACTGATTGCGAATTGAATCGGGCATTTCGATATATTCGATGTTCACGCTTTTATCCATTGCGGCGAAAACTGCTTTTACAAGGTCGTTCCACGTGCGGGCCTTGCCGGCGCCGATGTTGAATAAGCCGTTTATCTTCGGGTTGTCGTAGAAAAATAGCGTCATATCAACAGCGTCATTTATGTAAAGAAAATCCCGTTTGTATTCGCCATCGGCGTAATCGCTGTTTTTGGATTTGAAGAGGCGGACTTTGCCGGTTGCGTTTATCTGCTCGAACGCCTTTAGGATAAAGCTTCGCATATTGCCCTTGTGGTATTCGTTCGGGCCGAAGACATTGAAGTATTTTAAGCCGACGATTTTTTTCAACAGGCCGTTTTCCCTCGCCCACAGATCGAAAAGCTGCTTGGAATTACCGTAAAGATTCAAAGGCTGGAGCTGCTCGATTTTTCCTTCGTCGTCAGAAAAGCCTTTTGAACCGTCGCCGTAGGTGGCTGCGCTCGAGGCATAGATAAAGCGGATATTAGCGTCAGTTGCCCACTTGGCCAGCAGCGTGGAGTATTCGTAGTTATTTTTTTTAAGGTATTCAGCGTCTGTTTCGGTTGTATCTGAACAGGCGCCCATATGGAAAACCGCTTCGATGCCAGAACCCGGTTTTTTCTCGGAGACTTTTTTAAGAAAGTCGGTTTTCTCGGTATAGTCGGCGAAGGATAAATCCACGAGATTTTTACACTTATCTTTACCTCGCTCGTCAACCGCTAAAATATCGGTAATACCCCGTTTGTTCAAGGCAGCAATTAGTGCTGAGCCGATAAAGCCTGCTCCGCCGGTAACTATTATCATTTACAAATTCCTTACAGAAGTCTCTTAGGTCCGTAAGCTTAATTCGGCGTTTCGAGCGTGTCAATGTTTAATGGATTTGAAGCGCATAAAAAAACCGCCCAAAGCTGAGCGGTTTAAGAAACTAAAGAAGTCCGGCGATTTCTAACACATAGCAATATAACTTGCAATTGCGAGAATTAGGATTCGCCTTTTTGTGAATGTGAACGGCAACCAGATTTCATAATAAAATTTTTTCATCCCCCACCCCAAAAAAATAGAACCATCAAAAACTATTTTATTATGTGTTTATTATACCCTAAAAGCAGGGGGGAAATCAAGAAAAATCACCCCCTGGCAGATGTAACTCCTTGTTGATAAAGCAGTTACGCTTGATAAATCCGCAAGATTTTTAGACAATTCAAATACAGGTTTTTGGGCAAAACCTGTCAGCCGAAGCCATCTAATATGCTATCTTTGAAATACCGGTTAGGCCAATTTGCCGACCGCTTCGGCAACCAGTTTGCCTATGGGCAAACGCTGCGGGCAGCGGGCTTCCGCGAGGCTGTAATCGGTATTGAGCAGTTCGTTTCTTACATTGCTGGGAATTTGAGCAAACAACTCTCTTGCTTCTTGGCGATTGCCATAGCTGTTGTAGTACATCAAATACCGCATAATATCACTGGTATATGGCAGGTTCGGCAGGGCCGCGTCGCAGATATCCGCACAGCCGGCGCAATAACCGCCGCAGGATTCTGCGGCGTATTTCTTTAAGACGTCCGTATCTGCCTGCGTAAGACTGGTTTTGTCGAGGACAGCAGCGACGTTTGAACGAAGCAAGGTAACATTTTCCATCCTTAAGCAGGCTGCGGTGATGCGTTTATCTTCGAGGACGGCTTTTATCAGGGCCTGCTCGCGCGTGTAGCCTTTATCGAGAAAATGAGTAACCATTCTATCTTCTGCCTCGGCTTGTTTCTTCTGGACGCCGAGCAGTACCTTCATCGCGATAAGGCCGACGCCGGCGTCGCTGCAGGCCTGGATGGCTTCCTGCATTTGCTGGTTCTGCATTACTGAGACATTGCAGGTTGTCATTATCGCGTCAATCCATTTGAGCTTGGACGCGGCCATCAGGCATTTTTCCATATTTTTATGTGTGCTGAATCCGAAGTAGCGTATGAGCTTGCGCTTCTTTGCGCCCTCCGCCCATTTCTGCAGCTCTGCGGTGAGCTGAGAATCCGGGTTGTCGCAGCCGTGAACGCCGTAATACAAATCAATGTAATCGGTATTCATCCTTTTCAGAGATTCTTGAAGGCGCGCTTCGACATCTTCCGGAGTGTAAGCTCTTGATGCTTTGGTGACGATGAACAGTTTCTTTCGAACCTCCGGATTTTTGCCGAGAAACGTTCCTATGCCGATTTCGCTGGTTCCGTTGAAGTAACCGCTGGCGGTGTCCCAATAGGTGACGTTGTGCTGAAGATTGGCCCTTAAGATAAGCTGGTTTTCGGTTATGTCGAACATCAACCCGTTGGACAGAATCGGGATTTCGATACCGGTTTTACCGAGTTTTCGCCGCGGAAGCTCGGGAAATTTTGCTCCTTCCGCTTTCTGCGCAGCGTTCGGCTCATTCGGGTCGGCTTTTAACTGAGATGAAGCGAAAACAGAGCCCAGCCCCGCAGCTCCTATTGTTTTTAAGAAATTTCTTCTGTTGATTTTATCGTGTTTTTCTTTCATTTTATTTCACTCCGGTAATTTCAGCGTTTAAGTAACAGTTTTCTATCCGTGCTCCTTGTTTCACCTTCTGCGGAAACCCTTATAGCTTTTCTACCGCTAACAGGGCATTCGTGTTCGCAGACTCCGCAGCCGATGCATTTTTCAATATCAACATAAGGCCTTTGCAGCCGCACTTTAACCTCGATTTTACTGCCTTCAGAGGGTATTTTTTCAAAATGCCTTTCCGGAGAAATTTTAATTAAATTTTCTGTGTTTGCCGCGATTTTCCTGCGTTCATTGCCTTCGGTAACGCAATAATAATCGCCCGTGGCAAACCTGTCAAGCGGAAGGTTGTTCTCGACAGTTTCTATCGTATTACCTGATACCTTTTTTACCGTTAAGATACCGTCTCTAACCGTGTTGAAGTATTCCCGCGTATAAATTGCCTTTGGGCTGACCGGACAGTTCTCCTCGCATACTATGCAGGGTTTATCCATCGCCCATGGCAGGCACCTGTCGCGGTCGAAAAATGCCGTTCCCAATTTGATTGGCCCGGCCTCGGCAAATTCGCCGGTTCCGAGTTTCTCTGAAAGGCTAATCGGCCTGATGGCTGACGTTGGGCAGACCTGCCCGCAGGCGACGCAGTTCAACTGACAGCCGCTTGAGCCGATTTTATTGTTCAGCACTGGCGTCCAGAGATTTTCCAGCCCGCCTTCGATTCCGCCGGGCTGAATAACATTCGTAGGACATATCCGCATACACTGTCCGCATTTGATGCATCTCTTCAGAAATTCTTCCTCAGCCAACGCTCCCGGCGGCCGGATAACTTTATTATACCAGTTGCCGGCTAATTTGCCGCTGAGTCGAATCGCCGGTATCGCCAAAACGCCGCTCGCCAGCGAAATCATAAATCCTCTTCGCGAAATATCCGGATTCGTGATTTCGCCCGCAAGTGACGGCACGGTCTGATAAGCAATGAGATCGTGGTTGCAGTCATCCCGGCAATTAAAACAAAGCACGCATTCACTTATTCTTATGTTACCCGCGGGCTCGCAGCCGCCCTCACAGGCCTTTTCACACATCTTGCAATTGATGCACTCGCTTCTGGTCTTGCCGATGCGCCAAATCGAAAATCGGTTTATAATTCCTAAAAAAGCGCCAAGCGGGCAGATAAACCGGCAGTAAAATCTCGGTATAACAAGATTCAGCAGGACTGCCGCGGCAAATACCGCAAATATCAGCCAGCCATATTCGTAATAGCGAACATTGACCGAGGTCAAATACGTCCCCCTGTCAAAAATGGGAAGCAGCACAAGTTGAAAGCTGCGCGTCACCAGCGGGATGGGGTCGAGCAGGCCTGTTTGCAGGCTGGCTGCAATCGATGGAAACGCCGCCGCAGAAAGAAAGAATGCAAGTACTAAGTATTTTATGCCCTGTGCTTTTCGGTATTTATTAAGCTGAATTTTTTGTGGTGCAGATTTTTTTCGGTTGCCTATGTAGCCGACGAATTGATGAATCGCGCCGAACGGGCATATCCAGCCGCAGAAAAACCGCCCGAAGATTATCGTTATGACGACTGTCCCCAGCGCACAATGTAAAGGCCAGTAAAATTTGCCTGTCGAGAGTATCGTGCCGAGAGCAACGAGCGGGTCCAGCTGCAAAATCCAGTTAACAGGCCAATTCCGGATTTGCCAGAACTCCTCCCCGACTGTGGTGACGATGCAAAACCACACAAACAGGACAAAAATGAACAACTGATGTATTCGTCGAACTGTCGTGATTCTCATATTATTTTCAAGTTACCTCTGTTCTTAATGGCTTTAACGATTCGTAATCGGATGTCCCGGCGCCTGCTTTTTCAGCCTTCGCAAGGTAGGACAAATCCGAGACCTTCATATCCAGCAGGGTACAGCCGTATGAATCAGCCGCCACGCAGTCGGTGCTTGCGATTAAAGTATTTGTGCGTTTTAAATCCGAAGTCGACCCTCCAGTTGGGCCGTTCGTCATCATAACTTCTGTCCCATCGAGTATAACCAAGCTCGGCCTTACCATCATAGCCAGCTCAGCAATAATGGTGTTAATATCCTGATGAAAGATATTCCGCCGTCCGCCCAGAAGACCATACCAGTTTTTCATGGTCATTGAAGCGCCCGCCCTGTGATGGTTTTTAACCGGGGCAATACCAATCACCTTGTCAGCTTTTGCGAATGGCTCGAAGAAGATGGGGCAATCTTTAATAAGCTCGCCACCCGGCAGTGTCGTATCTCTGAAGAGGTTCGCTTTCGGCAATACTACTTCCGCCCCCGCATCGCTTGCCGCCTTGCCTATGCCGCTTAATGTAAAACAGCTCGCGGGGTCGTTAATCGGATTATCTGTAACGATGACTTTTTTTGCCTTGCCCCTGCTGTAACACAGCCGCACCACCTCAGCCACAAGTTCCGGATTAGTCGTGGCGCATAACATCGCAGGCGTTGCAAATGCGACATTGGGTTTTATTACGACCGTCTCGCCGGCTTTTACAAATCTTTCTATCCCGCCGAGCAATTCTATCGCCTTATCGACTGTTGCTGTCCTGTCCTCACCCTTAACAACGCTTATTGTTTGTCCCGGACGCTGCTGCACCGAGAAATTCTTTAATGTCACTTTTTTTTCGCCTTCGACATTGGCTTTCGGCCCCTCGGCATCAAAAAGCAGTCTCGCGATAGCCCCTGCAGCGGCAATTGAAATCCCCGCCTTGCCTGCCCTCGCCAGTAATTGCCGCCGGCTTAATTTTTTATCATTTTGCTCATTCATTGTTTAGTGATTTAAGTTTGTTAATCAATATCTCCGCTGTTTTTTCCGCCGCTTGCTGGTCTTCTGCCTCGTGAATACCTGACACAAAAGGCCCGACCGTAAAAACGATTTCGGTCGTGCCGTAGGAGTCCAGAATCTTACCTGCGAGCGTTTTATTGTCTGTGTTTTTTGCTACCGCTCCATTTTCAATCAAAAAGCTGCGATAGCTTTCTGCGATTGCCTCAGCTTCTTTCAAATCTGCCCGTTTACCTATAAAGGCGGTAACGTTTTCTTCTCCGACTTTGTATCTTGCGGTAAAAATGTCGGTTAATTTCTCAAAGCCGAAGGCGCTTACCAGGTAAAGCTTAAAACTGCCCGGAACCAAATTCTCCTGCGGGAAAAATGCAAATTCAGTTATGCCTCCACCGGGTTCAATGGCTAAATTCGCCTGGGTATTCTGTGCCAGTTTCATTATTGCCCTGACCATTTTATCTGATTCGGCCGAACCGATTATTTCCACATAATATTTGCCGTGCACGAGATACATAGAATTGCTGGTTCCGTATGCTAACGGCATGGACTCAGATGCCTCCGCCTCGGCTCTTTTCTGCACGCTGTAAACGCAAAAGCCGTTTCGGATATTGCCCATATCATAGATGTAAAGCTCCATCCATAAATTCGGGTCGCTTTTACTTACAAATCGCTGGGTGGTCAGTTCCTTAAAGCCTGCTTCAAGATATAACGGTGCCTTGCCGTCAATCTTCTCATAGAGACTGTCGGCGTTATAACTTTCAGCTTTCGAAAGCGTTTCAAAACCGGCGGGGGCTAAAGTGCTTAATTCAAAACCAGTTTCAGCTTTGGAATTTTGAATTTCTGTTTTTGATACGGCAGCGGCGTCCATCCCGTATCGGCTTATATCATAATTGGATTGCCTTATGAATATGCCAACGCCGGTAAGAGCAAGAATCACTAACAGGCAGATGCCTATAACCGATTCAAGTCGTTTCGCTCGCTTGGGAACTGAACCCATAAAAAACTCCATTTAACCCGCAATAGACTATACTCTCAACCGCCCATTGTCAATTATTTAGCCCCACCCACCACAGAGCCGCGACAGTTATGGAGCGGTAAATTCCGCCCAATCTGTTAGCCCTGCCATCTTGATGGCAGGGTTTATTGCCGTGGGGTGCAGGCGCGAGGAATGCTTTATCTTTATTGCCTCTTGCAAATTATCCGGCAGGGTTTACACTAATGGCCTATGGAGAAGAAAAACAAATCCAATCCCCCCTTACCGTCAAAGACATCCTCGACGAACAAATCGCCTACAAACTGGCGTAATAAAAGTGATGTAATGTTGAGTTCTTGTCCATATTCTTTAGTATTGTAATCGTTTTTGGAGTTGATGTCCGTATGTCAAAAACTAATATCAAGCAACAGTATCAATACAAAGTCGATGATGCTTGGCGGGCAGTCGAGCCAACTAATGCGGATGACTGCTGGGAACGATTCATTAAATTGTCAATCTCGGGAAAGGTTGAGTGCCACGGCGTGCCTCAGGATTGGAAATGTATACGCTCCAGCTTTGACTTCCGCTGTGAAAACAAAATTCCCGCAGAAAAACGAACAGAGGTAGAAACAAGCTTGCTCGAATCCTTCAGGAAAGAGGCAGATCCGCATCCGCACTTTCCTCCAGAAGCGCGTCGTTTCCTTGATGTAGCTAATTCGAAATGGAGAAAGTTTCGTAATACCGGAACGGTCTTTGTTGGTCGGCACTACGGCCTGCCAACACGATGCGTCGATTGGACCTCTGACCCCTTCATTGCTCTTTTCTTTGCCTGCCGGCACAATCCCGAAGAGCCTGGCGTTGTCTGGTGGATGGATTACAATGTTTTCTCGTATGCCATTGCAACTCAATGGATGCCTTTCTACGGAAAGTATGAATTCGTAACGGATGATTTTGAAAAGGATTTCACCAACGGTGAGGATAAAGAGATACTAATCAGGTTCCACTATCTGTGTTTGTTGGAGCGTCCGATTAAACAGAAGGCGTGGATAATCATGTCCGGGCAATACGATGTTCATCACGATAAGGAGATCCACCGTCTGGGTGTTCGAAAATGCGGACGTTTTATAATTAGCCCACAAATGAAATCAGACCTCCTGAAAAAACTGGACCGATGGGGAATAAATTGCGCAACACTCGGAATCCACGAAGGCGATTTATGCTTGGAAAAAATTGCCGCTGACATATCTAATAAGCATGGGCTATCCCCACCGATTATTTTATAATATTCTTCCCGCCATTTATATTTTAATTAAGGACAGTCACCTATTAAATCAGGGCTATCGTGGCTGCTGAAAAACTTGTCCGCCTCAAGGAAAATTTATATTCGTTCCTGTTAAAATAGAAAATAGAAAATAATAAATAGCAACTTACCCGCCTATGGCGGGGCGAAACTTTCGCGCAGCAGCTTGCCCCGTGAGATGCCACACCTATCTCATCGGGGTCTCTGTTTTACAACAAAATTTCCAGCACAATTTTTAACTTTAAAACCATTCTGTCCTCTGTGAACTCTGTGGCCCCAACTTTCAATCAAAAGCGCAGCTACCTGCACATCAAAAACAGAAAAATCAGAAAAATTTTTACTCCTTTTCTCATATCGAGTTACGAGGGCCGAGCCACGAGCGACGGCTAAAATTTTCGCATCATTCGCGCATGTTCCTCCAATTATAGAGAGGCGGTCTCTCTTGAAAGGAATTACCAATGAGCGGTTACCAATAACCAATTAATACTGTTTATAATTTACTTCTCTTTTTTTCTCTGTGGCCGGAACTGCGACAACGGAGATTTTCTATTTATAGCGGAAAAATCAATCAAAAATGATTAATTATGCAAAACGAACCCAATTTCCGAAACCACTAAAATGAATATAACTTTAATAACAGTAACAACTAACAACCACGAACAACGAACTATGAACTACTCAAAACAAACCCAAACAAAGCCAATTTTTTGTCAATTGACAGGACTGTTTGGATGGCGTTATAATGCTTCGAATATAAAAGGAGACCGAAATGGCTGAAAATTTACGATATATACTGGCGGCGTGGATGCCGCAGGGTTGGGAGTGGCTGGTTATCCTCGTTGTTGCTTTGATTATATTCGGCAAACGGCTTCCGGAAGTCGCCCGAAGCATAGGCAAGAGCTTGACCGAGTTTAAAAAAGGCATCAAGGAAGGTGAACAAGCCAAGGATGAGCTGGAAAACGACGTTAAAAAAATCAAAGACGACGTAGTTAACGAAACCAAAAAGGCCGGAGGCACAGACGACTCCGACCTCAACGTTTAACTCACGGCAAACAAACCTGCCAAAATGAGCAAGACCAGAAAGAAAGAAGACCACCTCGAGAACTCTATGAGTCTCGGCGACCACCTTGAGGAATTGCGTGCTCGGCTTATCCTTGTGATATTAGGTCTGGTGGCAACCCTTATTGTGTGCCTGGCCTTCGGCAAGTGGATAATATCGTTTATTGAACAGCCCTACATCAAAGTGATGGGGCAGGAAGCACGCCTCCAGAGCATCGCTCCGACCGACGGATTCACCAGCTATATGGAAATATCGATGATTGCAGCAGTGGTGATAGCATCGCCCTGGGTTTTTTATCAGTTGTGGCTGTTCATTTCCGCAGGACTTTACCCGCATGAAAAACGGTATATCTATCTCGCAGTGCCTTTTTCAACGATTTTGTTCGTTGCTGGCGCTTTGTTTTTTGTCTTTATCATAGCGCCGTTAACTCTGCGTTTTCTTGTGCGTTTCAATATGAGTGTTTTGGGGGTTGCTTCCAATTTCACCTTCAAGAACTATGTGTCATTCGTGGCTACAATGATGCTGGTCTTCGGCCTTGCGTTTCAGACGCCGGTAGCTATTTTCTTCTTGAATAAAACCGGGCTGGTTTCAATTGAGACCCTGCGTAAATCAAGAAAATACGTGGTACTGGGTGTTGTTATCGTGGCTGCAGCCGCTACGCCCGGTTCAGACCTTGTTTCCTTGTTTGCCCTGTCGATTCCGATGTATCTGCTGTTTGAATTGGGAATACTGCTTAGTTACTTTGCGAATCGCAGAAAAAGGTAAAACTGGGCGATACAGGACTCGAACCTGTGACCCCGTGCGTGTAAAGCACGTGCTCTAGCCAACTGAGCTAATCGCCCTTAGACTATAAAGATACAGGTTTTTAGTCCTTGCGTCAATGTTTTGGAAGCTTTATATTTATGTAAACGAGTGAGACTATTGATGAATTTTATAGAGGCGCTTTATGGCTGTGCTTGAAGTTATTCGTAAACGATATTCCTGCAGGGCGTATTTAGATAAGCCAATAGAAAAGGAAAAGCTCGAGCAACTCTTTGAGGCGGCGAGACTTGCGCCATCGGCAAAGAATCTGCAGGATTGGCGCTTCGTGGTGGTTAGCGAAAAGGATAAAAAACAGCAGGTAGCTGCAAGCACTAATCATCCGGAAGTTTTTGGAAAAGCAGGAGTTATGATAGCTGCGTGCAGCAACAGCAACTATGTTATGAAATGCGGGCAGGCGGTGTCGCCTATCGATGTGGCAATCGCGATGGAACATATCTCCTTGCAGGCAACGCAGTTACAGTTGGCAACGTGCTGGATAGGGTCGTTCGAGCCGGAAACGGTCAGAAAGGCATTGGGAATACCACAAGATATTGCTGTAATTGAACTTATGGCGGTTGGCTACCCGGCTGACCAGGCGAAAACCCCAAGCCGGGAGCCGATAGAAAATATTGTCTGCTATGATAAGTGGCAGTTTTAAGATGTTGATTTGTAAAGAGTTAGGGGACGTGGTGTAACGGGAACACACTGCAATCGCATTGCAGGAATGAGGGTTCGATTCCCTCCGTCTCCATTATTTTTTGTCCAGCCGAGATATTAAGATGGGGGATTTAGGGGACATAGGATAGCATCAAACGCGCAAGTTTGCGTTTTTGGGTGGGTGTAAAGTGGTAGAAATTGCTAAAAAGCGCTAAAAATGCGCGCAAAAGTGAGAGAAAATGCGCGAAAAATGGTTGAAAATGGCAGGCAATTTTTTACCCCCCTGCGCGAATTGTTCGAAGCGAACAAGTCTCGCAGTTTTGAGTTCTTAGTTCATAGTTCGTAGAGAAGTTCAGCCAAAGGTTACCTAAATTCCTTCGACAGGCTAAGGACAAGTAACAGGGAGAAAGAGTGGGGGAGGGGACAGGAAGAAAATTTAATTGCGGATTACACGATGTTTCTCAAGAATTTTCTTGACAACGAGGGGCAAGAACATATAATCCAGATAATACGAAAGCGAGAGTATTTTCCAATCTCTTCTGAAAACAGGAGGCAGTGTTGGAAAGGTGCGGATTATCATTTCAGTTTTTTGCGAATTTATTAAGCGCTGAGGGTGCATAAAGTCTGCGCCGTGAAAATAAGGACTTTTTGAATTGTTAGTATGAATACGCTAATAAGCCAGTTATCTGCTGTGGAGTATAAATTACTGAACGACTGTGTCGCTTGGCATATCCGACCACACCGACAGGTGTTTCTCGAGGGATTAGCCGTCATATCAAAATCTCTTCGCTTCGACAATCTGAACGTGCTCGAACTAGGCGCCACTGCCCGGTCAACATTGAGTCTTTTTTTAGTTGCTCGTGGCGCAAAATCAATGGTGACATGTTACTCCAATGGCGAACTTTCCAAACTCGATAAGGCATTGTCGCTGCTGGCCCAGCAGTATGGACTTATGAGGGAAAGACTCCTCGTCGGGCAAGCAGGCATTTTTGCATTGGACCAAAAGACCAGATTCGATTTGGTCATGTTGAAGGACGTTCTGGGAGGAGTCAACCGCCAACACAGCCATGCTGAGTTCCGCAAGGCGGTCAGCAATTGCTTGTCGATCCTGAATCCCAACGGACATCTCTTGATAATCGATAAAGCCCACTCCCTAAAGATCATCTACTTGATACTCAGAAAACTGGGTTCGGCAGGCAGGAATGGATGGCACTATTTCACATTCAATGAACTCAAACAGATGATTCCCATAAGGTCTTTCGAGACTTTTTTCGCCGCGCACGGTGTTCTGAGTTTTGGCAATTTTGGTGACGGAATACTTCAAAAGGCGGCTGATTTTCTTGATGAACATTGTGTGGAAATGTTTGTTTCTTTAGAGAAACGGGTCGTGTTCTCACTTGTTTGCGTAGCAAAAGTGAGAGAAAATGCGCAGAAAATGGTAGGCAATTTTTTACCCCCCTGCGCATTTGATTGATTTTTAATTAGCCACAGAAAACACAGAGTTCACAGAGAATTTTTAGTTTGTAGTTCATAGAAAAGTTCAGGCATAAATTGCCTGACTAACATGGATTTTTTGGCGGGGGTTTAGCAAGTGCAAGGTTTAAAAACTATAACTCTCTCGCATTAAGCTGCGGCCAAAGGAGTGTCACCAACCGCATTCTGGCGAGGCACTTACAATTGGCGACAAGTCTTTCGCCAATTGCTTCGGTGTTTTCGAGGTTGGGGGGGTGCTTCGCGAGAAAGTAGAACAGTTGAATAGTAGAGCAGTGGAAAACGGGGAAGGTTTGAAAGGTGGGAAGGTGAGAAGAAGATTTGAGATTTGAAATTTCAGAGCACAAACTTGTGGATTCCGCATCCCCAGCCAACGGAATACTGGGACAGGCAAGTGCGGAATGACAAAAGCAATACTCACTCCTGCACCCCGCCGGCGAAGCCGGGGGCTATATACGCCGCTGGCGAGGCCAGCGGTTTGGGTGTAAAATCCAAATATGGCAAAGACGTGAGAATATTATGTGTATATACTGGCGAGTAAGAGGAATGGGACGCTATATGTTGGGATGACAAAGGACATAGCGAAGCGGATCATAAGACATAAGGGACGGCGAGCCAATGAGTTCACAGCGAAATATGATGTGCTAAAACTTGTGTATTATGAAAAGCACAAAAGTTTGGAGGAAGCGGTCAAACGGGAAAAGCAATTGAAGAAGTGGCGGCGACAGTGGGAAATGATACTTATTGAGAAGCAGAACCAAGAATGGCATGATTTATTCAGTGAAGTTATAAATACTGGATTCCCTGTTGCGAAACCAAAGTAGTAACTTCTCGGGGACAGGCAGGGCTAAATATTTTCTTGATTTTGGGGCGGTGATGTTATATGCCAGTGAGCGGTTTAGTCATTGAGTCGGCAATAATTTGAGGGTTTGAGAATGAAGAAGATTTTTCTTTTGGTGATAATAGTCTGCTGGCTGGCAGCCGGGACGGTATGGGCTAAAGCCGTTACTATCGTCTACGAAAAAAAGGTTCCGCAGGCATCGTATGCCGCACGAAAATTGGGCGAAGCACTGGCAGGACAAGGTTACAAAGTGAAGTCTAAGCGGACCAAGGACAACTACCTAATCAATCTGGCGGTGCAACCGGGCAAGCTGCAGGCGGAGGCATTTTCTATTATTCCAGAGGGGAAGGTTATCACTATCTACGGCGGGGATAACCGCGGGATGATATACGGGGCACTGGCACTGGCGGAGATGGTGCGGAACGGGACGGCACTGGAGGAGGTCAAGGCGGTGGAAGAAAAGCCGAAGCTGGCGTTTCGCGGGATTAAATACAACCTGCCATGGGACACATACCGGCCGAGTTCGGCGCTGGACCAGCATTATAAGACGGCGCGCGACCTGAAGTATTGGGAGGCATTTCTGGACATGATGGTGGAGAACCGGTTCAACGTCATCAGTTTGTGGAATCTGCATCCGTACACATATATGATTCGGCCGAAGAATTTTCCAGAGGCGAGCCCGTGGTCGAGAAAAGAGTTCGCAGAGTGGCAGCGGCTTTATCGAGAGGTTTTCCGGATGGCGAAAGAACGGGGGCTGGACACATACATTGTTCACTGGAACATCTTCGTGAGCGAGAAGTTTGCCAAGGCGCACAATGTGGCGAAGGAGAATTTTTACCCGCACTATTACGTGCCCGGTGATACGTCGGAGATAGTTCGCCGGTATCTGCGCGAGAGCGTTAAGCAAGTGCTTGAGGAATACCCGGACTTGGACGGCATCGGCGTGTCCCACGGCGAGGGGATGGCGGGGATGACGCCGCTGGAGCGTCAGCAATGGATTGACGATGTAATCATAGCCGGGATGCTTGAGGCCAATCGACCTGTGAAGCTGATTCATCGCGTGCCGTTCTCCTCGGGGACCTCGTCGGAGCCGGGAGTGAGCAAGAACGTCGAGGAGGTTACGCGCGAAGCAATGGAGCGATTAGAAAATCGTTTCGACGGCCCAATCTGGGTCGAGATAAAATTCAACTGGTCTCACGCACATTCAACCCCAAAGCTGGAAAAGGTTCACGGAGGGAAACTTGGGGACACCTATTTCGTGCCCGAGCCAAAGAACTACAAGATAGTCTGGCAGGCGCGCAACGAGGATTTCTTTGCGCTTCGCTGGGGTGTGCCCGATTTCATCCGCAAACACATCGCACTTAACGGCGGGGCAGATTACGTCGGCGGGTATTTCGTGGGGTCGGAAACCTACATCCCTGCGCTGGATTATTTTACCGCGGTCAAGGAACCGGTCAACTGGAAATGGGCATTTCAGCGGCAATGGCTGTTCTATAAACTGTGGGGCCGATTGCTCTATAATCCGGAGACGGCTGACGCGGTATTCCAGGCCGAGTTCAACCGGCGCTACGGGGCGAAGGGTGACAATCTTCTACAGGCCTATTCGCTTGCCTCGTCTACCCAATTGCGGCTGGCCTGCCTCTACGATTCTAAGTGGGATTTCACACTTTACAGTGAGGGATTTCTGGCGCTACAGGGCGACTACACGAAATACATCTCGGTGGACCAGCTCATTAGTCAGCCGACGATGGCGTCAGAATATGTTTCTGTGAAGGAGTATGTGGAGACAGTCCTTAACGGGGGCTCATTCGAAGATGGTCGCATCACGCCGCCTATTTTGGCAGAGATGCTCGAGCGCGACAATCGGGAGGCACTGCGCCTGGTGAAGGACATCAATACATCCGGGAATGCAACGCTTATGTATGAAGCGGCGGACGTGAAAATCTGGGCAAATCTCGGCTTACATCTGGCGGAGAAACTGAAGGGCGCAATCTCGCTGCACACCTATCGATTGACCGGTGACGAAGCGAATAAACAGAATGCCATCGGACACTTGCAAGAGGGGCTAAAATATTGGGATGAGGTGATCAAAATCACGCGTCCAATTTACCGTGATATGCGGCTGACGCACTACAACCGCAATTTGTTTAACGCGAACAATGATAACCTATTTCACTGGGCCCTGGTCCGAGACGAAGTCGCGAGGGATGTAGAAATCGCACGAAGCAGTCAAAAGAGGTAATAGCGGGACTAAATATCAACAAGATATACAGCCTCAAAGTTGACCCCACGTGAACAACTTTTTGCGCCAAGTGATATAAGTCCTTGCGCCCTAAGAAATTCGCCTTCATAATACTCCTGAATAGAATTCCTTTGAAAGGAGATGTTATGGAAGGCGAATTATGGAAGCGATTGTACGG
>JAQTLP010000005.1 GCA_028714855.1 Phycisphaerae bacterium | reverse complement strand
TCGGCACCAATTCCAACGTACGCAGCAATCCGAAATATACGGTTTATACGGAAAGCTACGACCCGCCTGGCGACCTTGATCTGGCAACGACTTATTACTGGGCGGTCGATTCCAATGACAGCGGCACAATATATGCCGGGGACGACTGGAACTTTAGGACTTTATCCGTTTCGGCAGGAGACCGTATAGCGGATTATATTGTCAGCCTGAACCTGCCAGGTACAACCTATTACGCGGACCTCTGCGCTTACTATGGTGTGCTTGTTTATTCTGAATTCAAGGGAGATACTGCACTGAAAAACAGCATCATCGCCAAGTTTCCAGCTACTTATTACACAGGCGCAACAATGCCGCCGGAAGGGGACGTAGATAGAAATGTGTATGGGATATACCCTTTTGAGCTGTACCGCCAGACCGGCGATGCCAACTATCTTACATCGGCGCTGTATTTGGCGGACAGGGAATTTGCAAGTCCGCGTCCCGATGGTCTGAGCGCATACACACGCTTCTGGATTGATGATACGTATATGATTGGTTCGCTGCAAATTCAGGCCTATAAGTCCACAGGAGATATTGATTACGCTAATCATGCTGTTACGCAGCTTTTGGGATATATGGGAGAAGTGGAAAATTTGCAGCAGGCCAACGGTCTTTTTTATCATACGCTGAGCGCACCGATTCACTGGGGCAGAGGCAACGGCTGGGCGGCGTCGTCGATGACAGAAATCCTGCTCGCTCTTCCGGAAAGTCACCCGCAGCGGGCAGAGCTGCTTGGCAAATATCAGGCTATGATGTCTGCCTTGGTTACATATCAGAGTGAAGGCGGGATGTGGTATCAGGTGCTTGATATGGGCAGTGACCCACGTAACTGGTATGAATCGTCGTGCACAGCTATGTTTGTCTTTGCGCTGACGACCGGGGTAAAAGAGGGATGGCTTCCAGAGGAGCCATACAAACAGGCCGCTTTGGATGGCTGGGCCGCTTTGCAGGATTATATAGACGAGCAGGGACGCGTTCACGAAGTCTGTACAGGAACAGGTGCGAGCTCTGACGTGCAGTATTACTTTGACCGGCCAAGAGAAATCGGCAATACCCATGCTGAAGCGGCGGCTATCTGGGCGGCGACGGCGATAGAGCGATTGAATCCGGAAGCTGATGTTGTTGACTTCGATGACCTGAAGATATTGGCTGACAATTGGCTGGGTGATGAGCCGGATGCGGATATTTTCCCAGCCGAGGGCGACGGCATAATCAATTTCCTGGACTTTGCTGTATTGGCTCAAGACTGGCTGAAGTAAGTTACTGCTAATTGAAGCCGATAAAATTGGCTTTGTTTGGGTTCGTTTTGACCAAGTGTCCAATTTCGTTTTTTCACTGCAATTCGTTATATTCAATAGGGTTATAAACATTTGACTTTTTTGGAAATTGGGTTCGTTTTGCATAATTAATATGTTTTGATTGATTTTTCCATTCAGCGCAGACAATCATCTTTTCCGCCGTCGCTGAAGCTATGGCGGACAATACATACCTCCCTCCAAAATTGGACGAACATGCGCGATTGATGCGAAAAATCTGGGGTTTATGTGGGTGCGGTTTTGGCTAAGTACTTAGAGCTAAAGGAATAAAAAAAAATTTGGTTTTGCTGTTTTTACCACTTAGCTATATGCGCATTTGATTGAATTACTGATTAAACGGATTTTAAACTAACCACGAATTAATACGAACAAAGTGTCCCTTTTCCCTAAGTTTACTTACTATGGTGTTATTTACCGATTGTATTCTGCTTTTGGCTTTTCATAAGAGAAGCGTGGTTAAAAGCTTCTCGATAAATTTCGGTATCAGGGCTGAGCGTCAAAGCCTTATATAAATATTTAACTGCCTCGTCGAATTTGCCCATACCCATATAGGTACACCCGAGATTGTAATTTGTTTCCGAGTCATCCGGCTTTATTGCTAACGCTTTATCGAAGAATTTTACCGCCTCATCTAATTTGCCTTGATACCCAAGTGTGATGCCTAACTCGTTGTTAATCTGGAATTCTAATTTGTCCCGCATTTTTTTATGGGCTGGTCTTAATTCGAGGGCTTTATTAAAGTTTTTGACGGCTTCGTCATACTTGCTTTGTTCGAGAAAGGCAGAACCTAACAAATCGCAGGCCCACCAGTTATTTTCAACGACTTGAGCAGCATGGCTGAAGAGAGAGGCGCTATTTTGCCAGTACTTAACCTGATGCGAGGACAGTGTCCCAAGTAATAAAATAATAACCGGGGCGGATATAGAAAAGATAATCTTCTTTTTCTTCGACCGGCCGGTGAAATTTAATAATCCCCACGTAATGAAAATAAATAATCCGATTAAAGGAAAGTAAGTGTACCTATCGGCAAAAGCCTGAGGGCCTACCTGGACTAAGCCGATAACCGGGACAAGGGTCCCGATGTACCAAAACCAGCCGACGGCGAGATAAGGATGCCGTTTAAGCTTCCAGATAACAAAAGAGGTAACGGCCAGTAACAGTAAAGCAGACAAAACGACGCGACAAATATTCAACCCGTCATACGGAAAGGGATAGAGCATCGCCAATCTTAAAGGCCAAAACATTTTTACTATATATGCCGTATAAGCAGCGGGGACGTTGGCAAGGCGGTAAGCCAGCGGAATTTCGACAAATGATTTCATGACCCCTGTTTGCCACTGAACCGCGGAGACAATAATACTCGCAGCTATAGAGAGAATTAACAGCGGCACTTTTTCGAGGATACATTTACGGAGAGAAATCGCAGCCGGGCCGAGCGGACAGCAGATATGCTTTTGGCCCCTGAAGCTGATACGTCCTAAAGGCCAGTAATCCAGAAGTATCAATAAAAACGGCAGCGTAACATACATTTGCTTGGCCATAAGGCAAAGAGTGAAGAACAGTAAAACAATTGAATATCTTTTGATGCAAGGACGTTCGACGTAATAGTTATAAAACAGGATGGTCAGCAGGACAAGAAAGGTGCTTAGGGTATCTTTTCTTTCCGAAGCCCATGCGACGGACTCAACATGCAGCGGGTGAAGGACAAAGGCAGCTGCAACAAAGGCAGAAGACCATAAGCTTCCTGTCATGCGGTAGAGGATAAAGAATAATAGTATGGCATTGGCGGTGTGAAAAAGGGCATTTGCAATAAGGTGGGCGCCCGCGTTTACTCCGAAGAACTGGCAATCAAACATATGTGATAACCATGTCAGCGGATGCCAGTTAAAGGCATGATTTGTGGTAAAGGCCCATATAGTACCCTGCCACGTAAGGCCGGCTTTTACATTATCGTTGTCGGTAATATACGAATTATCGTCGAAAACTGTGATGAACTGGTGGTTGTTTAACTGCCAAAAGACCGCTAATGAAGCGAGTGCGAGAGATGAGCAAATAAAAAACACACAATATCTTTTTTGTTTTTCATTCATTGCTTCAAAAACATAATTTAGCCGATTCGGCATCAACAATCCTATCAAAATCAACTTAAATTGTCAAAAAGTTCCTCTTTCAAAGCTTTCCTTAACGGTTCGTTTAAATCAATTCATCTTATACAAACTCTCTCTTTAACATCGTGTCTATGAGGGAGAATATATTCTCAACTTTTCTGTCTGAGAATTTAGAGTGTAAAATTGAGGGGAAAAGGTGCGAAGGTGTGAAAAGTGGACGAAGGGGGGGTGGGAAGATTTAAGATTTGAAATTTCAGAGAACAAATTTCCGGATTTCTGCTTCCTTAGAGATAAATTTCACGGGAATGACAAAGGAGAGCGGGTTTAGTATAATGTTATCCGATGGCAGAAGGATTCGACAAAAAGACGTTGTTTAGCGGGGCCGAGCGGGCGAAAATGGCGGCGGCGGAGCCATTGGCGGTTCGGATGCGGCCACGGACGTTAGAAGAATTCGCGGGGCAGAAGCACTTCGTCGGCGAGGGGAAATTATTAAGGCGGATGCTGGAGGCGGACCGGCTGAGCAGTTTGATTTTCTACGGGCCACCGGGAACGGGCAAGACATCTCTGGCCCGAGTTATAGCAAATCACACAAAGGCGACGTTTAATTATTTGAGCGCGCCGGCGGCGAGCGTGAATGACATTCGGGACGTAATAAGGCAAGCGAAGGACAGATTGGCGACGGCAGGGGCGCGGACGGTGCTTTTTATCGATGAGATTCACCGGTTCAATCGTGCGCAGCAGGACGTGCTGCTCGATGACGTGGAGGCGGGGGTTTTAATCCTAATAGGCGCGACGACGGAGAACCCGTTTTTTTCGGTCAATTCGCCGCTGATTTCCCGCAGCACCGTATTTACTTTTGAATCGCTTAGCGAGGAAGACATTGTGCAGTTGCTGACGGCGGCGATTGCTGATAAGGAGCGGGGGCTTGGCAGATTAGATGTCGAGGCGGAGGAAAAGGCCCTGAAATTTCTGGCGGTGATGAGCGACGGCGATGCGAGAAAGGCGTTAACGGCGCTGGAGGTAGGGGTTTTATCTCAGGCGGCCCGCAGGGAAGGAAAAAGAACAAAATTTAATCTGGAAGTTGCGAAAGAGTCGATACAACAAAAGACAATTGATTATGACGGCACGGGCGATACACACTACGATTTGGCAAGCGCTTTTCAGAAGAGTATGCGGGGCAGCGACCCTGATGCCACGATTTACTGGCTTGCGAGGATGATATCAGGCGGAGAGGACACGCGTTTTATCGCTCGCCGGATAGCGGTATGTGCGGCTGAAGATGTCGGAAATGCCGACCCGATGGCGACAGTTTTGGCGGCAGCGGCCGTTCAGATATCCGAATTTGTGGGTCTGCCTGAGGCACAATTGGTGCTGGCGCAAGCGGCCATATATGTTGCGTGTGCGCCAAAATCGAATGCGTCGTCTTCGGCCATCTGGAGCGCAGTCAGCGACGTAAAGTCTCAAAAGACTATACCGGTGCCGAAGCATTTGAAGGACAGCCATTATTCGGCAGCAAAGAAGCTGGGTTACGGGACGGATTACAAGTATCCGCACAATTTTAAGGACAGTTTCGTGCCGCAGGAGTATCTGCCGGCGGCTTTGAAAAAGAGGTATTACGACCCGAAAGAGGCCGGGTATGAAAAAAATATCAAGCTCTATTTACAAAAGCTGGAAACCTTGATACAAAATAGCAAGTCTGTCCGAAAGAGTACTGGAGAAGAAGGATAGTTGAATGGACAAAGAGCAGCTGCGAAGTCAGTTCAAGAAGAGCCTGCTTGCTATACCATCGGAGCAGAGAAGCGAAAGGAGCCGCAGAGCCTGCCGGAACTTGATTTCGACACCGCAATTTCAAAGTGCGTCATCGATTATGATGTATTTGTCGCTGCCGCATGAGGTGGATACTTCCGAGGCGATACTTCATGCCTGGCAGTTGGGTAAGGCTGTTGCTGTGCCGAAGATTTCCTGGCAGCAAAGGCGTATGATGGCGGTGGAGATAAATTCGCTGGAGACGGGTTTTTCTACATTAGCTTCAGGGCTGCGCAGTCCTGTAATGGGTGTGCCGGTGCCGGTTGAAGAGATTGATTTGGTGGTTACCCCGGCCCTTGGGTTTGACAGGGGCGGCAATCGGCTTGGTCGCGGCGGCTCTTATTATGACAGGTTTTTCGCCGACGAGAAATTTAAGGCGTCCAAATGCGGTTTTGCTTTCACAGAACAAGTGGTTGACTCGATACCGGTGACTTCGGAAGATGTTCCGGTAGATTTTTTAGTTACCGATGAAGAAGTAATGTATTTTAACGAGTAAGTAAACAGGAGAATAAGAACATGTCCGGAAGGTGGATGTATGTCATTTTGGCATTGTTGATTATCGCTGTAGTGGTTGCATTTGTTTACAAACCTCATTTTTCCAGCCGAACGAAGGATACCGCGGTCTCGGCAGATACAGCCAAGCCGGCGGAGAGCAAGACAATTATGCCTGCGGTAAAATCTGCAGCGGAACCTGCGACAGAAACCGAGGGAGAACCAAATTTGTTAAGGTTTGCACAGACAACTGCAGAGGATAATCCCTGGGTGGCAGAGCTTATTACCGAAGCGATGTCATACATCGAGGCCAGACCGGTGAGGATTATAGATGCGCGTGATAGGCTAAACGAGACATTGCCGCTGCCTATGAGTGAGCAGCAGCGGGCGATTGTTAAAGAACGGCTCTCTGAGTTTGCAGACAAGTGGCTTTTCAGCAGGACGATTTATCCTCAGGACAGGCTCACCGGCACTTATAAGGTCAAGCCTGGCGATTTGCTTTCAACAATAGGCAGACAATTTAAGGTTCCGTACGAGATTCTGATGGAGATTAATAAAATTGACAGTCCCGAGGCCCTGCGGGCGGGAGAAACGATAAAGATAATTAACGGGCCGTTCCATACGAGGGTATATCTTTCAACTTTTACAATGGATTTATATCTTCAGAATACTTTCGTTCGCAGTTTTCCTGTCGGCCTCGGTCAGCCTGGCATGGAAACGCCAACGGGGCTTTGGGCGGTCAAGGAGGGCGGCAAGATGATATCGCCAAGGTGGACGGACCAGGTTACCGGCAAGACTTATGAGGCGGAAGACGAGGATTATCCTTTAGGGTCGAGATGGATAGGGCTGGAAGGTATCAAAGGAGATGCCGTAGGCAGGACAGGTTTTGCCATTCACGGAACGAAAGACCCTAACGGCATTGGTATTGCGGCTTCACAGGGATGTATTCGTCTGCATAACGGTAATGCGATACTGGTCTATAATGTGCTGGTGCCTGGGGATTCGCATGTGGAGGTAGTCGAGTAAGGAAGCTGTTTTCGACGGTCGTCGATGTGCAAAATTTAAGCTGATTCTTTTTTTACGTTTTGTTTTGCGGTTAAAAGTTCTGCTTTGCCTTCGACGATATCGCGTGTAATTACATATCTTGCGGGTTTCGGCTCTTCGGGCAGCTGATACATCAAATCGACCATTAACTCCTCGGTAATAGAGCGAAGCGCCCTGGCGCCGGTGTCGCGCTTAAGAGCTTTTTGTGCTAATGCGTGTAAACCATCGTCGGTGAATTCGAGTTCGGCATCTTCCATTTCGAAGAATTTTTGGTATTGCCTGATGAGCGCATTTTTCGGCTTTGTAAGTATGTCAATCAGCGACTTTTCATCGAGAGCCGTGAGTGCGGCAATTACAGGGACCCGTCCCACGAACTCAGGAATCATTCCAAATTCTATGAGGTCTTCGGGGATTATCTGCTGAATTATATTACTGAAGTCGGTTTTTTCATCGATTCGGCCGGCCAGTTCCGAGCCGAAACCTATCATTTTTTTGCCGAGCCGTTTTTTGATGATATTATCCAGGCCTGTGAATGTTCCGCCGCATATAAAGAGTATATGGGTCGTGTCGATTTGTATGTATGATTGTTCCGGATGTTTTCTTCCGCCTTGCGGGGGGACGTTGGCGATAGTTCCTTCGAGCATTTTCAGCAGGGCCTGCTGGACGCCCTCACCGGAGACGTCGCGGGTAATCGAAATATTCTGAGATGTTTTTCCGATTTTGTCGATTTCATCCACATAGACTATGCCCCTTTGCGCAGCTTCTATATCGAAGTCAGCGTTTTGCAGAAGTCGGAGCAGGAAATTTTCGACGTCTTCGCCGACGTACCCGGCCTCTGTAACAGTAGTGGCGTCGCATATTGCGAAGGGCACTTCAAGGAAATTTGCAAGGGTGCGGGCGAGGAGTGTCTTGCCGGTGCCGGTCGGGCCGATTAAAAGAACGTTAGATTTGTCGATTTCAACATCGCTGTTGTTGCTATCGGTGTGCAGCAGGCGTTTGTAGTGGTTGTGCACTGCGACGGAGAGATATTTTTTAGCGTGTTCCTGACCGATTACGTACTGGTCGAGATATTGCTTTATTCCTTTCGGCTTTGGCATTTCTTCGAGGCTGAGTACCGGGCTGCTGGTTCGTTTGCGGTTTTGCACAATGATATTGTGGCATAAATCGACACATTCGGGACAAATGAAAACGTTATTCGGCCCCTCAATGAACGCGTCAGTTTGTGTTGACGACCGGCCGCAGAAGCTGCAGATTGCCTTTGATTTTTTGTTATTCGGTTGCTTGGTCATTATTATTTTCCTGTTCCGGGATTAAGTTTTGCTTATGGGGTTATTGTGCGTTGTTTTGGCGAATTCGGCGCCTCTTCGCAGTGCTTCGGCGTTGGTCGGTAGTGTTTTGTGATATCGCTGCGCCACGACATCAGGCAAAGACTTTACGGCGGCATCGATGCTGAAGCCACGTTTTTGAAGATATGCGCCAAGGGCCACCATATTCGCGCTTTTTTGACTGCCCAATTCGATGGCTATATCGTCCGCTGGGATTGCTAATATATCAATCGAATCATCTACATCCGGTTTGCTGTCAATCAGGGAACTGTTCATTATCAACAGGCCTCCGCTTTTAACAGCGGGGGCAAATTTATTCAGGGACGCCTTATTCAGTGCAATTAGAGAATCGGGATTGCTGACCAGCGGCGAGGCGACGGGCTCATCTGCGATTATAACCATACTATTGGCGGTTCCGCCCCGCATCTCGGCGCCGTACGACGACATAAAGGTCACTTCTTTGCCGGTGTTCATCGCGGTTTGCGCCAGAAGTGTGCCGGTCAATATAATTCCTTGTCCGCCGAAGCCTGCTATGATTACTTCTTCACTGGAATTATTCCTGGTCACGTTCAGCCTTTCAAACGTCCCAACGGGAAGATTTTTATCATTTCGTTTTCCATCCACTCTATTGCCTTGGTCGGCGTCATTCGCCATGCTGTCGGACACGGCGAGAGCAGCTCGACCAGCGAAAGTCCCTTAGCGCCGTCAGCCTGCAGCTGGAAGGCGTGTTTGACGGCTTTTTTAGCATTGCGAATCAGGGCCGGCTTGTGCAGCGAACATCGCTCGATATAGATTGCTCCGGGCAGCATCGCCAGCAATTCAGATACCTGCAGCGGGTAGCCCTGCTTAAGAGGGTCGCGTCCCAGCGGCGTCGTGGTTGTTACCTGTCCGAGCAGGGTTGTCGGCGCCATTTGTCCGCCGGTCATTCCGAATACGGCGTTGTTAATAAAAATCACGGTTATCTGTTCGCCGCGGTGCGCAGCGTGGATGATTTCACCTGTTCCGATGGCCGCCAGGTCGCCGTCGCCCTGATAAGAAAAGATTATCTTGTCAGGATTTGTTCTTTTCATTCCAGTAGCCACGGCCGGCGCTCTGCCGTGCGCTACTTCAATCATATCCATATCGAGGTAATCATAAGCCAATACCGCGCATCCTACCGGGGCGATGCCTATGGTCCGGCCTCGCAAGCCCAGCTCATCGATTGTTTCCGCTATCAATCTGTGGGCGATTCCGTGCCCGCAGCCGGGGCAGTAATGCGTTGTGCAATCCTTAAGAGATTGCGGTTTTGTAAACACTTTCTGCATCATATTACGTTCTCTTGCCGTAAGGTTAATTGCCGGATTTTATCGAGGACCTGCTCGACGGTGGGGACACCGCCGCCGGGCCGTCCGTAAAACTGCACCGGCACTTTGCCCGCCACAGCTAATTTTACGTCATCGACCATCTGGCCGCAGCTTAACTCGATTGTCAGGAAAATCTTAAAATCTTTAGCCGCTTTGCTGATTTGTTCTGTCGGAAAAGGCCATAAAGTAATCGGGCGTATCCAGCCGACTTTGATTCCTTCCTGTCTTGCTTTATTGACGGCACCTTGCACTATTCTGGCGGCAATGCCGTATGCAATCACCACTATTTCCGCGTCATCTACTTCGTATTGTTCGCAGAGGACCTCGTTTTTCTCTATCTCCCTATATTTGGCCTGCAGGTCGTAGTTATGCTGTTCGACCGCGCCTTCCTTTAACCAGAGTGACCTGACTATGTTTTGTTCTCTACCGTCTGCACCGGTTAGTGCCCAGTCCTTCGGCGGCAGCTTTCTGCGGGGCTTTTTGTTGAAGACCACCGGCTCCATCATTTGACCGATGATACCGTCGGCAAGGACCAGAACAGGAATACGGTACTGGTCGGCGAGGTCGAAAGCCAGCGGCATACAATCAACCAGCTCCTGGACACTGGATGGCCCTAAGACGATTGTTCTGTAGTCGCCGTGTCCGCCGCCGCGTGTTGCCTGGAAGTAATCACCCTGTGCCGGGGCGATGTTGCCGAGGCCGGGGCCGCCTCGCATAATGTTGACAATGACGGACGGCAATTCAGCGCCGGCCAGGTAGCTTATTCCTTCCTGCATTAAGCTGATGCCTGGGCTGGATGAGGTTGTCATAACCCTTTTGCCGGTGGCGGCTGCGCCGTAAACCATATTTATCGACGCCAGCTCGCTTTCGCACTGAAGGAAAACCCTGCCTTCTTCGGGCATCCGTTTTGACATATATTCTGGTATTTCGTTCTGCGGCGTGATGGGATAGCCGAAATACGCGTCAAGGCCGGCAATAATGGCCGATTCCGCGAGGGCCTCGTTGCCGCACATTAGAATCCTCTCGCTCATTTTTTCCCCTTGATTAGATTCGGAGCGGTTTTTTTTTGTGGTTTATCGAGTATATTGTTTTCACGATATACTTCGATTGCGACATCCGGGCAGATAAGCGCACAAACAGCACAGCCAGAACAGTCCAAATCATTTTTCTGTGCGGGAAAGTAGCCGCTTTTGTTGGACTGCTTCGAGATGATAATACCGCCGTTTGGACACACCGCAACACACAGGCCGCAGCCTTTGCAGCGTTCGGCATTAATTGTTATTTTACCAGCCATTCTATGTTTTTACGCGATAATTAGCGTCCAAGTTCGATTTATTCGCCAATTCTAACAGCCGTCGGCAGATTTGTAAAGACAAAAGACGATTAGCGAGGATATGTAACCTAAGTGGGCGGTTTTTTAAGCTCTTCGATTTTGGGCAGGTCTTTGAGGGAATTTAAGCCGAAGACTTCGAGGAATTTTTTCGTAGTTCCGTATAACAGCGGTCTGCCTACGACTTCCGCCCGGCCGATAATTTTAACCAGCCCTTTGTACATAAGGGTCCTGATAATCTCGCCGACGGAGACGCCTCTGATGGTTTCGACATCGGCGCGGATAATCGGCTGCTTGTATGCGATTATCGCGAGCGTTTCAAGTGCCGCGGGGCTTAGTTTGCCGGCGTCCCGCGCGCGGAGCAATTTTTGCAGCCAATGATTATAAGGACTGAGAGTCATCATTTGGTAGCCGCCGGCGATTTGCTCTATTCTAAATGCGTTGTTGTTGATCTGGTATTTGTCATTGAGGTTTTTGATGTGCTGGCGGATTTGCGATGCGCTCGTTCCGACAATATCAGCTAACCTGGCTTCTCTTAGCGGCTCATCGCTGGCAAAGAGGACCGCTTCTGTAACCGATTCGACGGTAACGTCGGCGGGCGGCTGCGATAAATCGATTTTGTTTTCAACCTCTGCCTGAATTTCCGGCTGCTGTTCTTCCGGCTGTTGTTCGTGTTCTTCTGTCATAGGGTTTTCCATTTGAACGGGTCTGCATCCTTTCTGCTTATCTTAATCGTTACTTGCCCGATTTGCTTTTGTAATTGTTTGGCGAATTTTTTTAATATGAAGCGTTCTGAAACTGTATGGCTGAGGCAAATACACGTCAGCCCTGCCTCCTGTGCGGCCAGAGCCTGGTGGTGTTTAAGTTCGCCGGTAAGGTAGAGGTCTGTTTTTGCGGCGATAATCAAGTTGATGATTTTGCCGCACGAGCCGGCGCAAACAGCCGCAGTCCTTATCAGCCGGTTTTGGTTTCCAACGATTCCAAAAGCTCTTGCGCCTGTGTTTTTTTTTATTCTTTCGAGGATTTTTTTAAGCTGCGTTGGTTTTTGTAATTTGCCGATTCTGCCTAAGCCGAATTTAGATTGATTGTCATAGAGTTTGAAAACATCGAAAGCGGGCTCTTCATAGGGGTGTGCTTTTTTCATCGCGGCTATACAATTGTCGAGTTTTTCGGCGGGCACAATCGTTTCGAATCTTATCTCGTTTACTTTTTCTAATTTGCCTTTCTTTCCAATGGCAGGTCTTGCGCCGGCCAAAGGCAGAAATGTGCCTGTTCCTTCAGCGATGAAACCGCAGTTGCTGTAGTTTCCGATTGCGCCTGCGCCGGCGGCAAAAATCGCATTTGAAACTTTGGCGACTGATTCGGCCGGGACAAAGACAACGAGTTTATAATTATTGCCCTGCGGGCTTTCCACATAATCGCCGATTGGTTTGCCGTCGACAATGCCGACGATTTCTGCAAGGCCGTCGTTCACGCCGCCTACAACTGCATCCAGGGCCGTGTGAATGGAAAAGACCGCGATACCGGCTTGAATCAAATCATAAACAATATCGTCTCTGTTGATTTTCTTCAGGCCGTCCCAGATGACAGGATGATAACTTATAATCAAATCCGTCCTTGACCTTTTTGCCTCGGCTAATACATCTTTTGTGATATCGATGGTCAGCAGGATATTTTTCACATTTCGCCGCGGGTCGCCGATGAGCAGTCCGACGTTGTCCCAATCCTGTGCCAGTTTAAGCGGGACTATTTTTTCAATTTTTTCTGCGATATCTTTTATCTTCATTTACCGCACTCGTTTTTGATGAATTCGTCGAACTCTTTTTGCAGTTTTTTAGTCAGATTTCCGGGTTTTCCGTCACCTACCGTATGTTTTTCCACACTATTTACCGGCAAAATCTGCATAATCACGTTCGTCAGGAATACCTCATCGGCATCGAGCAAATCGGATATGTATAGGTTTTTTTCGATAAATTCAATGGAATTTTTCATGGCGATTTCAAAAACAGTCTTCCTCGCTACCCCGGCCAGCACCGGCGTTTCAATCGGCGGAGTATAGAGTTTCGAGTCCTTTACCAGGAAAACATTGCTTACGCAGCCTTCCGCCAGGCGGCTGTCCACGGTAAACCATAATGCCTCGGCGGCCCCTTTTTGGTGGGCCGATTTGAGCGCGAGCATTCGCGAGAAATAACTTGTCGTTTTGTGCCCGTAAATCGGCTCAGCGGTGTTCTGTCGGAAAGGGGATAGTACCACGAGCACTCCGTTTTTATAGTATTCGGCAGGATAGGATTGTAATTTCGCGGCGACGATAAGCAGGGTGGATTTGCGTGTATCCTCGGGTTCGGACATCGGCCCGCCTGTCAAAGTTACCCGCAATCGCGCATCGGCCAATTTATTTGCCTTGAGAACTTTGTAAATTGCATTGGTGATATAATCTTTGCTGTATGTATTATTTATCGACAATGCGCTTGCGCTGAAAAACAGCCTGTCCAAATGGTCTTTAAGAGAAAAGACCACGCCGTTATAACTTCTCATCGTTTCAAACAGACCTGCCCCATATAGGAACCCGCTATCAGTGACGGATATGCCGGCCTTGTCAGTCTCAATTAACTTGTCATTTAAAAAAACCTTTTCCATTATTAGCGTATGGCGTACAGCGTTTAGCGTATAGGATTGAGCATTCTATACAACATTGCACCAACTTCCTTCAATAGGGTTTCAATGGAAACACTGTTCTCTGTGTATTTTAAATCAATTGACAGCAGATACTGTGTTTCCAATTCCAGAAGAGAACCGTAAGCTATGGAGAGGAATTGGTTGTATTCTGCTTTATGCTTTCTACCATAACCTTCAGCTATATTAGAGGGAATGGATACAGCAGCTTTCCTCATCTGTTGAGATAAGCCATAATTTTCGGATTTTGGAAAGCCATTTGTCATCTTATATACTTCTAAAACCAGCTTATAACCTTTCTGCCAAACTATGAGGTTTTTGAATGACTTTGTCTTCATAACTATTTGCTATCTACTCTGATTTATATCGTAAAAACCCATTACAAGCCACCTGATGAACTGACAAACACGAAAGACAAGAAGATAAACAAGCCAGATGCCACCAAAACTAACTGCTGCACCTCCTAAGCCAGCTAATGTGCATAGCCCAATCAACGACCCCTTGGATAAGTTTACCCAAAAACAGCCTTTTGGTTTTTTCAGTTCTGTTACTGGTTCGTCTAATACCAAATGAGGTTTCTTGTTTGGTTCGGCTAACCTGTCGAAAACATCTGGCTTTTGTTTCTGTTCACCAGCCTCGACGAGAACCGTACCTTTAGGTTTCCAATTATAGAAGTTGTACTCGTCGATAATTGTTCCAACTGCGGTACTAAAACCAATAAAGGCCGCAATTATAGCTAAAACAAATGTAATTCTTCGGAATCCGTGTTTTAGATTTATTTTTCTTATATCTTTGTTTTCTTGTCCTTTTTTATCTCGGAGGGTATAGATTAAGCCGCTTGTTACGAGAACTACTATGAATACCCATACACTAAAGTCGGCGTAGTCAGGATGGCGAGTATCAAAAACCGATACAAAGGCATAGAACGTGATAGTTGCTATCCCGAGCCACATAATAATAATTTGCTTCTTATTCATAAAACCGCCCACTTCCCGGCAAAATATACCATTTGTTATGGTTCCAAATCTTGTATTTTTCTATCCGCTCCACGCTGTACGCTGTTTATTCCTGCCAGCAGCGCTCTTGCTTTAGTAATAGTTTCGGCCCATTCGGCCTGCGGGTCGGAATCCGCGACTATGCCGCCGCCGGTTTGCGCAAAGGCTTTACAATCCCTGATGATAATTGTTCGTATGGCGATATTCAAGCAGGTGTTTCCGTCGATACCTAAAAAGCCGATGCTGCCGGTATAAATGCCCCTTGCTGTCGGCTCGGTCTCGTCGATAATTTCCATCGAGCGGATTTTGGGTGCGCCGGTGATGGAGCCGCCGGGGAACATAGCTTTTAAAATATCGCAGAATGTAATTTCTTTTCTGAGCTGTCCCGCTACGGTCGCTACTGCGTGGAAGACCGTCGGATAAGTTTCGATTGTTCGCGGCTGAATCACTTTTCTGGTTCCAGGTTCGCAGATTCTGGCCATATCGTTTCGTTCGAGGTCGATTATCATATTAAGCTCTGCCTGCTCTTTTTCACTATTAATAAGCTCATGGAAGTTTACAGCATCGGCAGAAGCCTCGTTAATCCGCGGGCGGGTGCCTTTAATCGGCTTGGTGCTGATAGCGCCGTCAGCGATTGTTATGAACATCTCCGGTGATGCGCTTACGATTTGAAAGCCGCCGGCGTCGATATAAGCTGAATATGGACTTGGGTTGAAATGGTTTTGCCAGTGGAAAAGCTCTATCGGCGAAGCGTTATAATCACATTCGAATCGCTGTGAGAAATTGATTTGATAAACATCGCCATCATAAATATAGCGTTTTATTTTTTCAATTGCCTTGAAGTAACGGTCTCTATCCATATTGCATCGGATTTGCGAAAAGTCTATTGTTTCGAGGTCGGCAGGTTTGGGGCGATTGACAACAATATTTTGTGATTCGTTAAGTAATCGTTCGAGAGCAGATAGTTTTTCGTTTGGCGTTTCGGTATCATCTGGCAGCGACAAAGCCGTCAGCCAAAAGTTATCTTCGGCGTGGTCATAGGCGATGACACGGTCGTAAAAGCACAAACGCATCAGCGGCATATTCAGGTCGTTTAATGTTTTTTCCGGCAGCTTTTCGATATATCGGCTGAGTTCATAGCTGAAATACCCAATCCATCCGCCGCAGAAAATTCCTTTCGGCAAACTTGCGTCTTGTGTCTTGTGTCTTGGGTCTGGATAGAGCTTGTATTTATCCAGAGCATATTGGAGTTTTTCGAATGGGTTTTTTTGTCCAGCCTGAAATTCAAATACCTCTTTCGGTTCCGCGGCCCAGTAACTGAATCCTTCAACATTTTTTTTGGCCGTGTTGCCTCCGAGAATCGAAGGGGATTTTAATCGTGAAAACATTTCACTTAAGGCCGGTAAATTTACAGGAGCACAGATTTTTTTGTAATGCAAACTGCAGGCAATGCTTTTATTTATTTCGGTAGTCGTAGCTGTTGTCATTGTAATTGACCTGTCCTGAATTCATTAATAATTTGCACACCCGAAGATGTGCCTATTCTGTCGGCCCCGGCTTCCAGCATTTCGAGGGCTTGTTTTGCGGTTCTGATTCCGCCTGAAGCCTTGACTTTGCAGTTTGGCGCGTATTCTTTCATCAGTTTCACGTCTTCGACAGTTGCTCCGCCGGCAGGATTCATACCAGTGCTTGTCTTTACGAAATCTACGCCGACCTCATCTGCGATTCGGCAGGCAAATATTTTTTGCTCTCTGGTTAGGACAGTTGCTTCGATTATGACTTTCAGGCAGACAGCTGGCTTCATCGAACGGCAAACCTTCAATACCGCCAGAAGCTGATTAGATAAATTTTTTGCATCGCCCTCGATTATCGCGGCCAAATCGGCAACCATATCGACTTCATCTGCGCCGGCGAAGATACAATCCTCGGCCTGTGCGGCCTTGATTTTGGTGGAATCGGCGCCGAGCGGAAACCCGGCCACACTGCCGACTTTGACTCTGCAGCCGTGTAACTGCTCTGCCGCCAAAGCTATCCATCGAGGATTAACGAATACCGAACAGAAGCAGTAGTCTCTGGCTTGCTGGCAGAGTTTTTTGATTTGTTCGCTTGTGGCTGTCGAGCTAAGCAGCGTATGGTCGATACAGCCGGCCAATTGCTTTTCGTTTATGTCCATTACTTTTTTATGTATCCTTTATTTTTGAAAAATGTCGCTGCCTCATCCATACCGTTAAAGACTTTTGTGGCAGTCTGGGTGATAAAGACCGAAGGGGCCTGTTTTGCCGGCCAGATAACATAGACCTCTTTGGCGGCTTCGTGGGCATGCTGGAGCTCTCTTTCGACCCCGCTGGATATTGCGGCACGGCCGTCAGCCAGTGTCGGAATGAAGCTGATTATCATATCTGACTGGTCGATGAGCAGGAAATCGCGGGCGTATATCTGGCTGTTGATGTCGCGCTCGATTTGCTGGACTTGGTCCAGGTTCAGCCGGACTTTTCGCCCCAGAACCATCGCTTCGACAAAATATGACCCTTGCTCGGCGGCTTTATGTGCGTAAAGCGGCAAATACGATTCTTCCAAATCGGCGGGATCAAAGCAGATAAAAAGTTTTTTCATTAGCTGCCTGAACCCATCGATTTCTTCCCGAACGTTTTTCATATCGACAACGTGAGTCATAGGGAAACTCAAGTATGCTTTTTTGTGACGGCTTTCGAAAGCGAGTTTATAAAATGTTTCGATGGTTTCCTCTTCGGCCCCGCGGGCAAGGCAATAAAAAGGAACCGATTCGTCCACGCCCTTGCAGAGCATTTCTGTGCCGATAATTTCCTCTTCCCGCCAGACAATCAGGTCTTTGAGAGAATGTTCTACAGAGTGCTCGTCGATGAGCCGTGTATGCAGGGCGACGACGCCGTCAATCAAACAGATATACATATCTGCGCCGAGCTGGCGCATCTGGTCGAAGTCCACCGCAGGGAACAATCCGTGCCGCCAGCGGAAGGTTGCATGGGTATTGACAATGAGGTTGGGGGCTTTTTTGGCTTTTGCGATGATGTCTTTGAATACGCTGCGGCGAAGCGAGTTCAGCCTTTTCATCGGTATATCGAGGATTTTGCCGTGCGTAATGTCAGTCGCTTCGGCATACATCTTTTCGCCGACATTGCATAAAAGCACTTCTTTGCCTTTATCGGCGGCGAATCGGCATACCTGCTGGAGGTAGCTTTTTTTGTCAACGCCGACCATTCCGGTAACAACGATTATCATATCCAATCCGACCTTAAAATATTCCAATAAGCTTTCAAACTACTACGATATACGATAACCATCAAATTCGCAAATGAATCTTCGCCTAACCGCCACCAGTGAAGTAATAACACACTATATTTTGTCATAGTTTTTTCTTGGAAATCCCGGTTTATATTGTAGAGTTAGTACTAATGCAGCGGATTTACATTGGACTATAAGCTTGACGGCGGCATGATCGTACTTTGTAGTTGGTTTTGTATTGAGGGTGACTTCACTACAGTACAGTGCAAACTCAGTAAATAGCTACGAATGGATAAGATAACGCCGGAAAAAGTTGGCCCCGAAAACTTGCCGGATTGCGGCATCGGTTGCCTCACCGATCCAAAGAACCAAGGCTATCAGCCCAAAATCGAATGGCTAAGAAAGCGCTTTGCCGAAGGCTTACGCTTGTTGCTATTCCGTGATGAAAGGGGCAAGCCACTGGCCTTCCTTGAATATGTGCCGGGCGAATACGCGTGGCGGCCGGTGGACGCCAAAGGCTGGCTGTTTGTGCATTGCCTGTGGGTATATCCCAAAGGACAGAAGGTGGGCGGGCTCGGCAGTTGGTTGATCCGGGCCTGCCTGGAGGAAGCTCGGCAGGTAGGTGCCATAGGCGTGGCGGCCATGGTGAGTGACGGATCCTGGATGGCAGGTAAGCAAGTGTTTCTCAAGAATGGATTCCGGCAGATAGGTGCGGCCGATAGATTCCAGTTAGTTGTTCACCGCCTGAAAAAAGGTCCTGAGCCACACTTCCGCGACATCAGCGGCAACCTGGCAAAGTACCGTGGCCTGCACATTGTGTATTCCGCCCAATGCCCTATGCTGCCCAAGTCCGTAAACGACCTGTCGGAAATGGCGGCCGAACACGGCCTGAAACTGAAGGTTACCGTGCTCAACAGTGCACGCGAAGCACAAAACGCGCCATCTTATTACGGTGTTTTCAGTCTGGTGTGGAACGGGCGACTGCTGTCGGATCGTTACGTGAGCAAAGGGAGATTCAAGAATATTCTCCGGAAAGAGATACTGAAAGAAAAGTAATCAGGCACACTGGTCTATTGAATACAGACCTCCTGTCACCAGTTTTCCATGTAATTCTTAATAATCGTTACAGGTTTTTCAGCCGTTGCTGTCTGTCGTGCTCTTTCAGTGCAGCAATAAGTTCATCCATATCACCGGCTGTTATTTTGTCGAGGTTGTAAAGCGACAAGTTTATTCTGTGGTCGGTGACGCGATTTTGCGGGAAGTTATATGTTCTTATTTTTTCAGACCTGTCGCCTGAGCCGATCATAATTTTGCGCTGTGAATCGCGCTGTGCTCGTTTTTTGCTCTGGTAGTGTTCGTAAACCCTGCTCCTGAGGAGCCGCCATGCCTTGGCACGGTTTTTATGCTGGCTTTTATCCTCCTGCATGCTGACGGTAATTCCTGTTGGTATATGTTCGAGTTTAATCGCGCTGTTAAGCTTGTTAACGCTTTGTCCGCCCGGCCCGCCCGACCTGCATACATGTTCAATGACATCGCTTTCGGCAATCGGGATATCAAGTTCTTCCGGCTCGGGTAATACCGCTACTGTTGCGGCGGAAGTGTGAATCCTTCCCTGCGCTTCGGTTTCTGGCACGCGCTGAACGCGATGCCCGCCGCATTCATACCCTAATTCGGACCATACTCCCCGGCCTTTCACGCTGAATATAACTTCGCGAAAGCCGCCCATTTCTGCCGGGCTAAAACTAAGATGTTCGATTTTCCACTTGCGCCCCTCAGCGTATTTTGTGTACATATTGTATAAATCGCGTGCGAACAAGGCGGCTTCTTCGCCGCCGGTGCCTGCGCGTATTTCCATTATGATTGAGTCGATACCCATATCATCGCCCGACAGGAGAATATTTTGCATTTCTTCGAGAAGCGCTTTCTTTTTGGCTTCGAGCGGACTGATTTCTTCTTTTGCCAGATTTTTGAAATCTTCGTCCGCGGTGGCGTCTCTTAATATGTGTTCGGCTTCTTCCAGGCTGGAGATGGTTTTCTTGTATTCGCGATATTTAGCGACGGTTGTTTTCAGTTTTCCCTGCTCTTTGGCAAGCGCAATCAGCTTTACTGAATCGCTTGTGATTGCCGGGTCGGCAATTTGCTTTTCGATTTCGCTGTAGCGGAGCTCGATTGCATCGAGTTTTGCCATGAGAGTGCTTTTTTCTTCAGCCATAGAGACGGTCCTGCGAAGGTAAATCCGCCGGGCGTAAGGCGGATAAAAATAACGGGAAGAAAACTAAACGCTAAATGCCATTATAACTGGAAAGCCGGCTGTTATTTTTCTTTTTTCTTGAAGTAATCTTTGCCGTATTTCTTTTGGAACCGCTCTATCCGTCCCGCGGTATCGACGAATTTCTGCTTGCCTGTATAGAATGGATGGCACATCGAACAGATTTCGGCGTGTATTTCTTCTGCTGTGCTGAAAGTCTCGAATGTACTCCCGCAGCCGCAATGAACCACTACCTTTTGATATTTTGGATGTATATCTTTCTTCATAACTAAAATGCTCCTAAAACGAGGAATTCTAACAATATTAGCAGATTTTGCAATATAAATTTTTCTATATTAACTGCTTCCGGCTGTTTCACCGGCGTAAATTTATATTTATTATTGGACAAAGACGTTATGCGGAAAGCGGTTTTTCTTCGCTTAGAGACGTCTTAAGGCGGTTAAAATCAGGGTTGCCGGCTCCTAATTCAGGAAAACGCGCCTTTGTCTGCCCTGAGCTTGTCGAAGGGGTTGAGCCTAAAGCTCCGTTTGTTTTTAATCGATATTATATATGCTTTGGGATGTCTCTCGGCATATGGAAACATGGGGAGAGCATACTTTATAGGCCGTAAGATGGAGATGGCGTAATGCGGATTAGATATGTTGTTTCAACGATGTTATTTTGGGGGCAGGAGCATCACCTCTCTTTTGAGCAGGAATGTCAATTCTTGAAGTCTTGCGGTTTCGGGGTGGAGCTATGGCCTCATATAAAAGGTCAAAGTGACTGCCGTTATGAGAGACGTAATTGGTCCAGACTTGCTGAGGCTACTGAAGGTATGCTGGTCTCTATGCGTTCCCGTAACGACGTGCCCACATTAGAAAAGTGGGATGAGCAAATCGGATGCGCCAAACTGCTCGGAGCAAATATCGTGGCCGACTTCAAAAGTTTGGGTATTCCGAATGCCCCGGGGCCCGACGATTATGCTTTTGCCGAAGAAGTAGTCAAGCTGGCCGAGCTTAATAATGTAAAGTTGTGCCTCGAAACCGGCCGATTGTCGGCGCTCAAACAGATTGGTGAAAAGTTTGAATCTATTTGGTATTGCCTCGATATCGGCTATGCCAGTCTGGATCGTGAATTTGCTTTCAAGCAGTATGTGGATGAGCTGAGCGAGAGGGTGGCCCATTTGCATCTGAGTGACAATTACGGCCACGCGGACGACCATGAGCCGCCCGGCGTGCGAGGCGGTATAGCCCGTAAAAATTGGGAGTATCTGTTGGATGTTTTAAGCAACTACGACAATGATGTAATAGGTTCATTTGAGATGTGCCCGCCTATGCCGCCCGTGATGCTGCGGCAGGCAAGCGACTTTTTATTTGGTGTATTGAAATGGCCTAATCGGCCCCAAAAACAGCCCGGTTACGCAGAGGCTATTTATAACCCCACATAGCGGAATTGGTAACTGGTTGAATCCCCAGTTACCAATTACCATTTAACCAATCTTTAAAAACCGTATCCCGCCTGTTTTAGCTGTTCTTGTGTCGGCAGGGTCGTATATGTTTCGCCTCTTGGGCCGATGTAAACAACACCTTGCTTCCTCAGAGTTACGGGAGAAATGGAGCCGTTGCTGTTGGTGACGTTGATAGTAACGGTGCTCATTTCCTGCTGTACTTGTGCATTTTGCTGTTGCAGTTGCATATTTTGCTGTTGGAGACTTTGCATTTCGGCTTTTGTTTTTTTCTTGTCCGATTCGTTGCCTATCATATAGCCGCCTGCTGCGCCTACTCCTGCACCAATCAGCGTTGATTGCGTATTATGGCCTATTGCCTGGCCGACACCGGCGCCGGCCGCCGTGCCGATAAGGGCGCCAGTTTGTGCGTCGCTTTCACAGCCGCAAGTAAATGCCAGCCCTACGCCCATAACAGCTATAATTAGAGTTGTCACTAAACTTTTAACCATTTTATACCTCCATCAAATCTAAAAATATATTTTACTATAGTACCGGTTATTTTATAACCGGCCGGACGAAATAGTCAACTGTAATCCTTTGGTCTTGCAAATATACGCCCTGTTTGTTACGTTAGTTCAATTCTCATCCAAAACGCTTATTAAGGAGCTCGAAAATGCGTCCTAAACTGATAATAGTCGGTGCTGCCGGTCGGATGGGCAGGCGCATCATTTCACTGAATATAGACGCTGGATGGTTTGATATTATTGCAGCAGTTGAAACAAAAGGTCATCCTGATATAGGTAAAGATGCCGGTCTTGCGGCGTCAGCAGGGCCGATAAATGTTAAGCTGGATAGTGCCTACTCGGCCGGTGCCGACGTGGCCATCGATTTCTCGCAGCCTGCAGCGGCGGATGGTACTATTGATTACTGTCTTAAAGGCGGTGCCGCGTTGGTGTTGGGCACTACAGGTCTGACCGAGAAACAGCGTGAAAAAATAAAGACCGCCTCGGCGAAAATCCCTGTTATATATGGAACTAATATGAGTATAGGGATGAACGTTTTGTTCTCGCTGGTTGGTAAAGTTGCTTCGATGCTTGGCGACGAGTATGATACGGAAATAATCGAGCAGCACCATCGATTCAAAAAAGATGCTCCGAGCGGCTCAGCCCTGACATTGGCTGAGAATATCTGCAAGGCGACCGGAAAAAAATTCCCCGATTGTCTCGTTCACGGCAGAAGCGGCAAAGACACCATTAGACAGAAAGGCGCTATCGGCATGCACGCCGTACGTGCAGGAGACGTTGTTGGTATCCACTCGGCAATCTTCAGCACGCTCGGCGAAACGGTAACTCTGAACCATACTGCGCATAGCAGGGACACTTTCGCGGCAGGGGCGTTGCGGGCGGCACGGTGGCTTGTTGGAAAAAAGCCCGGACTTTACTCGATGGCCGACGTCCTTGGAATTGGTTAAATATAAAATGGCTGCTGATATATTTTTAAAAGGCCTTATTGTTGGGTTCCTGGTTGCCACACCCGTTGGACCGGTCGGGTTGCTGTGTATACAGCGGACTTTGAGTGAGGGGAAAATGCACGGCCTGGTTTCAGGGCTTGGAGCCGCTACCGCCGATGCCATATACGGCTTGATTGCCGCTTTGGGCCTTACGGTTATCTCGACATTTTTAGTTGAAAAGCAGCTATGGATTCGGCTCTTTGGCGGTCTTTTTCTTTGTTACCTTGGAATTAAGACTTTTCTGTCAAAGTCGGCTGGACAGGGTTCTTCAGCCAATGTACCCACTCATATTGGTAATTACGGGTCGACCTTTTTGCTTGCGATTACAAGCCCTGTTACGATTCTCGTTTTTGCAGCGGTATTTGCCGGTTTAGGCACGTTAACTTCGAGCGCACGTTATATTTCCGTTGGTTTGTCGGTTGCGGGTGTATTTACCGGCTCAGCTCTTTGGTGGGTTATGCTTTGCGGTATAGCTGGTATCCTTCATGGAAAGATAAGCTTAGATAAGTTGACCATGTTTAATAAAGTTTCAGGAATAATTATAACAGCTTTCGGCCTGGTTATACTTTTGCTTATAGTACTATGAAAATATATAACGGCCTGCTGCATCTTACTGCACATTATATGTTATATAAAGTTCCTATGATGCTGATTGCGTTGAAAATTGCGTGAATAAAGATAGGACGCAGCAGCGAGCCGCTCTTTTCATACGAATAACCCATACACACCGAGAGCACAAACAGGGCCGGCCAATGTCCCGCATTTGAATGTGCCAGTACGAATAAGCCGGAGCTTATTGCAATTGATGGCCAGGGTTTTGCTAAAATAGAACGCAGCATTGTTTGAAACAGGCCGCGAAAAAGCATTTCTTCAAACACAGGCACTATCGCTATGGCAGTAACGATAATCAGCGCCCTGACCGGCAGTTGCGAATATGCTCTTATCGTTTCGAGTTCCTCGTGCGGTTGTAATTCAAAATCAGGCCCTATGATAAGTTTGCCGACGTGCATCGTCAGGATTAACATCACTGCTATAAGAGGCCAGACAGAAACCAAGTTCAGCAAAGCTGCGGGAATATCTTTGTGAATTGTCCTGAAATTTACCCCGAACCCCTTTAATCGCCGGGCAAAACTGGCTCTTGCCAGCAAAACAACTGCCGCTATTGCTGTTATCTCTCCAATGCAGAGGATAAGATTATCCAGGAAAGCCTTTTGCCAGTCCTGCAGGGCGGGCAAAAATTTTTCTGTAACTGATGTTGCGAGCGAGACAGCCCCGAACCAGATAAACAGCGAAACAAATGGCAAATAGAGAGGCATATTGTTTCGGCGCGGCACCGAATCGGATAAAGATTTTCTGCCTAAGGATGTTTTGAGCAGCCAGTTGCCGAATATTAATAGTCCTGCAAGGAAAATAACGAAGTCAATTGCGATTGTGTAGCTGACTTCGCCGCAGGCGGATTTAATAATCTCAGGAATATTCATCGTTATATACTTTTGCAACCTTGAAACTAAGCCTGTTTTGTGCTACATTACCAAAAACGTTCGGGCAGCACCAATTTTTTTGTCTGTGTCTGGTCTATTAGCTTATGTTGAGAATTAGTGCCGCCCGGGGGAAAATAGATTATGGATATATTTCGCATCGAAGGGCCTGTCCGGCTTTCGGGGGCCGTTAATGTAAATGGTTCCAAAAACGCTTCTTTGCCGATAATGGCCGCCACTATGTTAGCTGCCGGCAAATCGGTTATAAAAGCCGTGCCATATCTTTCTGATATTACCGTTTTTGGCCAGCTGCTTGACCAATTGGGTTGCGGATTTACACGAAAACCAAACGGGGATTTGTGCATCGATTCGGAAACAATTGATAATCCGGTTGGCGAGTATGACATTGTCCGCAGAATGCGGGCGAGTGTTTGCATACTCGGCCCGTTGCTTGCTCGCTGCGGCAGGGTGGAGGTTTCAATGCCGGGCGGATGCGCTATTGGCGACAGGCCCATCGACATTCATCTGCGGGGCCTTTCTGAGCTTGGCGCGAAAATCCATCTTAAAAACGGCTATGTTGTCGCCGAGGCGCCTAAGAACGGATTGAGGGGGAAAGATATTTTTATGGGCGGGCCCTTTGGCTCGACTGTATTAGGCACGGCAAATGTGTTAATGGCCGCAACACTGGCCAAGGGTAAGACGACTATCGAGTCGGCTGCCTGCGAACCGGAAATAGTTGATTTGGCGAACTGCCTTACCAAAATGGGTGCTAAGATAAACGGTATCGGTTCACCCAGGCTGATTATCGAAGGAGTTAAAGAGTTGGCCCCGGCCGAACATCAGGTAATTCCCGACAGAATCGAGGCCGGGACTTTTATGGTTGCTGCCGCTATAACGTCAGGCTCGCTTCATATTCAGAATTGTCGGCTCGAGGATATGATGGCTGTTGTTGACAGGTTAAGAAGTATTGGGGTAACAGTCGAAGCCGCAGACGATGGCTGTGTCGTTGCCCGCAAAAGCTCAACAATTAAACCGGCTGATATTACCACACAGCCTTATCCGGGTTTTCCTACCGATTTGCAGGCTCAGTTTATGGCACTTCTGTCACTTGCCAAAGGTAATAGCATTGTGATTGAAAAAGTTTTTCCTGACAGGTTTATGCACATCGCTGAACTGAATCGAATGGCGGCGAATTTGCGCAAAGAAGGGCCTACGGTCATAGTAGCGGGTGTAAAGAAACTGATTGCCGCCCCTGTAATGGCCTCTGACCTGAGGGCGTCGGCGGCGCTGGTTCTCGCCGGTATGGTTGCTGAAGGCACCACAATTGTCAACAGAGTTTATCACATCGACCGCGGCTATGAAAAAATCGAAGAAAAATTGAATCTGGTCGGTGCAAAAATCTTTCGTGAGCCTGCTGAAAGTTTGGCCGGAGAGAAAGTTTAGGGTGAGGTTAGAAAATGAAAAAATCTTTAAAAAAAATTGTGTGGGTTATTCTGCCGGCTGTTCTGATTCTGGCTGCCGTTGCGGCGATAGCCATTGATATTTTTGCCGACCATGCCTTAAAAATGGGTATCGAGGTCGCGGCGACCAAAGCCTTAAACGTCGGGGTAAGTGTGGGGGATGTCGACCTGCAAATTTTCGCAGGCAAGCTTAGCATTAGTAATCTTTCAGTTAATAATCCGCCTGGTTATCGGTACGATAAGCTGCTTGAGCTGAAAAGTGCCAAAATCGAAGTTGATGTAAGGGCGCTTCTGGGTGAGAGGGTTGATATAAAAGAAATCAAACTCGATGGAGTAAATATCTTTCTTGAGCAAAGAGGTGTTTCCGGTAATAACCTTCAAGATGTGATGAAAGCGGTGTCCGATCGGCGAAAAGCCGAAGGCAAATCTGGAAAAGACGGGAAAAAAATCCACGTCAATAACATCGAAATTACTGACGTAATAGTTAAGGCAAAGTTGCTGCCTGTCCCCGGAAAGGTAGATACCATTACGTTTAATCTTGACCCTATCGTGATGACCGATTTAGGCCGCGATAACGACTTGGATACGGCCGAATTGTCCAGGAAGATCTTGGCAGCCATAGTAGCCGGCGTGGCGGATAAAGGGACAGGTGTTTTGCCTAACGAGATGATTGCTGCCATGAAGTCAACCCTTGGCACGACCATACAACTGGGCAAAACCGCTACGAAAGAAGGAACAAAGCTTTTAAAAGAAAGCAAAGGCAGAAGCTGGGAATTTGCATATGTCCTCAGGAGTCTGCTGAAAAAACTCACGGGACAAAACTAAGAATTCGATATTAAATTTTCCCGGCAGCCCTCTTGGCGGATTCCACTGTATTGTAGAGCAGCATTGTTATAGTCATCGGTCCGACTCCGCCGGGGACAGGAGTAATCACGCTCGCCTTTTCCTTGACTGCTTCAAAATCAACATCGCCGGTCAGCCGATATCCGCTTTTCTTGGTAGCATCTTTAACGCGGTTGACGCCCACATCAATTACGGCTGCGCCGTCCTTTACCATGTCCGCGGTTATAGTTTTGGGCCTGCCTGCGGCGGCAATGATAATATCGGCTTGGCGGGTGTGGTGGGCAAGGTCTTTTGTTTTTGTGTGGCAGACCGTTACGGTGGCGTTGCCGGTTTGACTTTTCTGAATGAGCATATTCGCAATGGGCTTGCCGACGATATTGCTGCGTCCGACGACTACTACGTGGGCGCCTTCGATTTTAACGCCGTTACGCTGCAAAAGTTTAATGACGCCGTGCGGCGTGCAGGGCAAAAATGCCGGCTGTCCCGCCACCATTTTGCCGATATTGGTCGGATGAAAACCATCGACGTCCTTGTCAGGGCTGATTGCGAGAAGAACTTCGCCTTCATTGAGATGTTTGGGCAGAGGCAGCTGGACCAGGATACCGTTTATTTTTGGGTCGGCATTCATTTTGTTGATTAGAGCAATCAAGTCCTTCTGTGTGATATCTGCAGGCAGACGGTTATCATCGGAGTAAATCCCCAATTCTGCGCACGCGCGTTCTTTTGCAGTAACATAAGATTGTGATGCGGGGTCCTCACCTACGAGGATGACTCCCAGTCCAGGCACGATATTTTCTTGTTTCAGCGATGCTGCTTCTTTTTTCAGCTCTGCCTGCATTTCCGCTGCTACTTGTTTTCCGTCGATGATTTTTGCTGCCATTTGTTTACTCCAGTTCCCGATTACCAGTTACCATTTGTCATTCTAAAACATTCCCGTTACTTTTCCGGTTTTTAAGTCCACGTCGATGCGCCTAAAAGCCGGGTCCGAGCTTGTGCCAGGCATCAGCTTAATCTCGCCTGCCAGCGGTACGATAAAACCTGCCCCTTTATACACCATAAAGTCGCGAATTGGAAGTTTCCATCCCTTTGGCCGGCCCTTAAAATCAGGATTATGAGACAGACTCAAGTGCGTCTTGACCATACACGTGCCGAAGTTCTTGAAATCCTCGTTCTTTTCGAGGGCTTCCGCCTTTTTCAATGCTTCTTCTGTGTATGTAACACCATCGGCGCCGTAAACTTCTTTGGCGATTAATTCCACCTGTTTTCGCAAAGGTGTCCCCAATTCATAGAGGAATTTGAATTTACTCTTTTCCTTGCAGGCCGCAATGACGGTTTCGGCAAGCTCGATTGCGCCGTCTCCGCCTTTCAGCCAGTGTTCCGAATATGCCGCCAAAGCGCCGTTTTGTTCCGAAATTTTACGCGCCAGTTCGATTTCGGCTTTGGTATCGGCGCTGAAGCCGTTTATGCAGACAACGGGACGGACACCGCTTTTCTTCACCGTTTCAATATGAGCGATAAGATTGTCGCAGCCATCCTCGACCCACTTGAGATTTTCTTTTGTGTATTCCTTATCGAGCGGTAATCCCGGCTTGACCACGGGGCCGCCGCCGTGCATCTTTAGCGCCCGAATGGTGGCGACAATAACCACCGCGTCGGGTTTAAGGCCCGACATCCGGCACTTTAAGTTCCAGAACTTCTCGAAGCCGATGTCAGCGCCGAAACCACTTTCTGTAACGTGATATTCTGACAATTTCGTGGCGACCCTGTCGGCGATAATCGAGCTTTGGCCTATCGCGATATTTGCGAACGGCCCCGCGTGGACAAACACCGGCTGGCCTTCGATAGTCTGCAGCAGGCTCGGATTGAGCGTTTCCAGCATCCACGCCGTCATCGCGCCGTCAACTTCGAGGTCGGCTGTGGTAACTTCGTTTCCGCTTTTGCTGTATGCGACTACGATTTTACTAATTCTTTCCCGCAGGTCCTTCAGGTCTCTGGCCAGCGCCAGTATCGCCATCAGTTCGCTCGAGACCGCGATGGCAAATCCGGATTCCATCTCATAGCCGTCCATCTTGCCGCCTTTGCCGATAGTTATATTGCGAAGTGATTGTGCGCAAAAATCCATCACCCATTTCATTTGTACCTGATCCGGGTCGATATCTAATCTCTTTAAATTTCTTTTTGCTAACTGCTCATCAGTATAGTTTCTCTCGTGCTGCATTCGGCTGGTCAGTGCCACCATTGCCAAATTGTGTGCGTTCGTGATGCAGTCGATATCGCCGGTAAGACGAATTGAAAACGGCACCAGCGGAATACATTGGGCCAGCCCGCCTCCTGCTGCCGAACCTTTGATGTTAAATGTCGGGCCGCCGCTTGGCTGTCGAATGGCGCCGGTCGCCTTTTTACCTAATTTCCCCATCCCTTCAATCAATCCGATTGTTGTCGTGCTCTTCCCTTCTCCCAAAGGCGTAGGAGTGATGGCGGTAACGTCGATGTATTTTGCGCTTGGCTTGGTTTGACCTTTCAGTCTTTCTAAGACCTTGACATAATCGATACGTGCTAACTGCCGTCCCATCGGCAGCACCTCATCGTCGGCCAATCCTAATTCTTTAGCCAACTGACTGACGGGTTTCATAGATTGCTCTGCCGCTTCAGCAATCTGCCAATCCTTCATCTTGGTTGGGTCAAGTTTCATAGATTATCCTCTTAAGATTTTGTCAAATTTAACGCTCTCTATTATCATCGGTGGGGGGGTGTAAGAAATATAAGACGAAAGCCTTCTTTTTGCACTATCCTGCTATTTACGGGCTTATTACCCGTGTCTTTCGTTACAATTGTGTTTATTAGTGTTAATTCGTGGTTAATTGAAAATCGACAAAATCAGCTTAATCAGCGATTAAAAACTCGGAAAATGGGCCGGGTTGGAATCGAACCAACGTAGGCTTGCGCCAATGGGTTTACAGCCCATCCCCTTTGGCCGCTCGGGCACCGACCCTTAATTTGAGTAGTTTAATTATTACCAATTGGTTTTACAAGAAAAATTGTCTTATTCTTGTTTAGCCCCGTCATCTTGATGACGGGATTCAGATATTTAGCCCCGCAACCTGTCTCGCCGAAGGCGGATTTATTGCGTGGGTTACAGAGCCGCGACAGTAATGGAGCGGTAATCCAAATATGTTTAGCCCTCAAGCCTGCTTGGGGGTTGGTTAGCCCTGCCGCTCGCGGCAGGGGTTACTATGCCGGCGGGGTGCCAGAGTTTACCCCGTGAGATGCCTGCCCCGCCTGTCCCGTGAGACGCGTCTTTTGCTGTCTAACTGGGATGAGATGTGAAATTATCTCTTCGGGGCGTGGAAGTTTACCCCGTGAAGTGCTTTTGCTACTTCATCGGGGCTATCTCACCGGGGCGAGGGATGCTTTATCTTTATTGCCTCTTGCAAATTATTCGGCAAGGTTTACACTAATGCCTATGGGAAAGAAATCTGTATGACAAAACACAAAATTATAATCGGTGATTCAAGACAAATGACTGAAATAGATGATAAATCTATTCAGCTTATCATAACTTCGCCTCCTTACTGGCAATTAAAAGATTATGGCAACGGCGGTCAGATAGGTTTTGACGATACTTACGAAAATTATATAAACAATCTTAACCTTGTATGGAGCGAGTGTTTCCGAACACTCGAGGATGGATGCCGATTATGTATAAATATCGGCGATCAATTTGCGAGGTCGGTTTATTATGGCAGATATAAAATAATTCCAATCCGCACCGAAATAATCAAATTCTGTGAAACAATAGGGTTCGATTATATGGGGGCTATTATTTGGCAAAAGGTCACAACCTGTAACACTACCGGCGGTGCTACGATTATGGGTTCTTTCCCGTATCCGCGAAACGGAATTATCAAAATCGATTATGAATTCATTCTGATTTTTAAAAAGCCCGGCATTTGCAAAGCAGTGCCAAGAGGTATCAAAGACAAATCAAAACTGACCACTGAAGAATGGAATCAGTATTTTGTCGGCCATTGGAATATCCCAGGTGAAAAACAAAATGGCCATCTGGCAATGTTTCCGGAAGAAATCCCCCGCCGGCTTATTAAAATGTTTAGTTTTATCGGCGATACAATATTGGACCCGTTTATCGGGAGCGGGACAACATCTCTGGCAGCAAAAAACCTCGAAAGAAATTCAATAGGGTATGAAATAAACCCTAATTTCATACCTGTTATCAAAGAAAAACTTGGTTTAAAGGAAAAAGAATTTTTTGATAAGTTCAGCATCGAACTTGCACAAAACAGAGAGGATGAAATTGACTGGAAAGAGGAAATAAATAAATTGCCTTATGTTTTTAAAGATCCCGTAAAATTCGACAAAAAAATCGACCCTCGGAAATTACAGTTTGGTTCTAAAATTAATGGCGATAGCCAAAAAAGACAGGATTATCATAATGTAAAAAAGGTTATTTCTCCTATAGAACTCGAACTTGATGACGGTCTGAAAATTCGCCTGATAGGTATAAAAGAAAAAGCTGAAAAGAAAGCCCAAGCTATTGAATTTTTGCAGTCGAAAACCAAAGGCCAGAAAGTTTTTATGAAATTCGGCCATACGAAACACGACAGCCAAAATAACCTGTTGTGTTATTTGTATTTACAAAATAAAACTTTTATTAACCGCCATCTGCTTAAACAAGGCTTTGTGGAAGCAGATAACACTGCACGGCAGCTTAACTGAGTTCTTGAAGAGGAGTTTAAATGCCTAAAGAATGGATACTAAACGGCGCAAATATGCGATGGGGACTTACACGCAAGAATAAAGTTGGCCCTGTCGCTGAGCATATAAGAAAATGTGCCCCGAAGAAAGTGGAAGAGTGGGAGCAATATTATTATTCAAACGTATATGCTCGGGAACATTTAGAGCAGCTTGGCAGGACACTGTTTATAAAAGTGACAGAAATTTGCCATGCTGAGATAGAAAGCATCACCGAACAGGATTGTATTAACTTTTTAATTGACCTTGTTATTTCGAGAACATTCGATGGTTACAAATCTGAAATTCAAACTATTTATGGCCGTCTCGAAAAAGAATTGGGAGTAAAAATCCTCCCTGCGCCTGATGAATGGGACAGAGGTTATAACGTTGATTTCTATATTGATGTCAAAGGAAGCTACGTCGGCCTACAAATTAAACCGGCTGGTTTCGCTTATATTACACAAATAATAAATGAGCTCGAATTCCAAAAAAGTACACATGAGAAATTCACAAAAAAATATGGGGGTAAAGTTTTTTACATTATTTCGATAACCGAAGGAAAAAACAAAATCATTCACAATCCTCAAGTTATCCCTGAAATTCAGCAGGAAATAAAACGATTAAGCGAAAAGTGAAAACAACGGTTTTGTTGTCTTTTCAAATTTTCAATCAAATGCGCAGGTAGTCAAACATCCAAAATGGTTTTTGGGGAAATTTTTTATCCCTTTAGCTATAACGACTTAGCCAAAACCGCACCCCTATAAACCCCACATTTTTCGACACATTCGCGCAGGTTCGTCCTATTGTGGAAGGAGGTATGTATTGTCCGCCATAGCTTCAGCGACGGCGGAAGCTATGGTTGTTTGCGCAGAAGGAAAAAATCAATCAAAATGAATAAATTATGCAAAACAAAGCCAATTTTCAAAAAGCTGAAAATGAATTTAACCTCAATATACACAATGACTAATAACAAAAAACTGCCAACAATGAACTGCCAAAAACAAAGCCAAACAAAGCCAATTTTAAAAGGCAGGCGGTGCGGAAATTTCGTTAATCTAAACCGTTTACGGCTTATCAGAAATGAATTATAATCAGAACTATCGTTATTATTTGAAAAGGGCAAATGAAATGAAAGCTATACTGGTTGTTTTACTGATTAGTTCGGCGTTTGTATTGAACGGCTGCGTAACGGTAACAGGCAATACCGTCAAAGCCGAGGGCAGCGAGATACAGGTCTATCGAACATCAGCTATGAATGATGTCGATGTTGTCAGTAACCTGTCGGACCAGGCCAAAGTCGATGGATACAAGGCGATAGCTGCAAGAACTGATTTGACGCAGGCTGAACGGGATTATCTTGTCCAGGCCGTTAAGAAAGATTCGCTGGACCAGAAGCAAAAGGATGAGATTTTACTCGTATTGCTCAATAATCCGACGGTGGGTTCCGGCGGGTCTAATGTAAAAAAATAAGCCCATATATGGCGTTTGTTGCCGATGTAGCTCAACGGTAGAGCACGGCTTTCGTAAAGCCGGGGTTGTGAGTCCGATTCTCACCATCGGCTTTGTCTGTTTTTTTATTCCGCCCCCGCAAAGTTGTACACATCTTTTGTTCTCATGCTGCCGCCGTTGCCGAATATCCCATCTCCGCCTGCGGAAATAAGAATATAGCTGTTCTTATTGTAAGGTCTTTCAATGGGCAGGGCACTCTCATCCATTGTTTTCTGATAAAATACGTAACCTGGTTCGTTGCCATATTTATCTTGATAAAGCGGGTGTACGATGCTTGGGCTCCAGGGCACGCCAAGTTCGAGAAGGTCCTGGTTGTCGGTGTAATTGTAAATATTATCTGGATTATCAGGGTAATTAGCATCGTGCAAAAGCTTGGCTGGGTCTGCTCTGTAGTATAATATAGGCATGCCGAGCTTTGTTCCTTTGCTGTTTCTCAGTTCATTGCGTTTATAAACATCGCTGAGCAACGCTACTTCATCTGGAAAAGGAAAGTCTCCTATATTGGTACCATACAAGCCGGTTAAAGAAGAGAGTTGGACGTCTTTGGCTTCCAGGTACTCCTTTCTCTTTTTTAAGTTTTCGTAATACCAGGGAGCGTCTGTAAAGGGAGGGTATAATTCAGTATCACCAGTGCCGTCATCGGCAGTGAATTTTGAATCAGGGTTGAATCCCAAACCATCCTGTCCTGCCATTGCTTCAGCAAGCTTCATTGCGCCGCAGTATGGCTCGTCAGTGGTGTCTAATGCACCTGAATCCGGATATTCCCCATAATCAAATTCGTATGTTTGCAGTCCTGTCTCGATATTACGAAACTGATTCTTTTGCGTTGTATATCTGGCATACCACCTTATCATGTTCAAGGCTGGTAAAAGGGCGCCGACAAGAATTACAATAATGCTCATAATGGTCAGTAGCTCTATGATAGTGAAACCTGTTTTGGCATAGATTTGGCTTTTTGATTTCATTTTATTCTCCTTATCCTAAACGGCAATAAACCGCAATGCCCGTAAAGGGGGTATATCGGCTTTCAAGTTCTCTTATATTATACAACATTAAGGCTTTTTGGCAAGGAAATTATAAATAGGACAATTGGTTATTGGGACTGCAGAAAATGTTGGATAGCATAGGCGTTTTTGCTTGTAGAGGCGGGAAGAAAGGTTGTATATTGAGACAGAGCCGGATTTAAGGCGGTGTCAAAACAGATGTTAAGATTATTATGAATCTGAAAGAGAAGTACAATTCGCTTCAAAGAATCCTTAAGAAGCTGGATAAAGTGATTGTCGCATACTCCGGCGGAGTGGACAGCACGTTTCTTTTGAAAGCGGCGGTTGAGACGGTCGGTGCCGAGAGGGTGCAGGCTTGTATTGCTGAAGGGCCATCGCTGCCGAGGAGACAATATTTGCAGGCGGTTGAGACGGCGAAGAATATAGGTGTTGAGGTTGAGACTATCAGGCCAAATGAGATGGCGGATGCGGCATACGCAGCCAATAAGGCGGACAGATGTTTTATTTGTAAGTCACATCTTTATAAGCTGTTAGAGGATATTGCGAAGGAACAAAAATTCGGCAAAGTAATTTGCGGATGCAATTTCGATGACAAGAACGATTTTCGGCCTGGGAACAGGGCGGCGGAGGTTTTTGGGGTGCGCAGCCCGCTGATGGAGGCAGAGCTGACTAAGGAGGACATTCGTAAGTTGAGTAGAGAAATGGGGTTAGCGACGGCGGACATTCCGGCGTCGCCTTGCCTGGCTTCAAGGATTGCGTATGGGCTGGAAATTACGGAAGAGAGATTGATGCAAGTCGAGAAGGCAGAGGAAGTTATGAGAGGGCTTGGGCTGGTGGAATTTAGGGTGCGGCACCACGATAGACTCGCGAGAATAGAGGTCAAACAGGGGGATTTCGAGAAGGTTTTGGTGAACCGAGCGCGGATTGTAGAAAAGCTGCAAGGGCTTGGCTTTAAGTATGTTACGATTGATTTGCAGGGGTTCCGGTCGGGGTCGATGAACGAGATATTGACGGAAGAGGAGAAGGCGGAAAATAGATAAGATAGGGGGAATGGGGTAGCACCAAACGCGCAAGTTTGTGTTTTTAAATGGTAGAAAATGGTAAAAAGTTGTAGAAAATTGCTAAAAATGCGCGCAAAAGTGAGACAAAATGCACAGAAATGATTGAAAATTGCAGGGAATTTTTTACCCCCCTGCGCATTTGATTGAATTCCGCTCAGGTGCCGCGGGGGCTTTTTAAAAGGTGTTTGCGGGTTTTGAGTTTGGGGGTAAAATAGGGCGGTGAAACTTTATTGCGCGGTGGTGCTGAGGCCACAATGAGGGACATTAGCAGGTTGTGTAGGTTGATATAAATATGACAGAACTGCTATACATTTTATTGTCCACTCTGATGCTAATAGGAATATTTGTATTGGTTTACCTAAAAGGGAAAACGCTACAAATGGTTTTTAAAGGTATGGGAGAAATACTGGAGGAAAAGAAAAAGAAGAAAGACTTGGTAAACTATCTAATTAACAGCAATATCTCGGCTATTGATGTCAATCAGGGTCAAAAGCCGAATATCCACGTCACCAACGTCCAAGCTATTGATAAATTCAAGAGTTCTCTCGGGAAAAATGAGGTATGCAAACTCCACAAAAAGGAAAGATATGACGGCCCCATATTTGAGATACATGTTTCCGGTAACAAACACATCTTTGTATCATATTTTTCCCCGAACCACCAAGAAGATGTGTTTGTAAAGCTTTTGGACAAATATGAAAAGTATTATATTAAATTTCCAAGCCTAAAATGTTGGCTGGACGAGAATCTTTTTAAAAAGCAGAAATAAAAAGAATTGCTCCCTGTATTAGTTTGGGGCTTTTTGAATTTGAGGGTAAAATGGGGGACAGCGTGCAGCGGAGGATATTGATCCTTCGACGATGCTCAGGATGCTCGCAAGCGGACTCGCAGTTTTGGGTAGTGTGATTTAACATATTTTTTTAGGGGAAAAGATGAGTGAGGAAGGAAAAAAGGGAGAAGAAAAAAAGTGGATTGAAGAAGAGCTTCGGTTTAGTAAGGAGCAGTATGATTTTCTAAAGAAATGTTCAGAAGAAGGTGCGGAGGGTATAAAAAAGTGGAATGAGTGGCGCAAAGAGCATCCGAAAGAGGAAATTTGGCTGCAAAATGCCGACTTTACGAGAGCCTATCTGGAAAATACCAAACTTCGGGGAGTCAATCTGCAAGATGCCGACCTTTGGAGAGTTGACCTTCAAGGTGCCCGACTTTGGGATACAAAACTGCAAGATGCTAGTCTTAGGGGGGCAAGTCTGCAAGGTGCTGTGTTTGGTGGAGCTGAACTCCAGGGCGCGGATTTTTCACATGCGATTGTAGATGGTGAAACGTTGATTTGGGAATGCAAGGTTGACCGCTTAACAGATTTCCGTGGAGTGGGTTTGGATAGTGTGCGTATAGATGCTGCGACGAAGCAATTGTTGGAGTATAATATACGGCGGATGAATTGGGAGGAGTGGTATGGGGAACATTGGTTATTGAGATGGCCGGTGCAGGCATTTTGGGCGATGAGCGATTACGGGATGAGCACGCTGCGGGTTATGGGGGTGTTCCTTATATTGGCGCTGTTATTCGCGGCGGTATACCGTTTGTGGCCAAACTTTGTTATGGTTAATGGAGTTGTTGGTGATATTCGGGGGTTCTGGCATGTTTTATATTTTTCGGTAGTTACGATGACAACGCTGGGATTTGGCGATATAGCCGCTAATCCAGATAGCTGGTGGGGCCAGACTTTATTAATGGCGCAGGTGATTTTGGGATATGTTCTGCTGGGTACGCTGATAACACGTTTCGCAGTATTATTTACGGCGGGCGGGCCAGCGGGGAAATTTGCGAAGGGGGAGAAAAAGTAATCACAAGCGAATCTATTAAGTAACCCCCAAGATAAACTTGGGGGCTAACCGAGATTTTAATACCGCTTACTTACTTTGTGACCCTCGCAATAAATTGCGGGGCTAATTATTCTTTGCGAGGGCTGCTGCGCCGATGATGCCTGCGTCTTCACCGAGGGTTGCGAAACAAATCTCGACGGTTTCTTTTTTCAATTTCCAAACCTGCTCGTTGAAATAATCTTTGATTCTGTTCAACAAGATGTCACCAGCGGCAATCATTCCGCCTGCGAAGACGATGCGCTGCGGGTCTGCGGTGTGCAGGGCATTGATGCAGAGGATGGCAAGGGCTTTTGCTGTTTCGTCGGTTATTTTTTTTGCGAGTTTGTCGCCGGTCTTGAGGTGGTCGTAAACATCTTCGCAGGTGATTTGGCCGGATTTGTCGAGGACTTTTTTCAAACTTGAATTTTCTCCGGCATTTAGGGCTTCTGTAGCTCTTTTGGCGGTATTCGAGGCGGAGGCATAGGCTTCTGCGCAGCCTTTTTGGCCGCAGTTGCATAGGCGGCCATCGGGGTAGATTATGGTATGGCCAAGCTCGGCGGCGTTGCCATCGAAGCCGCGAAGGAGTTTGCCTTCGGAGACAATGCCGGCGCCGATGCCTGTGCCAAGGGTGAAGAAGACCATATCGGTGACGCCTTTGCCGGCACCTGCGGCGAATTCGCCGAAGCAGGCGACGTTGGCATCGTTGTCGAAGACGACGGGACAATGCAATGCGTCCGAGAGCATCTGCCTGATGGGGACATTTTTGAAGGCAGGCATATTTGTGGGGTTAGTTAAGATACCCGCTGTGTAATCAGCAGGTCCCGGTGTGCCGATGCCGGCGGCAGATATATCAGAGGAAGTGAAGCCGCATTCTTTGACGAGCTTATCGACGGCGGCGAGCATTTTTTCGACGACCGCCTGGGGGCCAGAGTCGGCATCTGTAGTGATTGAAATTTTTTTCAGTAAATTCAGGCGTGTATCGAAGCAGCCGATTTTGATATTCGTGCCGCCAACGTCAATACCAATCAATAAGTTTGCCATATTATTCCGGATAGCCATTGGGGAATTTGTTGTGCCAGAGCCAGGCGGTTTCGATTATTTTTTCGAGGTCTGTGAATTTTGGTTTCCAGAGGAGCTCGTTAATTGCCTTGGCGGCGTTGGCGGTCAATATCGGGGCGTCGCCCGGACGGCGCTGCGATTCGACGACTTTGAAATTTTTGCCGCTGACTTTTTTAACTGTTTCGATTACTTCTTTGACTGAGCAGCCATTTCCGTTACCGAGGTTGTAAATAAGCTCCGATTGATTATCGAGTTTGTTCATCGCCAGCAGGTGTGCCCTGCAGAGGTCTTCAATATGGATGTAATCGCGGATGCAGGAGCCATCGGGCGTCGGGTAATCAGTGCCGTAGATTTTGATTGAATCTGTTTTTCCCATAGCGGCGGCGATTGTCAGGGGGATGAGGTGTGATTCGGGGCGGTGGTCTTCGCCGAGCGTGCAGTTGTTTCCGGCTCCTGCGGCATTGAAATATCTAAGCGAGGCGTAGCGGAGTTTGCCGGTGGCGTTTTGGTAGTGACATATTTTTTCGACCGCCAGTTTTGATTCTCCGTAAGGATTGATGGGCGCTGTCGGCGCGTTTTCCGAGATACGGGCCTGTTTGGGCAGGCCATAAACGGCAGCGCTACTGCTGAAGATAAATTTTTCCACGCCCGCGGCCTCCATCGCGCTCAATAAGACCTGGGTACAGGAGACATTGTTGTGATAGTATTTAAGCGGGGCCTGCACGGATTCTCCGACTTCAATCAATCCGGCGAAGTGGAAGACGGCATCGATTTTGTATTTTTTGAGTGTTTTGACGAGGAGGTCGTAATCGCCCAAATCACCTTTGACGAACTCGCAATCTGCGACGGCTGCCTTGTGGCCTTTGCTGAGGTTGTCGTAAACGACGGGGTCGTGTTTTTCGGCGGCGAGGGACGGCACCATATTACTACCGATGTAACCAGCTCCGCCGCAGACGAGTATTCTCACAGCGATTTTCCCTTTTGCATTTTGGCGATTTTGTTTTCGATTCGCTTCAAAATCACTGTAGCCAGATTGGCGTCGTTGCCCAAATTGACCCAGGCCATACTTTCTTTCTGCCTGGGGTTCATTACGAACGTTTGTTGTGTGGAACTGCTCTGCGAAAACATTTCATAAACCCGCGAGCTGCTGCGGAACTCTTGTTCGGGCATGTTAAGTCTTTGAACATTTACATTGCAGCTGAGGCACAGAAGCGTATCCTGGTGTTTTACATTTATTTCCGCGATTCTTCGAATGGTGTGGAGGTTTGCTTCTGCGGAGTCGAAAGACCCGACATTATCTTTGCGCCAGAATTCGAAGAATTGGGCTCCAGCGAGGGGCCTTGTTTTTATAACGCCGAGGTTGGCATCAGATTTTGCGACAGTAAAATACATTTTAGCCAGAACATCTTCGGCGATTTGCATTGCCTGCTGTTTGTCGATACCAGCGGGGCAGATTTTTTCGACAGTAACACCTTTGTATGGTTTTGCGCAGCCGGCTGCGAAAAGTGCACAGGCGATAAGGGCATAGGAACGTAAGTTGATTTTGAGTTTTCTATTCATTTCAGATTTTCCCGAATTTTGACAGATTATATATGCGTCGAGCATTTAGCTCAAGAACCATTTTTTTTCAAAACAGTTGCCATATTATCCGGCCGGGCTTTACAACTAAAGATTAACTTGTTTTAAGGCCGATATTTATGTTAGTAGTCAGCGTTTGAAAGCAGGGAGCGATGGCGTCAGTGCAGTTACAATCTGTTGGTGAGAAGTTACTGTCTTTACCTTTAGGCAAGGAGGCCAAGGGTTTTCTGGATTACCTGACGGTTGAGGCAGGGCTGGCGAACAACAGCATTCTGGCATACGGGCGCGACCTTGCGGATTTTCTGGAATACTGCAAGGGGAGTAAAATCAGCCGACTGGACCAGATAAAGCCTGCCCTTATCCAAAAGTATCTGCAAATCCTTACAAAAGACGAGCGGAAAAGTGAAAGCTCGATTAAGCGCAGTCTTGTTGCCGTGAGGATGTTTCTCCGGTACGGCAGACTGACGGGTCTTGTCGAAGATGATTTTGGCGCAATCCTCGAGGGGCCGAAGCTGTGGCAGAGGCTTCCGGTTATTTGCAGCAAGAAACAGGTTATCGACATCATTAGTGCGGTTAGTCCAGAGGAACCTTTTTATCTTCGTGACCGGGCGATAGTCGAATTGCTTTATGCCACCGGAGTGCGAGCCAGCGAATTGGCGGGCCTGAAAACGGGTGATTTGAACCTTGACGTCGGATACCTTCGCTGCATAGGCAAGGGCAACAGGGAACGTGTAATCCCGGTCGGCAAGGCTGCGATTGGGGCGACAGCTGAGTACCTGCGGGAGCTTCGTCCGAAGCTGGTCAAGCCATTCAGCGGTGATTTTTTGCTGCTTTCCCGAACAGGGCGGCCTATGGGGCGTATTGAAATCTGGAGATTGATAAAGAAATATGCAATCCGTGCAGGTATGCCAAGAAAATTAACCGTTCATACATTGAGGCATTGCTTCGCGACGCACCTGCTGGCCGGCGGGGCGGATTTGCGAAGCGTGCAGGAGATGCTCGGACATGTTGACATAGCCACTACCCAGATTTATACTCATGTTGACCAGGAAAGGCTGCGAGAGATGCACAAAAAGTTCCATCCGAGGCCTTAAGGCGGCTGCTGTTTGAAACAGTTTTGAATTTTTGAAAATGCAGGAAAATTTTGTGCAAAATTTATGTCCCAATGGAGAAAATAGTCGATAGGTAATTTATGCGAGCAGAAGGCGGGGATTATTTAGGATGGACAGGTTAAAGAGCAGGAATTTGCCCTTGGTTATCACGATGACTGCAAAGAGATTGTATCCGGTGATATTGCTATTAGTATTGGCGATAGGCTGCCAGCCTGCGGCTTCGCCCCGAGGCGAGCAGGCGGGCGTTGAACGTGCGAAGGCAGGGCGAGCTTCTGATAAAGTTAAAATGAATGCCAAAGCCGAGCTTAGCCTCGGCAGACAACTGAAAATCAACAAAGACGCCTTGCTGCGGGGCGCAAACGAACAGATACGCATCGATGCGGCGACGGTAATGCTGTTTAGTGAAGACCCCCAGGGGCGAGAAATTCTGCTATTGGTGTTGGGGCGGGAGGAAAATAGCGCTGCACGGATAGCTGTCTGCAAGGCATTGGGTCAAGCCCGCGGGATGTCCGAATCCATAAAGTCAGAGGAGGACTTCGTCGAGCCTCTGATTAACATTTTAGCCACGAAGGATTTTGGCGAGGCCAAATTGGCTGCTGAGGCGACGTTGCTTTTCAAGTATGAGCAGATATCCGGGCCGCTTGAAAAGATGGTATCGGACGGAACGCTGCCGGTCAAGGCGAGATTGAATGCGATATACGCGCTGAAACTTCAGCCGGATATGAGGGCGATATTTAAGATTATCAGGCTGCTCGATGATCCCGAAAAGCAGGTGGCGGCCGAGGCGGAGGATACGCTGCATTCGTTAGGCATACCAGTCGGCGAGGACGCAAAAACTCGCGAACAGATTATAGATGAACTCAAGCGCAAAGGCATAAACGACTTCCTGCGTGATTGGCTGGTTCGGCAGGAATCGCAGATGCGCAAGATGGAAACTGAATTGGACATGTGGCAGGGGATGTATTTGTTATCGTTAGATAAAATATATGACGGGATAAGTGATGATGCGGGTAAGGGCCGGTTTTTAGCTGAGTGTCTGGGTGATTCCAAAGATGTAGTTAGATTGTGGGCATTGGAGAAGGTTTCACAGTGGCGTGTGGGGACAAAATCGGAATTACCAGTCGAGCTCGGGCCTGTTTTAGTCAATCTGGTTTCGGACCAGAACAGGGACGTTCGGCTGAAAACGGCGGGGCTATTGTCTTTGATGGGGCAGTTGGATTCATCCCAACGTTTGCTGCAACAACTCGAAGTTGAACAGGACGACGGGGTTAAGACTGAGTTGTTTGCTGCGCTCGGCGGGGCGTGCTACTATGCCTTTTTACCCGGTTCAGAGGTCAAAGTACCGGAGGAAGTAAGGAAAAAGACTCTGGAATGGGCGACAAAGTTCCTTATCGAAGAGAATCCCAAAAAGGCGCAAAAAGGTGCGGAAGTTATAAAGAAGCTTATTGAGCAGAACGGGTTAACTACTGGTGAGGTTGACAGGTATCTTGGATTGCTTGCGGAAAGATATAATCTGCAAAAAGATAAAGCAGACGGCGCCCTGCGAGGAGAACTGCTTGGCGTAATGGCAGACCTGTGCGGTCCTCGCAGTATCCACAAAGCGGAAGCTGCAAAGGCATTCGGGCCCTTTTTTGAAGAAGGCCTAAGCGATAAAGCAGATTTGGCGCGTGAGGCCTCAGTGGAGGGGCTGATAAATATAGACAAGACTACTGCGCTTGGCAAACTGAAAGAGGGTTTTGCGAATGACAGCAGTGCGAAGATAAGGCAGAGAGTGATAGAACTTGCCGGCGAAGTCGGCAACAGCGATGATTTGACGTGGCTTGCGGAAAAGCTGGGCTCAGCCGAGAGCGAACCTGCCTGGAAGGCGATGCTGACGATATTCAAGGCAGTCGAAGCCGACGTATTGGATAAATGGGTAGGGCGGTTAAGTTCGCCAGATATGGAGTCCCTGCTCTCTGATGAGCAGATGATTTCTTTTCTTGAGATAGCGGAGCGCAAGGCAGGCGGCGAACAAAACGGAGAAATGCTTAAGAATGTGAGGGGGAAGCTGGCACAGCTTTACAGCAAGACCGGCAGATATGAACAGGCGGCGAAAAGTTTAGGGCTGCTGCGGGAATCTGGCGGAAGTCCGGAGGAGAAAGAAGCAATTTTGGCCCAGATGTTAGATGTGTATCTGAGGTGGCCGAAGATAGATGCCGCAATCCAATTGGTGAATAATTGTTTGTTGGAAAAGGATCTGGGCCCTGACAATGTTATAGTGCTGTCGATAGAGAAATATTTTGCTGAACCGTCAGCTACCTCTGACCCTAACGTTGTGTTAGGGGCACTTGTTAAAATAAAGACCGCGGAGGACAGGCCGATGTGGGCGGAGCAGGTGCGGCAGTGGACTAAACATCCTGGTCAGGCTGGGGACTTAAATGAACCTCCGTAACATCACCATACCCAATCCAACCAGCAAAAGCGTTGCGGGTTCGGGGACAGGTAACAGATAATTAGCTAATACGTAATCGCTTAATGCCGCACCGAAGTCTCTTCCTGTGTAATCAGAAAAATCGAAATGAATACCGCCGTAAATCCTGCTTTCACCCGCCTCAATCGCAGCTTCGGAAAAGCTGTCAAATGAACGATAGACGCCCGGCAGTCCATTACTGTCAGTAACAAAAGCGAAATTATCATAGCCAACAAGGCCTGCCAGAACTTCAGCGGCGGCTCCGCTGAAGGTGCTGTGTCCGCTTGTGTATTCAGGGAATGGTGGTGTTGACAGGAGAGGGAGCCAGTCTGTGTCGCCGACAGTAAGAGGATTTGTGTCATTTTCGCCTTCGCGGACAGCGGTAATAGGCCGCCAGAACAAAAATTCATGTTTGGCATCCCATGCAGATATTGCCGCGTCAGCCAGAGAAATATTCAGCAGTGCAAAAGCTCTAGCATTGTCGTATTCGGACCAGCTCAACTGTGCGGCTGCTGTCTGTGCGATTTTGTTCCAATGGCCCGGCGGTGTATAGGTGCCTACGCCATCTGCCCAGAAATAGGCTATTTCGGTCTGATCCGGCGTTCTGAGACTGCTGTTTACGGCACCATAATCTTTTACTTCATTGTAAGCTGCTGTATATTCGGGGCTTGAAAGATCGGGCGGGCCTGCAGGTCTGAACTGGGAACCGCTTTGAATCGCAAACGGTGTAACAGAACCCCATAGCGGAAGCAGACTTGGCTCGTAGTTTGGCGGGGTTGGCCGCCATTCGCCCGGGTCTGTGCCTCCGTTATAAATGAAATTATTGTTGCTTCCGTCGTTGCTCCGCAAGTCCAACATTTCAGAGGCAACCGTTAGCCCAGTCGCAATTCCATCATTGACAGACTGGCCCGGCCCAAGTGAGGCTATATCACTGTTATATTTATTCAGGAATGTGGATGCTTGATTCGGAAGTAAATTAGAAAGGGTGTTGAACGCTGCGGATACGGAAGCGGCTTTAGCACTGGCGCCTGGCGCGACCACGGGACTGGAATTGTAAGATATGTATTGTCCCTCTATGGCGTTCATCGAATCGAAAATAGCGCAATGCAATATCGCCAATGCCCGCGTGGCGACCGGAGGCGAAAGACTCTCCTGCTTGATTGCTTCAAGGGCAATATTGTTCCATTCCAGAACGGAATCGGCATAACAGGAAGTTGAGAAGACAATAATTGAAACCAAAGCCACTGTGTATTTGTAACACATTCTTCCTCCTCGCAACTAAAAATTCACCCTAATACATACAGATAAAATTAGTCTACATTGGCCAGGTCATTTTGTCAAGATATTTCTTCTTGTCCAAAATTTATATGGCAATTATGGTATTCCTGTCCTGCTATGGAAAAAGTTTCCTATAGCCTCCCACGGCACAGAAATATCCCGATGAGATAGCGGCATCGGTGATGATTTGAGGTGTCTGGCGGAAAAGCTTGGCTCGTCCGAGAGCGAACCAGCCTGGCAGAGAGCGATTAAGTTCACAAGATACGGGGGCCAGGCCGATGTGGTCGGAGCAGGTGCGGCGATGGACTAAGCGCCCCGGTCATACCGCAGACGTAAATAAGCCGAGAAATTAGAGGCGGTTAAGGGGAATTTTTCGTAAGCAATTTGTATGTTTTTGCTCAGAGGCACTACTGAACTTTACTTTCGGAGATGTTAGCTGGGTACCGAAAAGTTTTGGCATTTCTTTGAATCACATAATCCAGCAGAAGCAAAGGCGTCATCAAGCCCAGTTTGGCCATCTGCCGGTAAGTTAGAATGTTGCAGTTGTGCATGGTGGTGAGTGTCTTGGCCAATTGTCCCGACCGAAGCATAAAACGATTGCGAATCCGATTGCGAATACGCCCGAGCCTTTTCCTGTCAAACTCGCGTGAATAGACATTCCCGTTTTTGCTGATGCGGCAGCCAGGCGTGTTTTCCACCAACTGCCGCAACGGTGAGAAGTTATCGACGCGAAGCATACTAAGGTTGATAGTGTGCGCTCCAAGCTCTTTGGCGAAATCAGGTATGGCCATCATTTCTTCCTCAGTCTCACCAATATTGCCATAGATGAAGTAGGCATGGTAAAAGAAGGGGAACTGCCGGAATACCGTAAACGCATCCCGAATCTGCTGTGTGTTAAATCCCTTGTTTAGCTGTTCGAGGATTCTATCGCTTGCGGACTCAATACCCAGCAGAAGCATTCGAAATCCCGCGCGGTAAGCTTTTTCGAGCATGCGTGGGTGCCTGGCCGCCTCGATTCTCGCATTAGCGAAGTATATTTTATCTATGCCTCTTTCTATGATTAAATCGCATATACGCTCAACGCGGTCCGGATTAACGAAGAAATTGTCATCAGCAAAAATAATCCTATTTCCCTTACAGGCTTCGATTTCATCTACCACCGATTCCGGCGACCGAGCGACGTAGTCACGCTTTTGTCCCAAAGGATTCACGCTGAATGTACAAAACTTACATTTGTAGGGACAACCCCGTGAACCGAGGATAGTGTCAAACTCAATTGGCAGCAAACGTATTCCATGAGCGACAGGGAAGTAGCGGTTTTGCCTCAGGCTGCGGTCCGGGGGAGCGATATCTTCGATAGGCTGGAGCGGCCGGTTCGGGTTGTGAATGATTTTACCATTATGCCTGTAAGACAGGCCAAGAATTCCATCCAACGGCTGTCCATCTGCAAGCTCCTGGATAGTCTGCTCGCCTTCCCCGCGAACAACAACATCGACGTTTGGGCATCGCAGAAAAACATCCTCCACCTTGTCGGTTGCCTCGCGTCCGCCGACAACGGTCATTTGGGCATGGGGCAATCGGCTGATATAATCACAAACTTTTTTGTATTGCGCCCTCCAGCCAATACTGATGCAAATCAAATCGATGTTTTTTTGGATAAACTCGAACATATTCCGAGGCGCCAGCAGAGACCGCTTATAACGGAGGTCAATCAGGCTGATTTGTCCTACGTGATCTTTCAGGGCGGTAGCCACGTACTCCAACCCTGTCGGCGGAAAGAAGTCTAAACCTGTGCCCCTTTCCCCTGCATAATAAGGATACAGGCATAGGGCGTGGCGGTACTTATGAGGCTCTGGCATATTTTACGTCCCTGATAAACCTTTCAATTCGGCGATAATATCAAAACCTTATTCGAATTACTACTTATTTAAGCTTCTTTCCGGGGTTAATGAGCCAAAATCGGGTTTGTAAGGCATCTGTATCCTAATTATACTATCAAAATCCATGTTATAACCTTAAGTGCGGGTCAGTGTACCGATGCGGCGATAAAGGCCTTTTCAGTATGATTTTCCGCGAAAAAGCGAAAAATTTGAATATTTTCAGATTTTTTTGTTTTTTTTGCATTTTTTTGGTTTTTATGTTTGCACTTTTACGGTTATTTTCATAGATTACCCGTTTTGCAATAAATAGAATCGGTGGACGCTATAAATTCCTGCGCTGATTGTTTAGGTTAATCGAGGCAGGAAAGAAGGGTGGAGCGCACCTTTTGTTTATTGTTTGACCGGCCGTTAGAATAGTGCCGAACGGGAAAAACGATATTGCTGCTGTAGCTCAGCTGGTAGAGCGCGTCCTTGGTAAGGACGAGGTCATGGGTCCAAATCCCATCAGCAGCTAAATGAAAGCAAGCCCTGTAGAGAAGGCTTATTTTGCAGTTGAGACACTTTATTCGTCGCTGTCATCGGATGGCGTGAGATATGGTTGTTTTGACTTGGCGTTTATATAAGGATTGAGATTTGTTTTAGAGGAAGAGAATAGGGATATAAAAAGTAACCCTACACATTGGAGGTTTATATGGCTAAAGCAGTATTTGAACGGACAAAACCACACGTAAACGTTGGAACAATCGGTCACGTTGACCATGGCAAGACGACATTGACGGCGGCGATGACGAAGGTTATGGAGTTTAAGGGGCTATGCAAGTTTAAATCATACGATGACATCGCCAAGGCGTCTGAATCTCAAGGGCGACGTGACGACACAAAGATTCTGACCATCTCCACAGCACACGTTGAATACGTAACGGACAACCGGCATTATGCACATATCGACTGCCCCGGCCACGCCGATTACGTCAAGAACATGATAACAGGAGCGGCGCAGATGGATGGAGCTATTCTTGTGGTCAGTGCAGCCGACGGCCCTATGCCTCAGACCCGCGAACACATTCTGCTTGCCCGTCAGGTCAATGTGCCGAAAATTGTGGTGTTCCTGAACAAGGTGGACCTTGTTGACGACCCTGAATTGCTGGATTTGGTTGAATTGGAGACAAGAGAATTACTTAGCAAATACGATTTCCCCGGAGACGAGACGCCAATAATCCGCGGTTCTGCGATTAAGGCGATGAGGGCTGCGAGCATTGACGACCCTGAGTGCAAACCGATAGTTGAGCTGCTCGATGCAATGGATAAGTATATACCGATGCCGGTGCGAGACGTCGATAAACCGTTTTTGATGCCGATAGAGGATGTTTTCAGTATAAAAGGCCGAGGAACGGTTGGCACAGGCCGAATTGACCGCGGCAAAGTTCATGTCGGCGATGAAGTGGCAATCATCGGATTGTCCAAAGATATACGAAAGACGGTTGTGACCGGCGTAGAGATGTTTAATAAGACGCTCGACGAAGGTCAGGCCGGTGATAACGTCGGCTTGCTCCTGCGTGGTGTAGAAAAGAATGACTTGCAGCGCGGCCAAGTTATTGCGGCACCAGGCTCGATTACGCCTCATACACATTTTGATGCCGAGGTTTACGTATTAACCAAAGAGGAAGGCGGACGTCATTCGCCGTTCTTTGCAGGCTACAAGCCGCAGTTTTATTTCAGAACGACCGACGTTACCGGTGCCGTCAAGGCGATAAAGAGCCGAGAAGGCAAGCCAGCCGAGATGTGTATGCCCGGCGATAACATAGCGATGGAGGTGGAGATTATTTCACCAATCGCTATGGAAGAAGGTCTTCGCTTCGCTATCCGAGAAGGAGGCCGAACGGTCGGCGCCGGAGTGGTGATCAAGATCATTGAATAAACGTATTTCTGAATAGTAGTTGAGCTCCATAAATATCAAGAGCCCTCCCGCTTTTTTGCTAATGCAAAAGCGGGGGCATAGCGGGGACAGGTTTTATGGCTAAGAAAAGCAAAAGAGAAGATGTATGGCTTGAGTGCAAACAGTGTGGCCATAGAAACTACCGCACGAATGTCAGTACAGCAGAGGGTGCGCCGAAAATAGAGCTAAAGAAGTTTTGCAGCAATGAACGAGCGCATACTGTTCATAAGATACGGCGTAAGTAATAAAAACCAGCCTGTGGTTGGCAATAGGAGAAAAAGATAGGCCAGTAGCTCAATTGGCAGAGCGTCGGTCTCCAAAACCGAAGGTTGGGGGTTCGAGGCCTCCCTGGCCTGTTCCGTTTCAGGGGGAGGGGCTTGGTGGAACCGATTGAAGGTTATAAGTTGAAGTTCGGAAGTTAAAAGGGATTGGTCAGATATGATATTTGGTATTTATAAACGAGGTCAGGCTAAATACACAAGGCTTGGCAGCGCTTTTGGTTTCGGGTTAGTAGCGGCGGTAGGATGTTTGCTGCTTTACCAGAAATTAGACGGCGCTGATATGGGCTTGTGGGTGTCGACAATGGTTCCGGTCGGCATAGCTGCCGGGTTTGCAGTTTTGATTTTTTGGCTGTCGAACAAGTCTTCGATTGCTGATTTTCTGATTGCAGCTGAAGGCGAGATGAAAAAGGTCAGCTGGTCAAGCAGAAAGGAAATAGCGGTTTCGACGTTTATCGTTATTGTGCTTGTGATTATTATGGCGGTGTTTCTTGGCTCTGCAGATTTAGGATTTAAGCTCTTTTTTACCGAGGTTTTCGGCCTTTAGGTTAGAACGTAAATTACTCGGATGGACCAGTCAGTATTAAACCGGTCAGATTTTTAGAGGCAGGTATTGGTATGCAGTGGTATGTCTTGCGAGTTGCGGCGAATAAAGAGATGCAGGTGAAAGAGGCTCTTTCCCAGAAGATGCAGAGGGAGGATTTGAAGGGTATTGTCGGCAGGATAGAGGTTCCCGTGGAGCAGGTTAAGCGTATTCGCGGCGGCAAGCAAACGGTCCATAAGCGGAAACTTTATCCTGGTTATGTTTTTATGGAGATGGAGCCGACGGTGGACGGACGGGTTTCGGAGTCTGCCTGGTTTATAATTAAGGAAACTTCCGGAGTTGGAGATTTTATCGGCACCGAAGGAATGCCTACTCCGATGCGCGATACAGACGTTGCCAAGATGCTTTTAGAGGCGGAAAAGCCGGAGGAAGCACCGAGCATCAAGGTCGAATTCAAGAAGGGTGACATGATTAAAATTCGGGAAGGCGCTTTTGAGAATTTCGAAGGGACGGTCGATTCGATCGATTCGAGCAGGGGGATAGTGAAGGTGATAGTTACGATATTCGGGCGAAGCACGCCTCTGGATATAGAGTATTGGCAGATAGAGAAGATATAGAGGACAAGTAATGGCCAAAGAAGTAGCAGTAAAGATTAAGTTGCAGGCTCCCGGCGGACAGGCGACTCCTGCCCCGCCGATAGGTCCTGCACTGGGACAGCACGGCGTTAACATCGGCCAGTTCGTTTCGCAGTTCAACGAACGAACAAAAGAGCTTAACGGAACAATTGTGCCTGTTGTGATAACCCTTTATAAGGACAAGAGTTTCAGCTTCGAGGTGAAAAGTCCACCTGCGGCGGTTTTGCTGAAACAGGCGGCGGAAATCGCAAAGGGCAGCGGCGTTCCGAATAAAGAAAAGGTCGGGAAAGTAACTCCGGAGCAGGTGCGTAAAATCGCCCAAGCCAAGATGAAGGACCTGAACGCGTACAGTCTGGAACAGGCCGTAAAAATTATTGAGGGTACCGCCCGAAGCATGGGTGTCGAGGTGGTATCTAAAGAAGCAGCAAGTGAGGTACCAGAAACGAAGCATGAATAAAGGCAAGAGATACAAAAAGGAATTCGAGCAGCGAAGCGACGAGCCGGTAAGCCTGGCTGAGGCGGTCGCAAAGATAAAATCGTTTAACTCAGTAAAGTTTGACCAGAGTATAGAATGCGTGCTGCATTTGGGTGTTGACCCAAAGCAGAGCGACCAATTGATTCGCGGCTCGCTATCTTTACCTCATGGGATAGGTAAGCAGAAGAAAGTTATCGCTTTCTGTGAGGACAAGGACATCGAGGCGGCAAAGGCTGCCGGTGCTATTGAGGCCGGCTGCGATGAACTGGTAAAGAAGGTTTCTGACGGCTGGCTGGATTTCGATGTTGCTATTGCATCACCGAAGGTGATGGGCAAGGTTGGCAAACTGGGCCGAGTTCTCGGGCCGCAAGGTAAAATGCCTTCGCCGAAAAACGGCTCGGTAACCGCCGATGTTGCGACAGCAGTAGCTGAGTTTGCTGCAGGCAAGGTCGAATTTAAGAACGACGCCGGCGGAAACGTCCACGTAATAGTAGGCAAGCAGAGCTTCGAGGCGGAGAAATTAATCGCCAATATCGAGGCATTTATTTCGCATATAAGGAAAATTAAGCCTGTATCAACAAAAGGCACGTATATCAAAAAAGTGTGCATATCTGCGGCGATGAGCCCGAGCGTAATAGTCAGCGTTTAATGTCCCCTGGCTATGGCGAGCGGGCAGGAGCGTGAAACAGTTATGGTAAGCACATAAAGATTTAAGGTGAAAAGATGAGTAAATACGTAAAAAATTTGCAGCAGTCGGAACTGGAAAAGAAAATCGTTGGTGAAAATATCAAGGATTTTCTTGTTATCAGCACCAAAGGTCTCGGCGGTGTCGATGGAAACCTGATGCGAGGCGGGTTAAAGGAAAAGGGCATCAGGTTGTCGGTGGTGAAGAATTCGCTGTTTAAAAGGGCGTTGAGCAGCCGGCAGATGGAACCGGCGGCGTCACTATTTAGGGGGACCTGCACTATAGCTTACGGCGGAGACAGCATAGTTGACGTTGCCAAAGAAATAGCGGAATACGGCAAGAAGATTCCGGTGATAGAGGTTAAAGGTGCCTTTCTGGACGGCATGGTATTGGATGCTAATGGAGCGAAGGGTCTTTCAAAGATGCCGACGCGAGCGGAATTGCTGGGCAGGATTGTCAGCCTGGCACAGTCGCCTGCGTCAAGATTGGCCGCTGCTGTTATGGCCCCTGCAAGAAACATTGCGGGTTGTATAAAAACGATTTCCGAAAAGGCGAAGCCGCAAGCGGCGTAAAGAGAAATTTGAGATTACCTGTATGGCTGCCCCCATCGAGGGTTAAACGAAACGACGTAGTTTCGGCTACCAACGGGTGCTAACAGATAGGAGTTAACGAAAATGGCAGAAGAAGCAGCAAAAGAAACGAAACAGACCGAGGAAGCGGGAAAGTCGCAGGAAGCGAAGGAACCTAAAAAAGCAAAGGAAGTTAAAGAGACAAAGGAATGGAACAGCGAGATTAAGACTCTCGGTGACAAGATAGTCAAGCTGACGCTGATGCAGGCGAAAGAGCTTGGCGATTATCTCAAGGAAGAATACGGAATCGAGCCGGCAGCCGGCGGCGCTGTTATGATGGCAGGGCCTGCGGCGGGTGGTCAGGCGGAAGAAAAAGAAGAGAAGACCAGTTTTACTGTGGTTCTCAAGGCCGCTGGAGATAAGAAGATTCAGGTTATCAAAGAAGTAAGAGCGATTACCGGATTAGGCTTGAAAGAAGCTAAAGATCTTGTCGAAGGCGCTCCAAAGCCGGTCAAAGAAGGGCTGAGTAAAGCCGACGCCGATGCCGCAAAAGCGAAGCTCGAAGCCGTTGGTGCGGTAGTCGAATTGGCGTAATGAATATCGTTGAACGGTTGTGAAGCTCGTTTCGTCAGGTGTTAAACGCCAGGATTGACTGTTACGAGCAACCAATAGACGAAAAACGAAATTTAAAAAGGGGTAGTTAAATGGTTTCACAGGCCGTACGTAATTTTAGCAGATTCCGTGATGTTGTCGAGATTCCGGACCTGGTAGAAATACAGAAGAAAAGTTATGATCGCTTTCTGCAGACGGATGTAGCGCCGACCAGGAGGAAGAACATTGGTCTTGAAAGTTTGTTTCGCGAGATATTCCCTATCGTGAACTTCGACAAGACGATTCGTTTGGAATATCTTTACTACGAACTGGAAAAACCCCGTTATACTCCCAACGAATGCCGGCAGTTACGGCTGACCTACGGATACCCATTAAAGATTTGCTGCAGATTGCGTACTAAAGAAGGCGAAGATTTGGCTGAACAATCGGTGTACCTTGGCGAAATGCCGGTCATGATAGGCGGCGGAGAGTTTATCTTCAGCGGCGCCGAGCGCACGATAGTAAGCCAGCTTCATCGAAGTCCCGGAGTTGATTTTCTCATCGAGAGCAAGGAAGGCGACAGGGTGCTGCACGGCGGCAGAATCATACCGGAGCGCGGCAGCTGGATAGAGATAAGCGTAACCCGCAAAGACGTTTTAGTTGTCAAGATAGACCAGTCAAGCAAGATACCGGCGACGGTTTTTTTACGGGCGATGGGGCCGGACTACGGCACCACCTCGCAAATCCTGCGGTTGTTTTATTCGACAAAAACTGTTTCGGCATCGCAGCTTACTCCTGTTATGTGGGCGGTGGAACCGATTGCGGATACTGAAACCGGCGAAATTATAGTCAAAGCCGGCACACAAATCGGCGACAGGGTTTCTTTAGTACAGCGGACTGGAACCAAGAAAATCGAAGTTATCGAGGAGCCAAACGATACACTCGTATTGAACACCCTTGCGGAGGATGATTGCCAGAGCCAGGAGCAGGCGCTGTTAAAATTTTATATGAGATTAAGGCCCGGCAATCCGGCCAACGAAAAGAAGGCGCAGTCTTTCTTTGATGAGAAATTTTCTGATGTTAACCGCTATCGCCTGGGTAAGGTCGGCAGGTTCAGATTGAACCGGAAATTCGGGCAGACGGTTGACGAAGGGGAGATGACGCTGAGGCCCGAAGATTTCTTCAATACAGTAAAATACGTACTGGCTTTACGCAACAACGAAGGAACAATTGACGACATCGACCATCTTGGCAACAGACGGCTGCGAACAATCGATGAGCTTGCCGGCGATGAAATCAGGAAAGGGCTGTTGAGGCTACGCAAAACCGTTCAGGAACGAATGAGCATGAAACGGGAAGTCGAAGAATCGCTGCGGATAGCGGACCTTGTTAATTCCAAGAGCGTATCGAGCAGTATAAACTATTTCTTTGGCCGCGGCGAGCTGAGCCAGATTGTCGACCAGACCAACGCTTTAAGTCAATTGACACATGAAAGGCGTTTGTCGGCTCTCGGCCCCGGCGGTTTAAACAGAAGGCGGGCGGGTTTTGAAGTTCGCGACGTTCATATAAGCCATTACGGCAGAATCTGTCCGGTTGAAACGCCGGAAGGAACGAACATCGGTTTGATTTCCTCGCTGGCGATATTTGCTACAGTTGATGAGTATGGCTTTCTGCTGACGCCTTATCGACGAGTTGAAAAGGGCAAGGCCTCCGAAAAAGTCGACTACTTGCGTGCGGATGAAGATATGAAGGCAGTGATTGCCGCGCCCAACACATTCGACCCGGATACACATGATATTCAAAAAGGGATGGTGCTGGCTATGAAGGGGGGGGAGCTGGCCCAGGTTCCGCACGAGGATGTGAATTACGTTGATGTTTCAGCCAAACAAATTGTCGGTGTTTCCGCGTCGCTTATTCCGTTCCTTGAGCACGATGACGCAAACCGTGCTTTGATGGGCTCCAACATGCAGCGACAGGCGGTTCCGCTGCTGAAAACAGAGGTGCCTTTGGTCGGCACAGGTATGGAGAAAGTAGTCGGGCAAAACTCGAGTATGGTCGTCCGTGCGAATGGCGGCGATGTTGTTACCTCGGTGGATGCTGCCAAAATAGTTCTCAACCATACTGAAGAATATAAGCTCGAAAAGTTTGTTGGTTTGAACGAAAGAACCTGCCTTAATCAGACTCCTATAGTTAAACTCGGCGAAAAGGTTCAGAAAGGCCAGGTCATAGCAGACGGTGGCGGCACTGCCAACGGCGTATTGGCCCTCGGTAAAAATTTGCTTGTGGGATTTGTTACTTTCGATGGTTTTAACTTTGAAGATGCAATTATTGTAAGTGAGAGACTTGTCAAGAACGACAGTTTCACAAGTATTCATATCGACGAATTTACATCGGAGGTCCGAGAAACCCGCCTCGGCAGGGAAGAATTTACCCGTGATATTCCCAATGTCAGCGAAAAGGGCCTGCGGAGTCTTGATGAACACGGTGTAATTCGTGAGGGAACAAGGGTGTGTCCCGGCGATATTCTGGTAGGCAAGGTAGTACCCAAGAGCAAGACCGAGTTGACGCCTGAGGAAAAATTGCTGCACGCTATATTTGGAAGAGCGGGCGAAGACGTCAAGAATGACTCGCTGGAACTACCCAGCGGAAATGAGGGGGTGGTGATAAAAACAGAACGGTTCACCAGGCGCGGCGCAGGCGGCGAGGAACAAAAGAAAGCCCTCAAGGCCCAGATAAAACAATACGAAGGGGAAATGCGTGCCAAAGAATGCTTGATATTCAGGCAAATGATTGAGGCCATTCACAAGAAGTTCGATGTCAATATCATCGACCCATCCACGCGCCAGAAGGTCGGAGTCAGCACTGATGAGGATGTTATTTATGAGCAGGTAGAGGGCTTTGATGTTAAGTGGATAAGGCCCGCTTCGGTCCGGGACGATGTACAGAAAGTTGTGGATAAATTCTGGGGTAAAATATCTGAGATTAAAGAAGAAAAAAATCGCAGGATTGATAGTTTGAAGCACGGTGATGAGCTGGCCAGCGGCGTGCTGGAAATGGTAAAGGTTTACATCGCCACCAAGAGAATACTGTCAATCGGTGATAAAATGGCCGGACGCCACGGTAACAAGGGTGTTATTGCCAAGATTATGCCGGAAGAGGATATGCCGTTCCTCGAAGACGGCACGCCTTTGGATATTCTGCTGAATCCTCTTGGTGTGCCGAGCCGAATGAACGTCGGCCAAATTCTCGAAACCCACCTTGGCTGGGTAGCAAAGGTACTGGGCTTTCATGCGATTACACCTGTTTTCGACGGCGCTTCTGAGGAGGATATCCAAAAGCTCACAGCCGAAGCAAACGAGCTTATGAAAAAGCGCAAGGCCGAGCTGGAAAAAAATAAACAGGCACCGCCTGCTGATGAGCTTTTCGTAAACATTCCCAAATCCCTGAAGACCCAGTTGTACGATGGAAGAACAGGTGAGCCGTTCGACCAGACTGCCACGATAGGATATATGTATACGATGAAGCTGCATCACCTTGTTGATGACAAGATCCACGCCAGGGCAACCGGCCCATACAGTCTTATTACACAGCAGCCGTTAGGCGGCAAGGCCAGGACTGGCGGCCAGCGATTTGGCGAAATGGAAGTGTGGGCGCTGGAGGGCTACGGGGCGGCTTATACCCTTCAGGAAATGCTGACGGTCAAAAGCGATGATGTTGAGGGCCGAACGAAAATCTATGAATCAACCGTCAAAGGACAAAACAGGCTCGAAGCTGGCACGCCGCTTTCCTTTGATGTGTTGTGCAACGAGATAAGAGGATTGGGATTAAATATTCAGCTTGAGAAGAAACGGTTAGGAAGCTCTGCCTTATAATGATAACTGGTAATTGGTCAACTGGTGAATGATTAGCATTCGCCGGATACCAATCACCAAAAGATAGGAGTTAGCTTTAAATGCTGGGAAATATATACGATCGCATTAACGATTATGGTTTGGTCAAGATTTCGCTGGCCAGTCCCAATGATATTCGCAGCTGGTCTTTCGGTGAGGTTCGCAAGCCCGAGACCATTAACTACCGTACGTATCGGCCGGAGAAGGACGGCTTGTTCTGCGAACGCATTTTCGGTCCTGAACGGGATTGGGAGTGCGCCTGCGGCAAATATAAAGGCACCAAATTCAAGGGGATAATTTGCGATCGCTGCGGTGTCAAAGTTACGCACAGCCGCGTTCGGCGCAAGCGAATGGGACATATCAATCTTGCTGCGCCGGTGGTACACATATGGTTTTTCAAGGCCATACCGAATCATCTCAGCACTCTTTTGGCAATGAAAGCGTTAGACCTGGAAAAAATAATTTACTTCCAGGATTACGTTGTTACCGACGCTGGCCAAAGTCCTTTAAAGCTTGGTCAACTTCTTAGCGAAGAAGAATACCGTGAGGCATTGAACAAATACGGTAACGCGTTTAAGGCGCTGATGGGCGCCGAAGCCATCAAGGCCCTGCTGACAAATCTTGACCTTGAGGCATTGAGCAATGAGCTTAGAGCCGCCGTAGTCAAGACCAACAGCAATCAGAAAATCAAAGACCTTACGAAACGTCTTAAGGTAGTCAATGCGATCAGGAGCAGTAGTAACAAGCAGGAGTGGATGGTGCTCGAAGTTGTTCCCGTTATTCCGCCGGATTTGCGTCCTTTGGTTCTTCTTGAAAGCGGCAACTTTGCAACCAGCGACCTTAATGACCTTTACAGACGAATTATCAATCGTAACAACCGATTGAAAAAGCTTATAGACCTCAATGCCCCCGAAGTGATTATCCGCAACGAAAAAAGAATGCTTCAACAGGCAGTTGATTCGCTGCTGGACAATAGCCGGTGCCGCAGGCCGGTCCTCGGCAGTAATAGCCGGCCATTGAAGAGCTTGACCGATATGATTAAGGGTAAGCAGGGTCGATTCCGCGAAAATCTGCTCGGCAAGCGCGTGGACTACTCAGCTCGTTCTGTGATTGTAGTAGGGCCTAATCTGAAGCTTTATCAGTGCGGCTTGCCGAAGAAAATAGCATTGGAGCTGTATCAGCCGTTCATTATTAGAAAACTTAAGCAGCACGGCCTTGCCGATACGATTAAAAGCGCCAAGAGAATAATCGAACGGCGGGATGAGCAGGTATGGGACATCTTGGAAGAGGCCATTCATCAGCATCCTGTATTACTGAACCGAGCGCCTACTCTTCATCGAATGGGTATTCAGGCCTTTGAACCGATTCTTGTGGAAGGTAACGCCATTATGCTTCATCCGCTGGCCTGCAGGGGTTTCAATGCCGACTTCGACGGTGACCAGATGGCCGTCCATTTGCCGCTGAGTGTCGAGGCACAAGCCGAAAGTCATACCTTGATGATGCCTACAAGCAACATTTTCTCACCGGCCAATGGTTCTCCGATGCTCGGGCCCTCCCAGGATATGGTTATGGGCAACTATTATTTAACTTCTATCAGCCCTGGTCAAAAAGGACAAGGGATGGCTTTTAGAAACACTTTCGAGGCTATGATGGCCTATGAAATGGGGAAAATCGCTTTGCACTCTATCATTAGCGTAAAGGTTAATAAACCGGTCAAGGGGTCTGAAGGCGTGGTTTTGAAAAAGGACTCGAAGCACAAACAGTCCAAGACTCAAAAAGAAGCGGTTCCGGAAACTAAAGCAGGTGAGGGACTCTCCGGCCAAATAATAGAGACAACGGTTGGAAGGTGTATTTTCAACGATATACTGCCAGATGAAATGCCGTTTTATAATACGACGATGTCGCAGGGCACTTTGAGCAGGGTTATTAGTGACTGTTTCGAATTTGCCGGCAGCGCTCAAACTGTAAATTTGCTTGATAAAATAAAGGACGTGGGTTTCAAACATGCCACGCTCGGCGGCTTGAGCTTTGGTCTTACCGACCTGAAAATACCGGTGAAGAAACAGGAAATTATCGACGAGACAGAGAAAAAGGTCAGTAAAATCCAGACCAATTATAATAATGGTGTTCTGACCGAGGGGGAAAGATACAATCAGGTCATCGATGCCTGGACGCATGCCCGTGTTGCCGTTACCGGCGAGATGATGCGTGCCCTTAGAGAAGATAAGAAGGAAGACGGCTCTCCATATTTGAACCCGATATACCTTATGAGTGATTCAGGTGCGAGAGGCAGTGTCGACCAGATTCAGCAGCTGGCAGGAATGCGAGCGTTAATGGCCAATCCAAGCGGTGAGATTATCGAGACCCCAATTAAGTCAAACTTCCGGGAGGGCTTGACTGTTCTTGAGTACTTCAGCTCAACGCACGGAGCCCGTAAAGGACTGGCTGATACCGCATTAAAGACCGCTAATTCCGGTTATCTTACCCGCAAACTAATCGATGTGGCGCAAAATGTAATTGTCACCGAGCGCGATTGCGGGACATTGCAGGGAATTACCAAAAGTGCAATCAGCAGAGGTGAGCAGGTTGATATACCGCTTACTCAACTTATTGTCGGCAGAACAGCCAGAGATAATATCCGCAACCCGATTACAGATGAAATGATTGTTCGTGAGAACGAAGTTATTACTCCCAAGGCAGCAGCGAAGATTGAAGCTTTGGGGCTTGATGCCATCAGAGTTAGAAGCCCTCTAACCTGTGACAGCACGTTCGGTATTTGTGCGAAGTGTTACGGCTGGGATATGAGCACCAGCCATCTTGTCGAAGAGGGCTCGGCAGTCGGCATTATTGCTGCACAGTCAATCGGCGAACCCGGCACGCAGCTGACACTGCGTACGTTCCATACCGGCGGTATCGCTGCGAGAGCCATACTTGAAAGCGGCCAGAAAGCGGGCTTTGAAGGAAAGGTTGAGTTCAGAAATTTGGGCGTTGTCGAAGACCCGCTGGATTCTTCCCGTACTTCGTCGAAAGATGAAGCATCTTCCAAGGAAAAGAAGCCTGTCAGGTCTAAAGGTGTCGTACTAAAGCGCAGCGGTGAACTTGCCATATTAGACCAAAAGGACCGTGAGCTTGAAAAGTATAAGGTGCCTTACGGCGCACTTATGCACATAGATGACGGACAGGATTGTGCTGTGGGTAAGCTTTTATTCTCCTGGGATCCGCACCGCACGCCGATTCTGGCTGAAGTTTCGGGGCAAATTGCGTTCGTAGATATTATAGAAGGCGAGACAGTTCGGCTTGAAGAAGAGCGAAAAGGTCAGCTTGGCGGTAAACGCGTAGTAATCGAGCATAAAGGAGATACGCATCCGCAAGTTATCATAGAAGATGCGGACGGCAAAATACTTGATGTCCACTATCTGCCTGCCGGGGCCAGGATTGAGGTTGACGAAGGCCAGCGTGTCCAGGCAGGCCAGTTGCTTGCTCATCAACCCAGGGCGGCCGCCGGGACTCAGGACATCACAGGTGGACTGCCTAGAGTTACTGAAGTATTTGAAGCGCGCAAACCCAAAGACCCTGCTGCAATGGCGGAAATCTCGGGCCGGGTCGAGTTGCGAAGCGATAAACGCAAAGGCAAAATGACAGTTATAGTTCGCGGCGCCGAATCGGGAATGGAGAAGGAACACCACATTCCGCGTGACAGGCACCTGAATGTTCACGCCGGAGATATGGCAGAGGCCGGCGACCCATTGACAGATGGACCGCTGGTTCCGCACGATATTCTGCGAATTAAAGGTGAAGAGGCATTGCAGAGGTATTTAATCGCAGAGATTCAAAATGTCTATCGTTCACAAAATGTGAATATCAACGACAAACACATTGAGATTATCTGCTCCCAAATGATGCGTAAAGTTGAGATTGATTCTGTTGGTGATAGTTCATTTCTGCCGGGTGAGGTTGTTGATAAGTTCCAGTTCAAAAAAGAGAATGAGAGCTTAGCCAATAGTATCAAGATAGCCGACCTCGGAGATGTTACCGATTTGAAGGAAGGTCAGGTTATCGGCCGCGACGAACTGGCTGCGATGAATGAAAGAGTTGAGGCAATCGGCGGCACAAGTGCAAAGGGGAAAAAGCCCAGACCCGCAACTGCCAAGACATTGCTTTTGGGAATAACAAAGGCTTCACTGCAGTCCGAAAGCTTCATTGCAGCGGCCAGTTTCCAGGAAACAACAAAGGTCTTGACTGCCGCTTCATTGTCTGCTAAAGTAGATAAGCTTCGCGGCTTAAAGGAAAACGTAATACTTGGTCATTTGATACCAGCCGGCACAGCTTTCAAGCCGCATCTTGACATTAAGGTCAAGCACCTTGCTGAAGCTCCGCTGCCGAAGGAGTTTGCAGAGATTAAAGGGGTTGAGGAGACCGAGGCAAAGGCAGAGGCTGCTATTAAGGAAGCTCTGGGAATTAATTGAAGATAGTGATTCAGAACGAAAATTAAAACGAAAGTGAATTATGCCTACTATAAACCAGTTGGTCAAACGGTCGAGAGCGAAATCTAAGGGCCGAAAGAGAGTATCTGAAATCAGCGGAAGCCCTCAGAAAAGAGGCGTGTGCCTGATTGTAAGAACTCAAACGCCCAAAAAGCCGAACTCTGCTTTGCGGAAAATCGCCCGTGTCAGATTGACCGATGGCAAGGAGGTTACAGCTTATATACCCGGTATCGACCACAACCTGCAGGAGCACAGCACAGTTGTAATTCGCGGAGGCCGAGTCAGGGATTTGCCGGGTGTTCGGTATCATATTGTTCGCGGCGTGCTTGACTGTGCCGGCGTGGCGAACCGCAAACAGGGCAGAAGTAAATACGGGGCAAAAACGCCGAAATAGAAAGATATTGATAATCGGCCTTAATAACAGGTCAAAAAGAGAAAGATTATGGCAGGAAAATTTACAGCTTCGGGTCAGCAGTTAAAGCCGGACCCAGTGTATAAGAGCAAATTAGTATCGAAGTTTATTAACAGTTTGATGTGGGACGGCAAAAAAAGCGTAGCACAAAGAGCTTTTTATGATGCTATGGAAATAATTCGCCGCTCACCGCTGGTCACCGGCGGCTCGGGCGAAGGGGCAACCGGTCAGAAAACCGAGCTGGAGGTGTTCGAGACAGCTATTAATAATGTGAAGCCGTTACTTGAAGTTCGCAGCAAACGTATCGGCGGGGCCAGTTATCAAATTCCGATGCAGGTAAAACCCAGCCGCCAGCAGTCGCTTGCGTTTCGGTGGATAATACAATCGACCAGGGGCAAAAAAGGCTCCGCTATATGTCAGCGGCTGGCCACTGAACTGATGGAAGCTTATGACAGGCGCGGCGGTGCAATGACCACCCGAGATAATGTGCACAAGATGGCTGAGGCCAACAAGGCATTTGCTCATTTCGCCTGGTAATTTCAATAAGGTATAGCAGATAGCGGATAGGATAGGATTTTTCTTGTCCGCTATTTTTTTACTCGTTTATAGTAATGAACAATGAACAGATTGAAACAATTACGTAATATCGGGATTATGGCTCATATCGATGCCGGCAAAACGACGGTAACCGAGCGCATACTCTATTATACAGGCAAAACCTACAAGATGGGGGAAGTCCACGACGGCACCGCAGTTATGGATTATCTGGAAGAGGAGCAGAAAAGGGGCATTACTATAACCAGCGCCGCGACAAAGTGTCCCTGGAAGGATTTTGAGATTAACCTTATTGATACGCCGGGGCACATTGATTTTACTGCTGAGGTTGAGCGGTCCCTGCGTGTTCTCGATGGTGCTGTAGCAGTGTTTGACGGCAGTGAAGGCGTTCAGGCGCAAAGCGAAACCGTCTGGAGACAGGGACAGAAATACGTCCTGTCTTGTCTTTGCTTTGTGAATAAGATGGACAAAGTCGGCGCCGACTTCGAGATGACCGTCAAAAGCATTCGCGATAAACTCTTAGCCAATCCTGTTTGTGTGCAGCTGCCTATCGGTGCAGAAGATTCTTTTAGAGGAATAATAGACCTTATAAAGATGCAGGCTATTTTCTACAAGACCGAAGAATTGGGGGCGACCTTTGAAGAAGCTGAAATTCCCGACGAATTGCGGCAAACCGCAGAGCAGCACAGAAAAGAGATGATTGAACACGCAGCTGAGTACGATGAGGCTCTGATGGATGCTTACGTTCACGATAAGCCGGTCGATGCTGAGATGATAAATAAAGCGATTAGAAAAGGAACCATAGCCAACAAACTTCATCCGGTATTTGTCGGTTCAGCCCTGAAGTATATCGGCGTGCAAAAGCTGCTCGATGGCGTTGTGGCGTATTTACCTTCGCCGCTGGACAGACCTGATATAATCGTGCACAAAGGGGATGGTAAAGGTAAAGACAAGGACAAAGAAATATCAATTAAATGCGACCGAAAGGCCAGTCTTGTAGCTCTGGCATTTAAGATTACCAGTGATTCGCACGGTGATTTATACTTTCTAAGGATTTATCAGGGGACATTAAAGTCCGGCACGAGGGTCTTAAATGTAAACCGCGACAAAAAAGAGAATATTACCAGGATATTCGAGATGCACGCCGGCGAGCGAAAAATTCTGGACTCAACCGTCGCCGGGGACATTGTCGCAGTGGTTGGGTTAAAAGAAACGCTTACGGGCGATACGATTTGCGACCCTAAACATCCGGTTTGCCTGCCGAGTATTACATTTCCTGAAACGGTTATCAGTATGTCGATAGAGCCCAAAAGCGGCACAGAGACGGCAAAATTGTCGAAAGCTCTGGCGGATTTGAGGCGTGAAGACCCGACTTTCGAGTGTAAAATAGACAGCGAAACAGGCCAGACAATCATCCGCGGAATGGGCGAGCTGCATTTGGAAATACTCCAGCATAAACTGGTAAGGGAGAAGGGGGTTCATATCAGGGTCGGCAAGCCAAAGGTCGCATATAAAGAAGCTATTACCAGGTTATCTAAGGCAGAAGGAAAGTTTGTACGTCAAACAGGCGGTCATGGCCAATATGGACATGTGGTTTTGACGGTTGAGCCTCTGTTGACTGAGGAGGGGCATTGTAGCAATGATATTGAATTTGTGAGCAAGATAGTTTCCAATGCGGTGCCGAGAGAATTCATTCCCGCAGTGGAAAGGGGGGTTAGAGACGCTATGAGCAATGGTGTGCTGGCAGGTTTTCCTGTTGTGGGTATCAAAGTTGCTCTTATTGACGGTTCGTTTCATTCGGTTGATTCTTCGGATTTGGCTTTTGAGCAGGCTGCCAAAATAGCGGTGGAAAAGGCGTGCAAAGAGGCGGAGCCGGTTTTGCTTGAGCCGGTAATGCGGCTCCAAATAATAGTGCCGGAGGCCAATTTTGGGGCAATACAGGGCAATTTGCTCGGGAAAAGGGGGGTAATTACGGATTGTCGGCTACATGGAAATATGCGGATAATCGATGCCAAAGTGCCTTTGGCTGAAATGTTTGGATATTCCAGCGAAATTAGGAGTGCCACAGCCGGCCGCGGGACCTTTACTATGGAGCCGTTGAGCTATGAAAGAGTGCCGGAGCAGATTGCCAAGCAGGTTATTTTATAAAAAAGTGTATATTTTTGCGATTTTTAGCAAAATTTATTCAAATTTTTGTTTGATATAAAAAGATTTGTGTAGTAATATCTTGTTTTTTCAGCCGTAGCGAGCAGAACCAGGGATTGGTTTTGCGTTTACGAGTTGGGCTGTTACATATCTGTGATGTAGTAGTCAAGGATAGTTTGTTAGTTACTTTGTTAGGTTAAGGGGTACGCCAAAGCTGATAAATGGCTTTGGGATGGCCGTAAGTGGTCAGACCCTGGATTCTTTAAGGAAGGCGAATTTATTGGTAGTGTGTCGTGTTTTTTTGGTCATCGACAGTTAAAGACGGTCCGATAAGAAATGCCTTTCCTGCCAAAATCAAACCAAGATGTATTTGGTAAAAAAATGAGGCTATTTGCTGAAAATAGCTGAAGAAAATTATTTTGCAATTTGTTCGTAAGTATGTATAATTTTAGGTTTTCGCGAGTTTTCAGGTTAGGAATTTGAAGTAAAGAGGCGGCTTATTGGAAATCCGCTTTTGGGCGAGATTTCGCCGAAGGTGAACAGGAAGGAAAACTGTGCCCACTGAAACTGAAAAGATAAGAATTAAAATGGAGTCATACGACCCCAGGGCTCTTGACGCATCTGCTAAGGAAATAGTAGAGCACGCCCGAAGGACGAATGCCCGAGTCAGCGGTCCTGTGCCTCTGCCTACGCGGATAGAAAGATACACAGTTTTGCGAAGTCCTCACGTTGATAAAAAGTCGCGTGAGCAGTTTGAACTGAGGACTCACAAACGTTTGATAGATATTCACGAGGCCAACGCACGCACGGTTGAAGTGCTGAACCGTTTGGTGGTGCCGGCCGGCGTGTTTGTGAAGATTAAAGCCTGAGATACGAGGTAAAAGATAATGGCAATGCTGCTGGGTAAAAAGATTGGAATGACTCAGATGTATGATGAGGCGGACAGACTGCTGCCCGTTACGGTCATACAAGCCGGCCCTTGTATTGTTATGCAGGTCAAAACAGCAGATACAGACGGCTACAATGCTATTCAACTGGGATATGATGATGTAAAAAAATCGCGCAGAAAAAATTCGCAGATTGGACACGCCAAGAAAGCCAATTCAGAGCCAAAGAGATTTATCCGAGAGATGCATCTACCGAACGATGCTGCACCGGAATATAAAGCAGGAGATGCTCTTACGGTTGCGGTTTTTGAGAAAGAAAAATTCGTTGATATTGTAGGCACAAGCAAGGGCAAAGGCTTTGCCGGAGTGATGAAGCGGTACGATTTCCACGGTATGCCGGGTTCTCACGGTACCGAGCGGAAACACCGCTCTCCCGGTTCGATTGCCAGTCATGCCACAGACCGGGGTCACGGCGGCAATCTGCACAAGGGCAAGAGAATGGCGGGGCATTTGGGGGATCACAGAGCAACAGAAAAAAATCACAGCTTAGTAGCGATAGACCAGGAGAGAAATTTATTGATGATTAAAGGCTGTGTTCCAGGAGCTTGCGGCGGTTATGTTGTAGTCCGCAGTTCGCAGAAGGCCTGATATATTCGGAGAATGTAATAAAGAAATGATTGATTTGTCTGTTTACAACAAGGAAGGTAAGGAAGTCGACGTCTTAAAGGTCGACGAGGCGCTTCTCGGCGGCTCGATTAGGTATGCGCTGCTGAAACAGGCAATCGTTATGTACCACGCCAACAAGCGCGTGGGGACAGCTGCGACAAAAAGCAGAGGAATGGTCGAAGGCTCTACGAGAAAGATTTACGCTCAAAAGCACACCGGCAACGCCCGCGCGGGAACAATACGAACGGGCAAACGGGTTGGCGGCGGTGTTACTTTTGCCAAGGTGGCCAGAGATTTCGGCAAAAGTATGCCTAAGAAGCAGAGAATATTAGCCAGAGACTCAGCGGTTTTGGCAAAGCTTTTGAAAAACGATGTTGTAGTGGTTGATGAGCTGAAATTTGAGAAGCCTCGCACCAGCGATTTTGTAAGTGTCTTAGGTAATTTGAAAATTGAGCGTAGCTGCCTGGTGACGATTAACGGCTATGACGGTAATCTTTATAAATCAGCCAGGAACATTCCGAGGGTAGCTGTTATGCCCGTTACAGAATTAAACGCCGGTGATATTTGCAGCCATCATAAAATGCTGTTTACCAAAGAGGCGTTTTTGTTCCTTTTGAGTAAAGACCAAAGAAGCGAGAATTGACGGCAAATGCTTAATAATCTTAATATAATAATTCGGCCTTTGATTACAGAGCAGGGGATGCACTTTGCGAATGTAAAAGGTGCGTACTCCTTTGAGGTGAATGAGAAGGCCAATAAGACGCAGATAAGAAGCGCTGTTGAGAAAATATATAACGTTAAGGTGAGCAAGGTAAGAACGGCTAACCACAAGGGTAAATCCCGCCGCAAAGGCAGGAGCTTCGGGACGACAGCAAGCTGGAAAAAAGCCGTTGTATTTCTGAAACCGGACTATCATATAGATTTGTTCTGATTCTGGTGAATGGTAATTACCAATTACCAGTAAGAGGTGTGTGTTATGGGTATTAGAATTTATAGACCAACGTCTCCGGGACGACGAAACAGCTCGGTAAATGATTACGCTGAGTTGACTACCGATAAGCCGACCAAGTCGCTTTGTGTTCGCATAAAAAAAGCGGGCGGCAGGAACCACAGCGGTATGACGATGGTTCGATTCAGAGGCGGCGGGGCAAGAAAAATTTACCGTCTCATCGATTTTAAGCGCGATAAAGATGGAGTTCCCGCAAAAGTGGCGGCGATTGAATATGACCCTAACAGGAATTGTTTCATATCATTGCTGCACTACGCCGACGGCGAAAAAAGATATATTTTGTCGCCTCTGGGTATAAAGGTTGGAGACCGGGTGGAAAGCGGCTCTGAATGTGAGCCCAAGATTGGTAATGCGATGCCGCTTGCGGCAATTCCTGCCGGCCATGAAATTCATAATATTGAAATGACCGCAGGCCAGGGCGGAAAGTTGGTCCGAAGTGCCGGCAGCGCCGCAAAAATTGTGGCGAAAGAAGGCGACTGGGTCACCATCGCTTTGCCAAGCGGTGAAATGCGTATGGTTCGCAAAGAATGCAGGGCTACAATTGGCCAGCTAAGTAACCCCGACGACCAGAATGTTAGGATAGGCAAGGCCGGAAGAATGCGGCATATGGGTATCAGACCTCACGTCAGAGGCAAGGCGCAGAATCCAGTTGCTCACCCGATGGGCGGCGGCGAAGGCCGGGCAAATGGCGGACGGCATCCCTGCTCACCTACGGGCGTGCTGGCAAAAGGCGGGAAAACGAGAAATCCGCGAAAGACAAGTAATAAAAGGATTATTCGAAGACGCAAAAGCGGGCGTTTTCAGTTCGTGGCGTAATTAGCGTATGAGAGACAAGAAAAATTGGTCGTGTAACTATTGAAGGTTAAGTAAATCGAATGGGAAGATCACTTAAAAAAGGGCCTTATGTTGACGCGAAGCTTTTTGCCAAGGTTAATAAACGAGTTGAAACCGGCTCTCGTGAGCCGATAAAAACCTGGGCGAGAAGGTGCACCATAATTCCCGAATTTGTTGGTTTTACCTTTATGGTCCACAACGGCAAAATTTTCAATAAGGTTTTCATTACCGAAGATATGGTCGGACATAAACTGGGTGAATTTTCGCCGACGAGGATATTTAGAGGTCATTCGAGCAGAAAACTGGAAGTAACAACAGAAGCAGCAAGGTGACGGGTACTTCGGGATACGGAATATGTTAAGTGCTAATAAATTAAAAGAGCTTTGCAAACAGCGACGGATGAGCACAGACCATCTGGCCAGTCAGCTTGCCGGAGGCGGGCTGAACAAGGGAAAAGCGGTTGCTGCTGTTAAAAACTGGCAGAAAGGTCTTTTTAGGCCTATACCGCGTAAAGAGGATATTCGCCGTCTGGCGGCCGCATTATCTGTCGAGGTGAATGATTTGGCAGACTGGCGTTCGTGTTATCGCTATGCCCCTAGTTCCGCCCGTAAGGTTAAACTGGTTACACAATTGGTAGCCGGCCGAAGAGTCCAAGATGCGATGGATATTTTGAAGTTCACAAGAAAACGAGCTGCAGAAATGGTTGACAAGGTTCTAAAAACAGCCGTGGCCGATGCCGACGAGCAGCAAGCAGACGTTGATAATCTTTATGTTAGTGAAGCCCGTGTTGACGATGCAGGGTGGCGCATCGGCACCAAAAGATTTAGAGCAAAAGACAGAGGTAAGGCGTATTCGATTAAGAAAAAGGCCTGTCATATACATATAACAGTAACAGAAGCAAAGGGAGTATGAAGTATCTCGCCGGGCGAGATACGAAATACGAGATTATGGGTCAGAAAGTATCGCCAACAGGTTTTAGAACGGGAGTAACGCGTGGATGGCAAAGCACATGGTTTGCTTCCAAGAGCGATTACGGTGATTTTCTTGTCGAGGACCAAAAGATACGTCAGTATGTCGATAAGAAATACAACCGTCAGATGCCTAAGGGGGCAGTGGCAAAGGTTGAAATAGTCCGAACACGTAATGAAGTGAAAGTGACACTGCACAGCGCCCGGCCCGGTATAGTCATTGGTCCCAGAGGCGGTGAAGTCGATAAGCTGCGGGAAGAGCTTGAGGCACTAACGGGCCGGAAGATGGGTGTCAATGTTATCGAGATAAAAGAGCCCGACCTTGATGCTGCTTTGATAGGTGAAGCAATTGCTGAACAGTTAGGTAAGCGGGCTTCGTTTAGGCGCACGATGAAAGAGTGTTGCGAAGCGGCGATGAATGCCGGCGCCAAAGGGGTTAAGGTTGCCTGCTCGGGACGGTTGGCAGGTGCAGAGATAGCGCGTAGGGAGACGCAGAAACTCGGCAGTATCCCGTTGCAGACCTTGAGTGCCGATGTGGATTACGCCACGGCGACAGCCAGAACGACATACGGAGCAATTGGCATCAAAGTTTGGGTTTATAAGGGCAAATTTGGAGAGGTACTTGAGCCGAAGCAAGGTCGCCGGCGTCGTTCACCGAGGCGTGGTGACGCAAACCAAGGTGTCAGGCGCCGTACTAAATCTGCGAAGACACAAGCTGGTGAAGGCGCTGCCGAAGTTAAAAAAGAGCCTGCCCAGGAGAGCTTAAAGGATACGGAAAAGTCCGGAGAAGTCAGTAGTTAATAATCAATAACTAATTGTTAGTAATTAGCAAGGGTCTGAAAAAATGGCAACGATGCCGAAAAGGGTTAAATACCGTAAAAGCCAACGCGGCAAAATGAAGGGCAACGCCTCTCGAGGCAATTTTGTGGCGTTTGGCGACTACGGTTTGCAGGCGATGGAAACCTCCTGGATAAACGCCAAGCAGATTGAGGCAGGCCGAGTTTCGGCAACCCACTTTCTGCATCGTGAAGGAAGAGTTTATATTAGAATTTTTCCATACAAGCCTATAAGCGCCAAGCCGCTGGAGACGCGAATGGGTAAAGGTAAGGGTGAGCCCGCATTTTGGGTCGCCAGAGTCAGGCCGGGACAGGTTTGCTTTGAAGTCGGCGGAATAGCTGAGAACGTAGCGAAATTAGCATTGGGCAGAGTTGCCCATAAATTGCCGATTAAGTGCAGGTTTATTAAGCGAAGACATTCATTGTAGTTTGCAATGAGTAATTTATAAAAGGAAAGCGCCAGATGAAGGCCCAGCAGTATCGTGAAATGAGTCCGGATGAGCTTAAAGATAAGCTCGAAGAGATGCAGAGGCATTTTTTTGACTTGCGCTCGCAGGCAGTTACGGAGAAGCTGGAGAATTCCAAGGCTCTAATCAATGTCAGACGTGACATTGCCAGGATTAAAACGATAATACGTGAAAGCTCGTTACGGCAGAGCAAGCCGCAGCAGGGTAAGTAATGGTTTACCCCTTCTTGCTTTCGCAGGAAAGCAGGGGGGTGATTGGAAAACGAAGATGCAGGATAAGAAATTAAAAACTGTAACAGGCGTGGTGATAAGTCACAGCGGTGATAAAAGCATTAAAATCACCGTTGATTTCAAGGTCAAGCATCCGCAGTACGGCAAATACATAAAGCGAAGGTCAAAGTATGCGGTCCATGATGAACATAATCAGGCCGGCGTGGGCGATGTCGTTGAGGTTGTTGAGTGCAGGCCCTACAGTAAAACTAAAAATTGGCGTCTTTTAAAGGTTCTGGAAAAAGCTGTTCGGTAACAGTAACGTCAGAGAAACGACGAGAAACGGGAAATAAAGTGATTCAGCAAGAAACAATGTTGGATGTGGCCGACAACTCAGGTGTCAAGTTGGCAATGTGCATCAGGGTCCTTGGCAAAGGAGGGTCAAGGGGTAAGTTCAGGCGCACTGTAGCCAGAGTAGGTGATATTATCTGTGTTGCCATCAAAAAGTCGCTTCCGACCTGTCAACTGGATGATAAGAAAGTGCATAAATGTGTTGTTATACGAACCACGAGCCCTTTGAGACGCCCTGACGGCAGCTACGTGAGATTCGATCACAATGCTGCTGTTATGATTGATAATGAAGGCAATCCCATAGGAACGAGGATTTTTGGTGCGGTTGCCCGTGAGCTTCGTGACAAAAACTACATGAAAATTATTTCGCTTGCAAGCGAGGTAGTCTGAGGAAATTGGTTATTAAAGACGGACACGGAATTTAAAAATGGCCCTACATATAAAAAAAGGTGATATGGTCGAGATTATAACAGGTGACCATAAGGGTGCTACCGGTCAGGTGCTGCGTGTCATACCGGAAGAAAATAAGGTAATTGTTCAGGGACACAATATAGCGAAAAAGCATGTTCGGCCTTCACGCAAAAGTCCGCATGGAGGTCGTATTGATGTCGAGCAGCCTATCCATATGAGTAATGTTTTGCCTCTGAGTTCGAAAAGCTCGAAAGGCAGTAGGGTTCATTATCAGGTAAGCGCCGATGGAAGCAAGAAACGTTTTGCAGCCGACGGCAGTGAAATTAGCGTTGTTAAGAGGGCTAAAAAGGCCTAAAGCGAGATACGAATGGCACGTTTGAAGGATTTATATAAGACTAAGGTAGTTCCGGAATTAATCAAGGAGTTTGACTACAAAAATCCTATGGCTGTGCCGCGGATGAAAAAAATTGTTATTTCTATGGGAGTGGGCAAGGCGACGCAGGACAAGAAATTCCTGGAACTTGCCAAAAAGGACCTGATGATGATTACCGGCCAGTTGCCGCTCGTATGCAAGGCCACAAAAAGCGTTTCGAATTTCAAACTTCGTGAAGGCAACGAAATCGGTTTGAAGGTGACTGTCCGTCATGGTCGGATGTATGAATTTATGGATAGACTGATTAGTCTTGCAATCCCGCGAGTAAGAGATTTTCGCGGCCTTAGCCCAAGAAGTTTTGACGGCAGGGGTAATTACTCGATGGGGCTGTCTGAACAGAGTGTTTTTCCGGAAATTAACCCCGCGAAAGTAGAATTTCAGCAGGGTATGAACATAGCTTTTATAACTACGGCCAATACCGATGAAGAAGCAAAGAAGATGCTGGCGCTTTTTGGAATGCCCTTCAGAGAGTCGGCAGCGACAGAGGCGTAGTATTTAATAACTGCTTAAAGGTAAACGATAGGTTTGGAGTATATAAGTGTCGACTAAAGCTTTGGAAAATAAGTCAAAAAAGAAACAAAAGTTTCGCGTTAGGCAGTATACGCGATGCCAGCTTTGTGGAAGGTCCCATGCTGTTTATCGCAAGTTCAAGGTTTGCCGTATTTGTTTCAGAACCTTAGCTCTCGAAGGGAAAATACCGGGAGTGAAAAAAGCCAGTTGGTAAAGCGATTTACCGTTGAGAAATCGTAATTTGGAGATTGATTTGGAACCTAATTATGAGCGCCAGTGACCCAATAGCTGATATGCTGACAAGAATTCGCAATGCGATCCGGATAGGTAAGGCCGAGGTTGACATTAAGGCATCAAATATCTGTGAAGGCATAGCGGCTGTTCTTAAGCAGGAAGGTTATATCTCAGATTTCAGCCGCATCGATGATGGCAAACAGGGGACGCTGAAGGTTACCCTGAAGTATGACCAGAGCGGCCAGGCTATTATTACTGAGATAGCAAGAGTAAGTAAGCCCGGCAGGAGAGTCTATCTGTCGGTTGACCGGTTACCGCACGTTTTGAGTGGTATGGGTGTAGCGATTGTTTCGACAAGTAAAGGTGTGATGAGTGATAGAAACTGCCGCAAGGACAACATTGGCGGCGAGATACTTTGTACGGTGAGTTAATGAGTCGTATTGGGAAAAAACCAGTTATTGTCCCTAAAGGGGTAAAGGTCGAGCAAAAAGGCCAGTTTATCGAGGTTTCAGGGCCGCTTGGCAGTTTGCAGTTGAAATGCTACCCGCAGATAAAGATAAAGATTGATAGCGCTGCGGGACAAGTACTGGTTGAAAATGAGAAACTTGAAGTGCGCCAGAACAGGCAGATGCACGGCACAACACGTGCCTTGATTGCAAATATGGTAGTCGGTGTCAGCAAAGGTTATGAAAAGAAGCTGATGATATACGGCACCGGATACAATGTAAAGGAGCAGGGCGGCAAACTGATTTTGCAAGTTGGCTTCTGCAATCCGGTAGAGAAGCCGATACCGAAGGGTATAAAGGTGAACATTGAGGCCGGTGCGACCAAAGGCGATGAAGTTCCCGCCAAGTTTACGATTTTAGGTTCGGATAAGAAAGTGCTGGGACAGTTTGCTGCGGATATAAGAAAAGTGAAGCCGCCGGAACCCTATAAAGGCAAGGGTATTCGTTTTGTCGGAGAATACGTAAAACGCAAAGTCGGCAAAGCATTTGCTACAGGAACAGCATAGTTAGGATTTGGTTCTTATGGGCATTGATAATAAAAAAAAGGCGGCCTTGAGACGTAAGTCTCACGTGCGAAAGAAGGTTTTTGGAACGCCGGACAGGCCGCGTTTGTCGGTATTTCGCTCGAATAGACACATTTACACCCAGATTATGGATGATGTTGCAGGAGCGACGCTCGTTTCTGCGAGCACAAGGACAAAAGCCCTGAGGGACCAATTGCCTCGCGGCAGCGGCAAAAAAGCCGCTCAAATAGTAGGTGAAACGCTTGCGAAGCAGGCGATGGGCGTTGGGATTAAATGTGTTTGCTTTGATAGAAACCGCTATAAATTTCATGGCAGAGTCAAAGCTCTTGCCGATGCGGCGAAAAAAGCTGGATTGGTTTTTTAAAAATCAGAGTTAGGTTTGGAGAAGAAAATTGACAGAAGAATCGGCTAATCCTGTTAAAAGTGAGACCTCGGAGAAGACTGTCGTACCTTCGGTGCGGCCTTCTAACGAGGTCAAACCCTCCACTCAGGAAGAACAACCGTTGGAAGATACGGTCGTAAAAGTATTTCGCTGTGCCAAGGTGGTCAAGGGAGGCCGGCGGTTTAGCTTTGCGGCGATGGTCGTAGTTGGTGACCATGCAGGCACAGTAGGTGTCGGTTATGGTAAGGCCAATGAAGTCCCATTAGCCGTTGAGAAGGGTGTAAAAGATGCCAAGAAATCTTTGTGCAAAATAGTTCTGCTTGGCCGGACGATTCCGTACCAGGTCCAAGGCAAATATGGAGCAACAAAGGTAACGCTGGTTCCGGCCAGCCCCGGTACAGGGGTTATCGCCGGTTCAAGTGCTCGAGCAGTGCTCGAATTATCCGGCGTGCAGGATGTACTTACAAAAGTTTACGGAAGCACCTCCGCTAAAAATGTTGTCAAAGCTACGTTAAGAGGATTGCTGAAGTTGCGCAGTAGAGAAACGATTGAATCTCTTCGTGGTGTAGAAGTTGAAGCTGTTAAAAGGTGGTGATGATTTAAATGCTGAATTTCGAAATAACTTCTGCCGTAGGTAAACATAAAGCTCGCAGGCGTGTTGGTAGAGGCGTTGGTTCAGGTCATGGGAAAACCAGTACCCGAGGCCACAAAGGCAGCCTCAGCAGGGCCGGGTCCTTTTCTGTATCGCTTTTTGAGGGCGGGCAGATGCCTCTATTCAGGCGGTTGCCCAAACGCGGCTTCAGTAATTTCAAGTTCGAAACCCGTTATAAAACCGTAAATGTATCACAATTGGAGATATTTGACGAGGGCACTACCGTTGGCGTGGAACAGTTATCCAGCGCCGGGTTGATTGACAGCCTCAGGAATAAAGTCAAAATTCTTGGCGATGGTGAACTGACAAAGAAACTGCTGGTAACAGCTCATAAATTCAGTAAATCTGCCGAACAGAAGATTGTAGCTTCCGGAGGCACCGCGAAAACAATAGAGTAAACGACTGTGATTATTATAAAAGTGAGAAATTAGAGGCGAATATTAAAAAATGCTTGGAGCGGTAGTTAACATATTCAGAATCCCAGACTTGCGCAACAAGATTCTTTTTACTTTTGCGTTGCTGATGATATACAGGATTGGCTTCCATATCCCTACGCCGTGTTTTGACCAGGCGAAGATGGAAGCCGCCGTCGGCACAAGAGACACAGATAGCCCTATAGGCAGAGCTGCTGAATATCTCCAAATGTTCACAGGCGGAACCTTGAGCCATAGCAGTTTGTTTGGCCTGGGAATTATGCCCTATATTATGGCATCGATTTTCCTTATGCTGCTGGCTGAGGTTGTTCCGGCCTTGAAAAAATTGCGACAGGAGGGCCAGACCGGCTACAAGAAAATACAGGAGTACACACGCTATCTGACGGTGCCGGTATGTGTTTTTCAGGCTATAATGTATATGAGGATGTTTGGGATGGGGGCCTATATCTATGCCGGCATGCAAACTCAGGCTATGATACTGGGTATTGTAAGTATGACAGCCGGTACCATTTTCCTGATGTGGCTCGGCGAGCAGATAGATGAATACGGCATAGGCAATGGTGTCAGTTTAATAATTATGGCTGGCATTATCGACAGAATGCCCTGGGCCGTCCAGACGCTTTGGCGGAATGTTGACTTCAGCGTTGGTGCACCGCCCGGAACCGTAGGCCCGGCAAAAATATTGTTCCTGATAGCGGCGTTTGTATTTGTTGTTGCAGGCGCCATACTGATAACTCAAGGCCAGCGCAGAATACCTATTCAGTACGCAAAGCAGATGCGCGGTCATAGAATGTATGGTGGCCAAAGACAGTATCTGCCGCTCAGGGTCAATCACGGCGGAGTGATGCCGATAATTTTCGCATCGAGCTTTATGATGTTCCCGCCGATAGTTGTCGGCCAGTTGGCAAGCAGGTTCCCATCTTCGGTATTTCTTATGAATTTGCAGAATGCTTTTGGGCCCGGTGCTTATACTTATAATGTTGTGTATATGTTATTGATATTCTTATTTGCTTACTTTTGGACAACAATACAGTTTCAGCCGAAGGAGATGGCCAAAAATTTGCGGGATTCTGGCAGCTTTATCCCGGGGCTTCGTCCGGGCCGAAGGACCGCTGATTATTTGGAAAAGGTGATGATTAGAATCACTTATTTTGGAGCCGCATTCTTAGCCGTAATTGCCGTTGTGCCGTCGGTGATTACAATATTATTAGGAGTTGACTGGAGAATTGCGTCTTTCCTGGGCGGCACTGGTTTATTGATAGTTATCAGTGTCTCGCTGGACATGGTGCAGAAAATAGAGGCCAACCTCCTGATGCGCAGCTACGATGGTTTTAGTGAAACCGGCAGAATTAAAGGAGCCTATTCGTGAGGATAGTCTTATTGGGTGCTCCGGGAGCCGGCAAAGGAACGCAGTGTAAGCGCATCGTTGAAAGATATGGCTTGCTCCATTTATCCAGCGGAGACATCCTGCGGCAGGAAAGAGCTACAGGGAGCGAGTTGGGCAAAAGAGCCCAAACGTATATGGATTCCGGCGGGCTTGTGCCGGATGATGTAATAGTTGAAATGATGGCTGGTGCGATTAAAAAGACACCACAGGCTGGTTTTGTGCTGGATGGTTTTCCCAGGACCGTTAATCAGGCCGACAAGCTTGATGAATCGTTGGCTGGTAACGGCGAAAAAATAGATGCTGTTTTGAACTTAAAGGTAGATGACCGGATAGTAGCCGGGCGATTGACCGGCAGAAGAAGCTGTCCTCAGTGTGGTGCGGTTTATCACATTGAAAACCTGAAGCCTAAGGTCGAAGGAAAATGTGATAGAGATGGCACCGCCCTTGTTCAAAGGGCGGATGACGGTCTTGAAGTGGTTAAGAATCGGCTTAAGACGTATCACCGGCAGACAGAACCGGTGGTGGATTACTATAGAAAGAACAACACTGTTTATGACTTCGATGCCAATGAAGAAGCCGGCAGTGTGACCGCTTTATTGTTCGAGAATTTGGATGCTCTCGCCGGAAATAAAGTATGAGGCGAGATACGGAATTAAATGGCTATAACGCTTCGCAGCCGAAGAGAGATTGAGCTGATTCGTAAAGCAGGTGTTGTTGTAGCCGATGTTCTTTTAAAATTACAAGAGGTTGCAGAACCGGGAGTAACTACCGGCTGGCTGGACAGCATGGCTTCGCAGATTACAACCGAAGCCGGGGCAACGGCTTTGTTTAAAGGAGTACGCAGTCCTTATGCTCCGGCGCCGTTTCCGAGCGCAATTTGCGCCTCGATAAATGAGCAGGTCGTCCACGGAATTCCTTCCGAGACCGCTGTACTTAAGAACGGCGATATCCTGAGCATTGATTTCGGCGCCAAGCTTGATGGTTATTGTGGAGATGCTGCTGTTACTGTCGCTATCGGCGAGATTACTGAAGATAAACGCAGGCTTATAGATGCGACTAAACATCTTCTCGATATTGCGATAGCTCGAGCGAAACCGGGCGTAAAATGGAGCCAAATAGCCGCCGAAATGCAGGGTTATGCGGAATCGGCCGGCTTTTCGGTAGTAAAGGATTTTGTCGGACACGGCATCGGTAAAAAGATGCACGAAGAGCCCAAAGTCCCCAACTTTGTCAGTGATGAGTTGCTCAGATGCGATATTATTCTGACGGAAGGCATGATCCTGGCAGTGGAGCCGATGGTTAATGCCGGTACCAGTGATGTGCGAACGCTGAAAAACGGATGGGTAGTGGTAACAAAGGATGGAAAGTGTTCGGCTCACTTTGAGCATACGATTGCAATAGTGAAAAATGGTTGTGAAGTGCTGACTGTAAAGTAGCGAAAGCAGGAAAGCGAAAAGCTATGGCAGGAAAGGGCACAATAAAATTGCAGGCCACAGTGATTGAAGCGCTGCCGAATGCGATGTTTACAGTGGAGCTGGAAAATGGCCACAGGATTTTGGCGCATGTTTCGGGCAAGATGCGTATGCATTTTATTCGGATTTTGCCGGGTGATACTATTACAGTTGAAATGTCGCCGTATGATTTGAATAGAGGCCGAATAGTTCTGCGAAATTGAGAAATTCGTCCTAAATGAGATAGGACACGAAAGTAGATTGTAAAAATGAAAGTCAGAAGTTCTGTAAAACGTATATGTGAGAATTGTAAGGTTATTCGCCGTAAGGGCGTTGTGCGGGTGATTTGTGCCAACCCGAGACATAAACAGCGCCAGGGTTGATTTTATCGTCGGGCTGAATACGAAAAGGAGCTGATATGCCCCGAATAGTAGGTATTGATATTCCTAGTGACAAATCCATCTTGATTTCGTTGACGTATGTTCATGGTATAGGCCGCCATACTTCAGAAATGATTTTGAAGGAGGCCAAGATTGAAAAAGACGTCAAGGCCAGCAAACTCAGTGAAGATGAGCTTAGCAGGATAACTCAGATTATTGACCATAATTATACCGTGGGAGGCCAGCTTCGCAGGCAGGTCTCTCAAAATATCGCTCGTTTGCGAGATATAGGCTGTTATAGAGGCATACGACACAGAAAAGGTTTGCCTGTTCGGGGCCAGCACACTCAGAGTAATGCGCGAACCCGTAAAGGGCCGAGAAAGACGGTTGCAGGTAAGAAAGGCGTGAAGGAGCAGCGTACATAGTTTGGTCTTGCTGCTCGGAAGTAATAGTTTTGTTATTTGAGGATTTTTAATGCCGACACCGACTGTAAAACGAAAGGTCAAGAAGAATGTCGCCAGGGCTATAGTGTACATAAAAGCGACGTTCAACAATACGTTGATTACAATTACAGACCCCGATGGTGACACAATTTGCTCGGGTTCAGCAGGCTGTGTCGGTTTCAAGGGTTCGCGCAAAAGTACCCCTTTTGCTGCTCAGCAGGCTGCACAGCGTTGTGCCAATATCGCTATGCGTAACGGCGTGCGCGAGATTGAGATTAGGGTTAAGGGGCCTGGTTCTGGTCGCGAATCTGCAATCTCAGCCCTCCAACAGGCTGGATTGCGTATCGCCTCGATAGAAGATGTTACTCCGCTTCCGCATAATGGCTGTCGGCCGCCGAAGCGAAGACGGGTATAAAGTAAAAGGACGCCAAAACGTGTTTTTTATGGCTTGTTATAAAATAGGACGCCTTGAAATGGTTTTTGGAGGTAGATAAAGAAGATGGGACGTTATCTTGGTTCATCTTGTAAACATTGTCGTCGTGAGGCGATGAAGCTGATGCTCAAGGGCGTCAGGTGTGAGACGGCCAAGTGCCCGATCGAAAAGAAACAGCGTAATTTGGGTCCCGGTATGCACGGCTGGCGCAGAGGCAGGCCGAGCGAATATGGTGTTCGATTGCGTGAAAAGCAAAAAGTCAAAAGGTACTACGGCCTTCTGGATCGACAGTTTATGAGGTATTTCCACAAAGCTGAGCGGGTGAAGGGTAATACCGGTGAAATTCTGCTGCAATTGCTGGAAAGGCGTTTGGATAATGTGCTTTATAAGGTGAATTTCGCGCCGTCACGAAAGGCAGCCAGACTCCTGATTAACCACGGCCATATTTGTGTAAAAGGACGGAAAGTTAATATCAGCGATTATATTGTAAAAGTCGGTGACAAGATAACAGTTAAGAGTTCCGAAAAAAGCAAAAAGAAGGTAAAGGGACAATTGGAAAGTAACCCAAACTTTACCACACAAAATTGGCTGCAAGTGAATAGTGAAAATATCGAAGCTACTGTTGTTGCACTGCCCACCAGGGATGATATTCAAATCCCGGTTCAGGAGCAGTTGATTGTAGAGGTCTGTTCGAGGTAGCCGTTTGGTTGGATTTTGCTGGTCAATAACGAATTGTTAATAAACGGTATTATTGGAGGTATATATGCGAGTGACATGGCGTGGTTTGGAATTGCCGACTCATGTTGAACGAGATATAGAGGTTTCGAGTGATAAATATGGCCGATTCTTCATCGAGCCGTTCGAACGTGGTTTTGGCACCACTGTCGGTAACAGCTTAAGACGCGTATTACTTTCTTCCCTTGAAGGCAGCGCCGTAACATCCATTAAAGTGACCGGCGCCGACCATGAATTTACCTCCTTGAAGGGCGTAATGGAAGATGTCACCGAAATAGTTTTGAATGTAAAGAATCTTATTGTTCGGCTCAATGATGAAGGTCCGAAGGTAATGAAAGTTTCGGCCAACAAAGCCGGCGTTGTAACGGCAGCCGATATAGTTGCGGACCCGGCCATAGAATTGATAAACAAAGATGCGGTGTTAGCTACTTTGACTGAGGATGTGAATTTTGAAATGGAAATGGTGGTTGAGAAGGGGCGTGGTTATTTGCCGGCTTCAGAACGAATCGCCGCCGCGGACAGATTTGAGCAGGAACTTGGCAGAATATTGATTGATGCGGTATATTCGCCGGTTACAAGAGTTCGGTACATAACTGAAGACACACGCGTCGGCCAGCGAACCAACTATGACAGGCTGATTCTGGAAATTTGGACCAATGGAACAATTGCTCCGGAGATGGCGCTGGTAGAGGCCGCCAAAATATTCCGTAAGCACATCAATCCGTTCGTGCAATATTTCGGGCTTGGAGAGGAAACCGTTACCGAGCAAATCGTTCTGGAAGAAGCAGCGGCAGAAACGGTGAATGAGGAATTAACCAAAAAACTGAGTATCCCTATTCAGGAATTGGAATTATCGGTGAGGGTTAGCAACTGTCTTGAGGCAATAAAGGTCACAACGGTCGGCCAACTGGTGAAAAAGACGGAAGCCGATTTGCTGAATGTTCGCAGCTTCGGTAAAACGAGCCTGCGGGAAGTCAAAAGAAAACTTGCGGATATCGGTTTGTCTTTGGGAATGACCGGTATTGGTGATTAATTATGATAGTAACAGATAAGAGGATTTGAGCGTATGCGTCATAGAATAGCAGGGCGTCAGTTAAATCGAACAGCCGAGCACCGTTTGGCTATGCGCCGGAATCTGGTCGCTTCACTCATCCAGCACGAAACGATTTCAACGACTCCCGAAAAGGCCAAGGAGGTAAAATCCTTTGCCGAAAAGATGATTACATTGGCCAAAAAAGGTACGTTGGCTGCCAGACGTCGAGCTATTATGCTGCTTGGCAATCGTGATATTGTAGCTGATGAAGATGGTGAAGCTGTCAAAAAGGGCACGGTAATCGGGAAATTGTTCAGTGAGCTTGGCCCCAGATATCTTGACAGGCCGGGCGGTTATACAAGAATTATCCGTCTGTCTCAGAGAAGATTGGGCGATAACGGCCGGCTCGTCCTGCTGCAGTTCGTAGGTGCTGACGAGGGCACAAAAAAACAAACCAAAGCTGCTGCCAAAAAAGCTTCTCGAAAAAAGACTAAAAAAGAGAAGGCCGAAGGTACCGCCGAGGTTAAAAACGAAGCGGACAAATCTGATAAACAGCAGTAACTCATTATTTAGACTACAGGCCTGGAATGAGCGTAAATGGTTGTGTATTTTGTAAAATGGTGGCTGGACAGATTCCGGTTACGAAAATTTACGAAGACGACGTTGTTCTTTCTTTTTTGGATATCGGCCCAATAAGCGACGGTCATGCATTGGTGATTCCCAAGCAGCACTTTGAAAAATTGCATCAGTGCCCTCCTGAAATTTTAAGCCGGGTTGCTTCACAGCTTGGCAAAATCGCCGCGGCCGTAGCGGGTGCGATGAATTCTGACGGCTATAATGTGTTGTGCAATAACGGAAGGACGGCTGGCCAGCTTGTTGACCATTTGCACTTTCACATAATTCCTCGTAACTCCGGCGATGGCGTTTTTAACCGCTGGCCGGCCTATGAATACGAAGAAGGAAAAATCGAGCAAATCGCCGCTAAAATCCGTGAAAATTTATAATTTAATCCTTACCTCTTGATAAAAAATGCTTTTTGTGGTATTTATAGTGTAGCGACAAAATACGAAATACTAGAAATGATCGCGGGGTAGAGCAGTCTGGTAGCTCGTCGGGCCCATAACCCGGAGGTCGCAGGTTCGAATCCTGCCCCCGCTATTAAGACCTGCAGGTAAATGCAGGTCTTTTTTTGCGCATCTCACAAATATCCCTGGTTTATTGCGGCCGCTCTTTTGTCTTAATACAGCTAAACAGGCAGTTCAAAATCAGCGTTATTATTGTGCCGATGACTATCAGCCAGCTCCACGCCAGTTTAATATATCCTTTATGAGACATTAGCAGCAGGGCCGTCACAGATAACGTGCTGATAATCATTGCGATTACGTTGCTGAGGTTGGCCCTTCGTCGTGTCAGCACGCCGAGAATGAAAACGCCGAGAGTTGCGCCTCCAGTCAGGGAAAATATCTCGAATGCGAACCACAATATGTTTTCCACCGATTCGCACGAAAAGGCAATAGTTGCCAGGATGACGCCGAAAGCAACCACTCCCGCCCTCGAAATCATTAAATAGTGTTTTTCCGTCGCGGTTTTTTTGATGAGCGGGCGGTAAATATCCGTCACAAAAGACGAGGCAAGCGAACTTAACGGAGAGTCAATGCTGGCTAATATAATTGCTGAAAGCATCAATCCTTTTAAGCCGGCCGGCAGAGAATTTGTCACAAAGTGCGAAAGGACTTCTTTGGTCCTGCCCGGCTGAATGATGTCAGGGTTCTGTTGGTAGAATACGTAAAGTAAAGTGCCGATCCCCAGATATATGCACAAAATCGGAAGCGCCGCCAATATAGTCATAATAATTGTCTTCTGGCTTGTCTTTCTGGTCCTGACCGTAAGTAACCTTTGCATCAATTCTTGGTCGGTGCCGAAGACAGCTAAGCCGATGAAAAAAGCGTTGATGCTGCCCGCCCAAAAGGTCGTGGGATTATTAAGGTCGAATTTAAAATTAAAAATACTGAGTCGTCCCGCTTCGCCTGCGGTTTGCCATGCGGCGGACAATCCGCCATTTATGTGCAGCGAAAGATAAGTCAGTATCGCAGCGCCCGCAGCGAAGAATACTATCGCCTGATATGCGCCTGCCCAAACCACCGCTTTTATGCCCCCGAATGCGATGAATATGATACTTACCGCCGTAAATACCAGAATTGTTTGTGCCAGACTCCAGCCCATAATAATCCCGACCCCCATGCACGCGGCATACAACCTGATGCCTGACGATATTAACCGCGTAATAAAAAAGAAAATCGAACCCGCATATTGTGTCTCCGGCCCGAAGCGGTGCCTTAAAAATTCATATATGCTCGTGCAGTTGTATTTATAAAATACCGGTATGAACAGAAACGCCACCGCTATGCGTGCAGCAGCCGAGCCGATAAAAAACTGCAGGTACTCCCAGTTCTCGCTGAATGCCGTTGCCGGCACGCCGACGATTGTAAGCGCGCTAACTTCAGTTGCTACGAAAGACAGGCACGCGACAATCGAAGGAATCTTTCTGCTGCCGAGAAAGTAGTCGTTTATATCTTTTTCTTCGCGCCCGAAGATATATGAAATGACAAAGAGAAGTAAAATCGCCGACCCAACGATGATTAAATCAGTTTGACCTATAGCTGCCGCGATATTTTGCGCTAAACTGAAATGAATCATTTATTTTCCCTTATGGCTTTTCTCAATGATTGTCTGCTTTCCTGAAGGATAATATCTGCCCGGCGGGAATCCACATTGCGAAAGTGCATTACGACCGCAGGCTTGACTTTCCCTTTTGCCTGCTCGAGTAATTTCTGAGCCTTTGTTCGTGAAAGGCCGGTCAATTGTGAAACAATTCTTACGGACCTGTCTTGCAGCTTTTGGTTTGTTGCGTTGAGGTCAACCATCAGGTTCCCGTAGACCTTGCCCATTTTAATCATTGCTGCCGTGGTTAGACTATTGAGAACAAGTTTCGTTGCCGTGCCAGCCTTCATCCGTGTTGAACCGCAAATGACTTCCGGCCCTACAATCGGGTTTATGACTATTTGTGCGGGGACGTCTCTGCCTGTTGTCTTGGAACAGGTGATAAAGATAGTGCCTGTTTTTATTTTCGCTGCCTGCCTTAAAGCGCCGCGAACGAAAGGGGTTATACCGCAGGCGGCAATTCCGATAACCACGTCCTTTGCCCCAATCCCCTTTTTTACTATTGCCTTTGCTCCGTCATTTTCGCTGTCTTCAGCTCCCTCTACAGCCCTTACCAGCGCACGTTTGCCGCCGGCTATAATCCCCTGCACTAAAGAAGGTCGAACGCCGAAAGTCGGCGGACATTCCGATGCATCAAGCACGCCCAGCCGGCCGCTCGTCCCGGCCCCAACGTAGAATAATCGTCCTCCTTGTCGAAGGCGCTCTACTATCATATCGACCGCCTTGGCGATATTTTTGCGCTCTTTGCCGACCGCGGGTGCAACAAGCTTGTCCTCGGAATTAATCAGCTTTATTATCTGCTGCGTTGACAGCCGGTCTATCTTTTTACTTTTGCGGTTACTCTTTTCGGTAGTTGGAAGCGGTTTGTGTCTTCTCATTATGCGGGTACTATTTTCCCTAAGATTAATGGTTCCTTTGCCCCGGTAGCGCCGGGGACATTGTTGGCAATCCCTTTAATTGTAGCGTGTGCCAATATGGCAAACGAAATTGCCTCTTTGGCATCGCAGTTAATGCCAAGGTCGCAACTGTCGAGGATTTTAACCCTGCCCAGCTCCTCCCGCAACATCTTAATCAGCGTATCGTTTTTGGCCCCGCCGCCGCACAATATCAGTTCACCCGGCATCGCGGGCAGAAATCGCTTATAGGATAAACCTATGCTCGCTGCCGTAAAAGCCGTCGCAGTAGCTATAATATCTTCGGCGGAAAGTTTTTTTCTCATCGTACGCTTGTATAAGGCATCGCAATATTCTTTCCCGAACATCTCACGTCCGGTCGATTTTGGAGGCCGCTTTCTGAAAAACGGATACCGCAGCATATCACTGAGCAATTTTTTATTAACCGTGCCTCGCCCGGCTATTTTGCCGTTTTGGTCAAATTTCTTTCTGCCCTTCGTTACCAGCCGAACGATTCCGTCGATTATCATATTCCCAGGCCCCGTATCGAAGGCGATAATATCACGCCTTTGACAGTCCGCCGGCAGATAAGTCACATTGGCAATCCCTCCGATATTCTGGATGGCTCGGCTTTTTTTCTTGTCTCGAAACAGGATATAATCTGCGAAAGGTACCAGCGGTGCCCCTTGCCCGCCCGCCGCCATATCTCTTGGCCGAAAATCCGACACCGTCGTAATTCCCGTCCGCTGGGCAATTACCGCCGCCTCGCCAATCTGCAAAGTGCAGTGCCGCTTTGGATTATGATAAATTGTTTGTCCGTGCGACCCTATCAGGTCAATCGTCTTTAAATCTATTCTGCTTTTCCTGCAAAGCTTCAGCACCGCCTCCGCAAATACCTCGCCGATTACAAAATTCAGGTGACTCACATCCGCCGCCCCGGCCTCTTTCGATTCGACAAGTTTGAAGATACCTCGGCGAACCGCATCAGGATACGGAAACGTATCATACGCCAGGACATTTATCTTGTCCTTGTTAATATCAATAATTGCAGCGTCAATACCGTCGGCTGATGTGCCTGACATCAATCCCGCCACGCGCATCCGTGTTTTTCTTTGCAGCTTTGTAATTTCACTTCCTGTCATAATCTCTTCTTCTTATCGGCTAAATGATACGATTCCCGTTCGACTTGTTTAAATAGTTTCATGTTGTCTTTCAATCGCGAAGTTTTATTGCGCAGCAGCCAAAGTTCCTCGAATTCTTCGCTCATCTCTTTTATTGACTTGCCTAATTGCATTAACTCTGACTTGTTAACATCTTTACCCGCTCGCAGCGCCTTTGCTGCCAGTGCCCGCCTGCACGCCAGGCAGTCCATTCGCTCCGCCGCTTTTAGCTCTCTAAGTGCTGTTTTCTCAAATACTTCCGTCGTTCCTGAAGCTTCAGGCCAGCCCTTGCCGTCAGACAACTTGTCCAGAATCCGCCTCAATCCTGCCGGCTTGGTCATATCGATGCAGCTTTGGGCAGGGGGGGCGGTGTGCAGAAGCGGCTCAACCAGCGCATCATATAGCAAAGATTTGTTACGCACCGGTTTTCCGCACATACTATATGTATTGCCTAACAGCGTCAGCTTCTTTGCCATTTTGTTTGTCTTCTGGCCGAATACGTGATAACAGAAATTCTCCGTAAATCTTTTTTCGTCAACCGCTCTGCTGTTCCATGAATGTGCCGCGCCGTGTGCGAAGCTGTGAAGACTTGCTCCGAGAAAGTTGTGATGTCCCCTGTCCCCCCAGTCCGTATTAAGCAGGCCTTCCGCGTTATATCTCCGCCCGGCAGCAGTAAAATTTCTTACGTTTCCCATCGAATTAGCCATCCGCGAGCCGTGCGTCAGCCATCCGCTCGTCCCCGGACAAACCATAAACCGCATCCCTGACTTTGCTATTTCGCCGGTCTTCCCTATATTTTCCCCGTTGCTTTCATACTCCCAGTTGAGAAGTACCATCTCTCGCGGCAGCTTCTTCAATAGCTCTGGATATTTCAGCACCATGTCTGCCCATGCGTTCATCCGTTTCCCGTATTTCTCGCACAGCCGATGTATCTTTAGCAGAAATTCCAGGTATACTTCTCCGGCCCCGATTTGGGTTGCACGTTCTTTGCTGCGCCCTTTGCCGAGTTCCAACGTCTCATCGCAGCAGACATTGAAATCCTCCGCCTCGAATAGCGGAACAAATTCACTGTAAAGTTCGCTGATTAGCTTAATCGACCGTGGGTCGGTCGGACAAAGCGTTGTCCCGCCTGGAAAACCTCGAAATCCCGGCATCTCGCCTAAGTCCCTGTACTTTGGCAGCGACAAAATCTTCTCAAAATGTCCGAAACTCGCTAATGACCCGACAAGTTTTATATGGTGCGCTCGGCAGCATTCCTGCAAAGACAGAATCTCTTCCGCCGTGAATGGGCTGTAACCTTTACCGATATCTGGATGTTGTTTAAAGGCGAAAACGTTTTCCACGTAAAGCTCTAATTCATTAATCTTCCAGTGTGCAAGCCGCTCAACGAGGTCCTTGAGGGTAGCCAGTTTTGGTACTTTTCCGCGGGAGCAGTCGTGATAGATGCCTCGCCTGCGAAAATCCGGCTTGTCTTCTATAACGCACGCTGGCAGCACCTTGCCGTATATTGAAACGAGGTCTCTCAGTGTTTGTAGAGCATAGTATGCTCCAGCGTCTGCTTTTGCATAAACTTCTATTCCATCAGGTGTTACGGCAAGCCTGTATGCCTCGTCGTTTCCGATTTTCTTGTCCCTGTTTACCTTCACAGCCGCTTGACCGAGAGTATTCCTGTCCACGCTGGCTTTGATATTTTTTTCTTTTAAGTCTCTGCTGAGTTGTTCGAGGGGCAGGACATCGACGCTGCGTGGGCTGGCAAGTATCGGCCTCGCGGGCCATCTAAAAATCCCTTTTCCTAAATGGGCCTTTTTTACAGGTATCAGCAATTTCGCAAACTGTCTTCCATCCATTGTTTCAAAAGTATAACAAAACTGCGCCTATGCCACAAGTTCACCACGTTAATCAATTCTCTAATTCCGTTTCGCAGGCGGATGAAGCGAGACGAAAGAGCAGCACGCGATATTAAACAAGCGTTATTGAAAACTGTCCTGATGTTCTGTATAATCTGCCACGGCGGTATTGGGTGGTGTAATTTAGACAAGAAAGGGCCTGTTATGTTCGCAAAATTGATGAATTTTGTCAAAAGGGATATTTGGCGGATACGCCTGAAGGACCATCCTCGCAGCAAATCATTTGCCATCCGGCTTATCCGCATAATTGTTCTTGCCTTTCGCGGCTTTGACGAGAACAAGTGCAGGTTTAGAGCATCTGCTCTGACTTTCTACTCATTGCTTTCGATTGTGCCGGTTATTGCCTTGATGTTCGGAATCGCCAAGGGATTTGGGCTGCAGGAACGCATGGCATCGCAAATTCTCGAAAAGATGAAAGGTCATGAGGAAGTTGCTAATAGGATTATTGCTTTTGCTAATTCACTTCTCGACCGGGCCAGTGGCGGTGTCGTAGCTGGTATAGGTGTCGTTTTCTTGTTTTGGACTATTATCAGTTTACTTGGCAGTGTTGAAGGTTCCTTTAACGATATATGGGGCGTAGTTAAGCCGAGGACTTTTGGTAGGAAATTCAGCGATTACCTGATAACGATGCTCGTATGCCCGATTTTGTTGGTAGTAGCCGGCGGGGTAACTGTTTTTCTCTGCGGCCAGATTCAAACCATAATCGAAAAAATTCCAGTATTGAGAAACTTTGGGCCGGTGTTCTGGTATGTGATGAAGTTGCTGCCTTATATTACAGTCTGGGTTTCTTTCACGTTTATTTTCATTTTTATGCCGAATACGAAGGTGAGATTTGTATCTGGCCTGATAGCCGGCATAGTCGCAGGAGCTTTATTTCAGTTTGTTCAGTGGGCATACGTCAATTTCCAGGTTCAGATTACCACGAGATACGCTATATACGGCAGCTTTGCGGCGCTGCCTTTGTTTTTACTGTGGCTTCAGATGAGCTGGCTTATTGTTTTATTCGGCGCCGAGGTGTCGTTTGCCCATCAAAATGTCGAAACGTATGAGTTTGAACCCGATTGTTTGTCGGTCAGTAAATTGTTCAAAAAGCAGCTTTCCTTGCTTATTGTGCAGCGGTCGGTGAAAAAGTTTTGCAACGCTGAAAAGCCGGTCGATGCCCGTTGGTTTTCGCACGAACTGGAAATTCCGATTCGATTGGTCAGGCAGATTTTATACGAACTGTCAGAGGCTGGAGTATTGTCGGAGGTCGGGAATGGCAAGTACAACGAGTTTGCCTATCAGCCCGCCGTTGACGTTGAAAAAATCACGATAAAGTTCGTCATTGACCGGCTTGAGCAGTATGGCACTACCGATATACCAGTGGCCAAAGTAAGCGAGCTGGATAAGCTCTCCAATTGCCTGCGGCAATTCGGTGAAACTATTGAAAAATCACCGGCGAATGTTCTTCTGAAAGATCTATAGTCGGTATATTTATTTCTTGAAGAGTCCCTTGATGCCTTCAAGGGCTTCTTTTCCGGAGTCGAGTGCTTTCTTACCTTCTTCGGTTGCGGCTTTGCCCATCTCGGTTGCCTTGTCAGCCGAAGACCCGATGCCTTTCACCATTTCGTCAGGCAGTACGCCGGCGCCTTGTTTGGCAACACCTGTCGCTATTGCTTTGAGGACCTTCGCTGCCAGTATGCCTATGCTGAGCTTTTTATCAGTCCCGAGATTATCCATAATTATCGGGTCGAGTTTCAAGCTTATAGTGTCGCTTTTCCCGGGAACAGGCAGCACCTTGACTCTGACGTCTGTGTTGGTTATCTCTAGATGATTGATAAGCAGGTTCTTGCCTTCTTCCTTCGGCTCTGCTTTCTTCTCCTCTTTGGGCAGATTGTCCAAAACTTCTTTGAGATTGTTCGACAGCCCTTTTTGCTCCATTGTCAGCTTCGTGTCGTCGAGTTTTACAAGCTGTATCTTGACGGTGTCACTCATTAGCGAGCCGATATTAAGATTGACCGTTGCCTCGCCGAGTTCCAGCAGGGTTTCGTTGGCATAACCCGGCGGGTTTTTCACAACCAGCCCCTGTACGATGACACGGCCCCGTAAAATCGACAGGTCTATGTCCTTTATTGTGACAGGCACGCCGAGGGCGGAGCTGGCCGCCTTTTCAATGCCGCTTTTTATCAGGCTGGTGCCGACAAGAAAGAATGCGGCTGTGAGAATAACCAGCAAAATCACCAGAGGCAGCACAATAGATTTTAAAACTGTTTTTTTTGTTTTCATTTTTTTTCTCCCGTGGCTTTTATGGTTTATTTGCCTTAAAAAATTTCGCTTTCTTGTGCTGACCTTGAATTCTACCCGAAGCGGCTGGCAAGGCAAAGGGAAAAAGCAAAAGGCCGCGTTAATTTGTTTCCGCGGCCTTTTGCAGGATATTCCGGATTTTAGTCAGAGTCGCCTATAGCGGCTCTGATAATTTTTTAATCACGGTTTCTTTCCCTGGGAACAGCCTTCAGGCGAGACAACCGGACAGCCTTTGCGATAGCTTTCGGGCGGGCCGAGATAACTTGGTTTGACGCCGCCGGTATCGACAACAATTTTCTGTAGCACGATGCCGGGGTCAACCATCCAGAATTTCAGAACATGCTCGCCGGGCTTTCCGATATTATGTTCGGAGGTTGTTATTTTAATATTCTCCATTACCGCCTGGTTCCAGCCTGGAGGATACTTCCAGTCAGGAACTGCAAGATCATTCACGTGGATATTGACAATTTGAGGCGTCTCATCATCGAACGAAACAGCATACCGCAGTCCGCCAGTATTAAGGAAGTTTTGGGTAGGACATACGTACACCTTCACTTCCACCTTGCCGCTGTTAAAGAGATACATAGGATACTCAAGGCGGGGGCTGTCTCCTTCGGGTTTCTGACTTTCAGATGTTACCGGCACAGGAGTTATTCCGGAAAGTGTCCGGCTCAAATCGGGAATACGCAGCCACTTAACGGGCGGTGCTTCCACCGCGCGGGCATAATGCTCAGCTTCGATGGAGACATAACCGTTGCTCTCGACAAAACCCTTGACCTCTTCCGGCTTCGGAGAAGCAGGATTGTTGATAGGAGCATTGACAACGACCTGTTTATTGTCAGGCCCCGTTATGGTAATCGCGGCACTATTCTTCCCGGCTGGCGCCTTTTGCCAGTCCACGCTTACACAAACTCGCTGCTCTTTATCAACCTTTCCCTGATTAGGCGTAACAATCAGCCACGGTTCTGCTGATTCGATTTTATAGTCGAAAGGCGTTTGTCCCCGATTGAATACCTCTACGTAGTATTTCTGCTGATTAAACAGATCGAACTCGGGCAGGATAGCTTTGCTGTTGTCCATCGGCCACCAGCTGTCTGAGCCTTCAATAGCAACGCCCATATCCGCGGCCTTAGGAAGCGTAATATTATTGACTTCGGGCATAATATTTTTCGGCGGCGGATTCCATGATGTGTAGCCGATGTGCGTAGTGGCCATTATATGGTTCCATTTTCCATTTGCCATTTCCTTATGATAATAATTGGAAAGATCGGCATCTTTCTTAAACAACTCTTTAACTTTATCAGTCATATCGTTGGTGGCGGCGCGTCCTTGTTTCTCATAGAGGCGATTTTTGCCGAGGGCCAAATATAACTCGTTTAAATTAGCACAAGCTGCCACCGGGTACTGCACGAGTTGATAATAGGCATCTTTGTATTTAGCTGGAATACTTTTGTAAATCTTCTCGGCCTTATCGGCTATTTCGTTGTACTCGGCGACAACCGTTTCCGCCTCGCGGTAGTTCACCAGACTATAGGTGTCTGGAGCCAAACTCTCTGGTTTGCGTCGGCCGTTGTATTTTGTGTATTTGTCGAGGATATCGGCAATGTCCACCGCATACTCGGGGCCGAATTGCTGCTCTGCCCAGAGTTTGGTATATTCAGGTAATCTCTCTGCAGGCCATTTATCAGGATTCCATGCGTAATCAAGGAAGAACGAAATTGGAAATTCCATCGGCTTTAGGTCGCCGACGTTCACAATCCAGATTCTGTCAGCACCGTGTTGATAAGCCAGGTGCATCTGCTCCCAGACTCTTGGTATAGGACTGGTGTTGAGCCATTCGTATGAGCGGGGGCCGCCGTGGAAATCGTAATGATAATAAACACCGGCGCCGCCGGCTCGTGGCTTATCTTTGGGGTTGGGCAGCCTGCGGATATTGCCCCAGTTGTCATCGCTCCACATAATGGTTACATCATCGGGGACCTTCAGGCCGCTGTCTAAATAATCCTGAACTTCTTTATAAGGGACAAAAACCTGTGGGATGTCCGTGATATCTTTCTTTATGTATTTGCTAAGAATCGCCCGCTGGTCTTCGAATACCTGTTCTAACAGAGCGACTTGCGCCTTTATATCTATATTGCCTTCCATCTTCGTGTCGTGGACTCCTCGCAATCCGACGGTATATAGGTTCTCGTATTGTCCCCTTGCTGCGACGGTTTCATCCAGAACTTTGCATATATTTGCCTTGTTGGTGCCGTAATTCCATTTGCCCATCGTATCTGAAACCCACTTCCTGGCTCCGGGGTCATTGTTGAAAAGCAAAGGTTCGCAGTGAGCTGAGCCCATTACGATGCCGTACTCATCTGCCAGTTTCGGGCTCATTGGATCCTCGCCGAAGTATTTGCCCCACATCCCCGGCCAGAGATGATTGGCTTTCAATCGGAGCAGAAGCTCAAACATGTGAACGTACATTTTATTGTTGAAGCCGCCGAATTTTTCGTTGGCCCACGGGCCGAGCGCCCAGCCTTCGTCATTGATAAAGATTCCGCGATACTTAACGGCAGGGGGGCCCTCTATATATTGACCTGCCTTGATGAAGAGAGCATCTTTATGTTCGGCCGGAACGTCCGCCCACCAATACCACGGTGACACTCCGATTTTTTCAGACAGGTCATATATGCCGTAAATAGTTCCTCTTTTGTCGCTGCCTGCTATAACAAGAGCGTTCTCGACGCCGGGTAGCGGTTTTGGCACGACCGCGATGATAAATGATTCCCACTTGCCGTCGATTTTCGACGCATCTATCTTGACCTCTTTGACTAATTGGTCGATGAGTTTGCTTTTTCCAAGTGTGCCTATAATTACGGTGTTTTTACCGAGCGTGGTTTCCTTGTTTGTAATCTTCGGGGTTCGGCCGGTAACGCGATTGATGTCCGCCCGCAGGTCGCCCGCCGCGCGAACAACGCCTGCCCAGTCTTCCGAATCGACATATATGGCCGCAAGTTCATTTTTCTTCGCAAGCTGGAAACTGCCTTCGCTTGCGACAGTATCCACATAGCGATGCGGGCAAGTGATTGAGACCTCGGGTTTTACTCCGGGTTTTGCTCCGGGGGCTACGCACGAGGAAAGATTTAAAAGGAACAGGCAAAGTGCGGTTACCACGATAATTTTTGTCCAATTCGTTGCTCGCATGACGAAACTCCTTACTTAATGATGGTTAATAATATCATTTATAGGCAGGCACAGGCCTGTTGCTGAATTTCTGAAAATAGCTGGTGCACGTATCCCGCCAGATGGCGGCGTCCTCTTCCTGTGTGGATAATTTCCTCTTAACCTGCAGATATATCTCAGGGTCGACGTCCTTTTCCAGCATCGCCCACGTGTGTTCCATCTCTTTTACATAATCGACGCCTGTATAATATCTGTAACACAACTCGTCCCACAAAGTCCTGCCGGATTTCATCTTGTAGCCCCATGGGACATGGTGGAACCAGAGCAGATACTTTTCGGGGCATTTTTTCAAACTGTCGAACATCTTGGCGTTTGGCGGAAAATACTGTGATGTTGCATTACTGCCGGTCGAGCTTCTGTCGAAACCAAGGCCGTTGGCATCCGCACGATGGTAATAAACGCTCGTCCAGTCTATCCTGCCGCTCTTATCAAGTGACGGCTGCGGGCCGTAATGAAAACCTTCCTGCATAATGTGGTGCAGGCCGAGCGGCGTCATATAGTTAACGCACGCCTCCCGCGACCCCATCATCATTGATTCGATTTCCTTGACAGCTTTGTCATTCCGGCTCAGCGTCATGCGAATCCATTCTTCAGCTATCGTCTCGCTGGATAAGCCGGGGTCCCACCCCAGGCGCCCGAATGCATACCAGTTGGCCTGCCCGAAGATGTGTCCGCACCAGTTTCGGTCGTCGCCGGTATTCGTTACGCCTGCGATGCCGGTCATCTTGTAATTATGCGAACTCCCGTCTATAATCGAAGCAAGGGTCGAGCCTTTGCCTTTCGCGTAAGTATCGAACTCGAGGTATTCTTTCCACATCGGCGCCAAATAAACCAGATGCGTCGAATGTCCCAGATACTCCTGCATAATTTGCAGCTCCAGCATCAAAGGTGTCTTCGGCATTGCCCCGAACAGTGAATTGACAGGTTCGCGGGGCTGAAAGTCAATCGGCCCATTTTTGGTTTGAATGAAAACATTCGGGCTAAACTTTCCGTCGAAAGGAACAAATTCCAGATACGCCCGTTTCGAACGGTCAGGGTCAACGTCTGCGTTATAGACAAATGACCGCCACATCACTACGCCGCCATAAGGAGCCAGGGCTTCAGCCAGCATATTCGTCCCATCTGCGTGGGTCCTGTTATATTCCTGCTGCGGGCCGGGCATGCCCTCGGAGCTGGCCTTTACCAGAAATCCGCCGAAGTCAGGAATGAGCTGATATATCTCCTTTGCTTTATCCTTCCACCATTGTTTGACTTTCGGGTCGCACGGGTCGGAGGTTTTAAGATTACCTATGCCGCCTCTTCGGTTGCTCTCGTGGTCGAACTTGGCCGATATTGGAGATGAAAAATTGACCGATAGAAATACCCTGATGCCGTAAGGGCGAAAAACTTCCGCCAGCTTGGCAACTTTTTTGAGGTATTCAGCCTTAAGGATGGCCGGGTCGGCATTGACACTGTTGGGAACCACACCATTGATGCCAATCGAGGCGTTTGCCCGCGCATAATCTTTATATCGCGGGTCTACTGTCTCAGGCAGCTCATCCCATTTCCATAATGATTTACCGGCGTAGCCGCGATTGTCCGATATGGAACCATCGAGCCTGTCCCAATGGTCCAAAAGGCGGTATTGAATTCGCGGCTTCGAGCTGATATTTACTTTCTTTAAGGATTGTCCCATTTGCATAAGCCGCAATAAATCAAAAGTTCCGTATAAAAGGCCTATGTCCTCGTTTGCGGCGATGACTACCGTCGGATTGCCGTCAATCTTGACCGATTTAATCAGGAATCCTTCACGGCCTATGTCCGCCAGTTTTTTGGATAAATCCAGTTTCTGTATGATTTGAGATTGCCTCGGCGTGCCGATGACAAGAGCGCCTTTTGTGAGTGTGCTTTGTATAGGCAAATCGGCTCCTAAAAGTCCATCCAGCCCCTTTTTAATTTCCTCTCGGACGATGCCGAGTGTTTCAGACTGGCCCTCGACTACAATACAGGAAAAAACCTTTTGGTATTCTTTCAGCGTCTTTGCATCATCCAGCTTTTTACAGGACAGCCAAAGCCCGTAGCCGTCGTCAGCATTGGTTACCGGACAAACTGAAACCACAATACATAACACAAACAATATCTTCTTCAATAAGCGTTTCATATCCGTTCCTATCCTGTTAAAAACCGCGATTTTACAGCGCCGTTATACGCTTGTCAAGTTGTAGCCGGCCCGCCTCCTTTTGGTGGATGGATGCAGCTTATCTACTTAATAAGCCCGAGTTTTTCGGGCAGCCACAGGGATATTTCAGGTACGTAAACAGTAATCAGCAGCGTAATTACCATCGAGGCAAAAAATGGCAGAATGTGGCGTATCACTTTGGTTACCGTGGTTTCCGCTATACCGCAGCCGAGGAAAAGACATGTCCCGACCGGCGGCGTGCACAGACCTATACTTAAATTCATAATCATTATGATACCGAAGTGCAGCGGGTGCATCCCGAATTTCTGAACAACAGGTAAAAAGATAGGTGTGAATATCAGTATGGCCGGCGTCATATCCATAAAGCATCCCACCACCAGCAGGATAGTGCTGATTATCAGTAAAACGACAACTTTATTGCTCGTAAGACTCATCAGGCTGGCGCTTATATTCTGGGGAATATTTTCTGATGCCAGCACCCACGACATCGCCATACTTGTCCCTATGAGCAGAAAAACTACCGATGTAATAACGCCGCACTGAAGAAGAATCTTCGGCAGGTCTTTGACCTTCACCTCTTTATACACCGCCACAGCCAGAATTAATGTATAAAGAACGCCGACCGCCGAGGCTTCTGTCGGTGTAAACCACCCCATAAGGATGCCGCCGACTACGATGACCACGAGCATCATTGGCGGAATTGCCTGCAGGAGACGTAACACGGCCTCCTTGAAGGCGAAGGTTTCTCCTTTGCCGTAGTTATGTTTAACGGATATCCATCCGGCGACAACCATCAGTCCGACCCCTACCAGAATACCGGGCAGATATCCTGCTACGAATAGGGCCGCAATCGAAACAATACCGCCGGTAGCCAGCGAATAGACAATCATAACGTTGCTTGGTGGTATTAGCAGCCCCGTTGTTGCTGCGGTTATAGTAACCGATGCGTTGAATTCCCGGTTATAGCCCATTTTATTCATCAGCGGAATCATAAAGCCTCCGATGGCCGACACCGCTGCCGCCGCCGAACCGGATATCGCGCCGAATAGCATACAGGTCAGAACGTTTACGAAAGCCAGTCCGCCGCGGAATCGGCCCACCAGAACATTCGCAAAGTCGATTAATCGCCGGGCAATACCTCCTTGTCCAATCAATAGACCCGACAAAATGAAAAATGGTATCGCCAGCAGAGTGAAACTGTCGATGCCAGTGGCTATCTTGTGTGCCGTAGCCACAAACGCCGGCAAATCGCCCATAGCCAAAAGTGCGAGGACCGTTGAGATGCCCATACAGAATGCCACCGGCACATTTAAAGCGACCAGTATGAAGAAACTCACGGCCAGAACTAATATGGGCAAACTCACTATAATACCCTTTTACACATTCTCAATTTGGCGTCAGTCTATACCGACCCGTTCGCTCGGCGGCGCAATGTTTTGCTGTGAAACAGGTTTGAATAATCCGACCAGCCTTTCGACCAGCCCGATAACGGAATAAAACACGAGAAAAAAACCGCTGATTGGTATCGCCAGATACACGTATCCGGTTTTAATCCCGAGCGCCGGCGATACCTGTCCTAATTGCAAAGTGCTGATAACGAGGTCGATTCCGCCTGTAACCATCACGCATAACGAAAATAGTGCTATGCAAAGAAATACGAAGACCTCCGTCCAAAGTTTTTTCCTTATGGACAATTTATTTACAAGGTAGTCAATGCCGAGATGAGCGCCCATGCCAAGCGCAACCGCGGCTCCAAGCATTGCGACCCAGATGAGCAGAAATGTTGCCAGCTCTTCCGTCCACGTGCTCGGATTATTGAGGACAAATCGCGTAAAGACCTGCCATAGCACGTCCACTGTAAGTACTGCCATAGCCGTCATAACCAGTATCTCAAGTGTTCGGTCTAATATCTTTTTTATTGTTTTGAACACCGTTACTTTACCTCTTGTATCCGATTGATTAAGTCGCCGATTTCGGTGCCGTCAAATTCGTCCCATACACTTTTAACTGATTCCCGGAAGGGCTTCTTGTCCGGATATATAACCTTCACGCCTGCGTCCTTTACAATTTTGAGGTCATTTTCTTCAGCTTCGTTCCAAATCTTGCGCTGGTATTCAACAGATTCATCCACGGCCTCCTGAAGTATCTGCTGAAATTCGCCCTTGAGATTGTTCCACACCCGCGCGCTGATTATGAGTATATCAGGCAGCCTTGCGTGTTCGTCCATTGTGTAATATTTGCATATCTCGTAATGCCGGCTTGCGTAAAATGACGGCGTGTTGTTTTCCGCCGCGTCAACGACGCCCTGGTCCAGCGCCGTATAAATTTCGCCGTACGGAATCGGCGTTGAAGAACCGCCCATAGCATCTATCATTTTCATCTGCATAACGCTGATTTGCACGCGGATTTTTAATCCTTTCAGGTCGGCAGGGGAGTTGATTGCTTTTTTGGCGTAAAAACTTCTCGCCCCGGCGTCGTAGAAACATAAGCCGCGAAGTCCCTTCGATTGTCCCGCAAGAAGCAGCTTCTTCCCTATAGGTCCTTCTAATACTTTCCAGAAATGTTCGGAGTCTCTAAAGAGGTATGGAATGCCGAAAATCCTCATTTCCGGCACGAACCCTTCCAGTGGTGCCGAAGAGGTCTTGGTCACCGCAAGGTAGCCGAGTTGCAGCGATTCTAATAATTCCTTTTCATTGCCTAACTGTTCGTTCGGAAAAATCTCAATCTTCATTCGACCGCCGGATTTTTCCGCGACCCTCTCGGCCATATACACCATCGCCTTATGTGCGGGATGGGCTGTGTCCAGGCCGTGGCCTAACTTCAATACCACCTCAGCACCGGCTGCGCCTTTTTTCCCGCAGCCGGTGGGAATCATCAATACCGTGCATATAAAGAACAAAAACAGTACGGTTTTGTTCCTCATTTGGTCTTCGCTGCCTGCGAAACGTCGAACTCCATCGGTTTCAGCTTCGGGTTAATCAAGTGAATTATCAGTAGGGTTACCACATAAGCGCAGGACGCGATAATCAGCACTAACTGGTATTTGCCGGTCGCTTCGAGAATTTTAGGTACGTATATCCCGGTAAAGAATGTGCCGATACAGGCCGCCGTGCCGCCCAGGCCTACGATTGAGCCCACTACTCGGCGAGGCGCTGTGTCCGAAACCATTGTAAAAAGATTCGCCGCAAATCCCTGGTGCGCCGCCATCGCAAGACCCATCAGTATCGCTCCTACCCACGCGTTAGCGATGATTGATGCCAAAAAGACCGGCACTACACACAGGGCGCAGGCCAGCATCGCCATCTTGCGGGAAGCGTTTATTGACCATCCCAGTTTCATAAACCACCCGGATAGGTACCCGCCTGTGATACTGCCTATGCCTGTTATCAGGTAAACAACCACCATCGGCCAGCCCAGACTTTTAACATCCAGACCGTATTGCTTGTGCAGAAAGTCAGGACCCCAGTACAGCCAGAACCACCACACTGTGCCGCTGATACCTGTCCCCACGATATACATCCACGTCTGGCGATATTTCAGCAGCGTCCGCCACGGGACTTTTATGCCCGGCGGGTCCGGCGGGTCGGCGTCAATGTGAGCAAGCTCCGCCGCTGAAATTCGTTTATGCTTATGCGGGTTCGCGTAAAGCGGCAGCCAGAAAACAGCCCAAAACAAGCCCATGGCGCCTGTTACTATGAAAGCTATCGGCCAGCTGAAATCAGTGGCAAGCCACAATATCAGTAATGGTGCTGCTATGGCGCCGATGGCGGTGCCGGAGTTGGCAATACCGAATGCAAACGCACGTTCTTTCTTGGGGAACCATTCGCTGATGGTTTTATTAAGGGCTGGGTAGCTGCCTCCTTCTGCTATACCAAGCACGGCACGCGCAACGCAAAAGCCGAACACCGTCGCAGATATCCCGAATATCCCTATTCTGGCTTCAATCGGGATGTACCAGTTCAGAGCGTGGGCCATCTCCGCCAGACTCCATAGAACAACCGCAATGACAAAACCCAATTTGACGCCCACTCGGTCCATAAACCATCCTCCGCAGGTATAGCTTATCCCGTATGCGATGGTAAAAGCGATGACGATATAGCCGAAATCTTCTTCGCTCCAGTTCAGGCTTTTCTCCAGCATCGGTTTTAGAAGGCCGAGGATTTGCCGGTCAATGTAGTTCAGGGCAATCGCTGTAAACAGCAGTGCACAGATAATCCATCGAAAGTGACCGGTTGATGTTTTTCCCCCTTGTACCTGTTCGTTCGACATAAAAACCTCCTGTTTTTCAGCGGCACAATGGGAACCACTATGCCTTAGTTTTGCTCCTAACGGCTTAATTAGAGCTTGCTATTTCCTTTACATCCTTCAGAAAGCTGTTACCCGCACAATTCTATTAAGTTTCAAAACATTGTCAAACATATATTTTTTAAGGGCTGGAGGTATTTCTTACTGGGTTGTCTGTGTAAGGATTGTTGTTTGTCATTCCTGCGGAGACAGTTTGGCCCCGTCACTTGCGACGGGGGATTAAACCTCAGCCGGCGCTCACCTTCTATTTCCATCCGTCATCCGGCGATTGTCCGACGGTCTGGGCCCATTGTTGGCTCTTTCTTTTGAACTCGACTTTGCTCTTGTTTGTGTCTATTTTGACAATCTTTACGTTCTTTATCTGGGCATTATTTATCGTATCGCCTGCCTTGATGAGTTCGTCGATGCCTTCAATCATACAAAAAGCCCCTTTGTCATAGTCGACAACCGCGATTACCGTCCCGTATGGCGTCTCTTTGGCAGGGGACGCCATTTCACGTACTGTTCTCTGAACATCAGCCATCAGACTCTCTTCCCATGCCAGCAGGTCGGCTAATTTTCTCGCTCTTTGATTTTCAAGATGTTCAGACATCGCTACGAAATAATTCATAATGTCGAGTAGTTTCTGTGCCTCTTTTCGGATTAAAAAGTTTCTACTGTTGCGGGGAATCTCACGGTTGATTATATCGATGAGCAGCTTCCTTGCTTCGGTGTTCATTAAAAAGTCCCCGGCCGTATTTAAAAAGTAGCTGTCTGTCATAACGCGGTGCAGCTTCAATGCCTTTTGGTCGTAATATAAGGGAGGTGATTTGTAGATATAGTTATCAGCATAAGGAATTTGATAGCTTTCTGATATGAACTCTGTCCAAAGCATCCTGTCACGAAGTCTGATTCTTCGCGCCCGCTGCAGTGCCTCCTGCCTTAACTGCGCAAGACTTTCGAGGTAACGGTTTTCGATTGCCTCTCTTTCTCCTGAGGCAATATCGCTTATATCCTGCAGGCGTTCTTTCTGAGTGTTAAGCTGCGTGCTATGGTCATCTTGATTTTGTTCTGCTGCCAGAGAAGGTATGGATAGCGCCAGCAGACAGCCGAATATCGTGATTAGGGTTTTCATTTTGGCCTCCTTCCGGATAATGTCTTGTTCACAGCATTATATGGCTTTTCAGCCTGCAAATCAAGAGAAAATGGTCAAAACAGTTTGGCCCCGTCGCTTGCGACGGGGGATTAAACTTTTACTTTTTCTTTCCTTGCCGTACAATATGCAATATGGCTTATGCCATTAAACCAATCAGAAGAGCGGAAAGGAGAATATATATGAGCCTCACGAAACACAAAACTGGTCTTCGAAAAGTCATTTTGTCTGCGTTATTACTGATTATCAGTCAAACACTCGCCTGCGAATCCGAAACCACCTGGCCGGTCTGGGACAATAATACCCCAAATCCGCATACCGTATTCGGCGTGCCGGAGTATAACGCAAATGACCCCTGTCACAATATCGTCCGCCAATATGACGCTTTCACAGTTTATTACGATGATGAGGTTTTATCGCCTCGCTGGACCGCCATAAAGGTAACACGTTACATAGTGGACGAAAATAGCAAGATGAAAAGGCCGGGCTCTTTCAAAACCGACAAATTCCTCAAGCAGAAAGGATACAAGGTTACAAAGCACGGAAATTACAATAATCTTTTTGGACAGAATAAGTGGGACCGCGGACATATGGTGCAGTTTGACGATGCAAGGGGATATGGCAAACAGGCCGGCAAAGATTCTTTTTACACATCGAATATCTGTCCCCAGCTTAAATCACTCAATGGTCGTGGCTGGCTCACTCTTGAGAAGACCTGCTCCGAGTTCGCGCGCGATTACAAAGTTGTTTGGATATATACAGGCCCTATATACGGCGAAAAGAAGAAACCTTTTGCTAAGGGCCGGAAAGTCCCTGCCCCAGTTGCCTTTTATAAAATAGTTGCCTCTCCCTTGGATAACAATAATGTAAATGTGCTCGCGTTTCGAATGCCGCAGGAGCCGATACCGGCTGATGTAAATATCTCCAAATTCCTCGTAACTGTTCGGGATATTGAAAAGGAAACAGGCCTTGATTTCTTCTGCGATTTGCCCGACAACGTGGAAAACCAAATCGAAACAAATAAAGCAGCGTTGTGGCCTGATTTACCTGATTGAATACGTGCCCGTTACTCTCTCGCCCTTGGCGCCGGTTAGCCCTGTCATCTTAAATCCGCCGCATGTTCGTGGTTAGCCTCCGTCTCAACTGGGCAGCTTATTTCTGTCTCGAAAACGCGGATTTTCAGCTAAAAAACCCCGAATCAGCGGATTTTACGCAAATTTTCTCAAAAAAACTGTAACAAACCGCCCCCAAACACACCTTTAAATATAGGAGTTATTTATAGTCGGCTTAAAGGGTAGAAAATGAAACTAACCAAACATAAAGTTGTTTTCCGCATTTTATTACCTGAAAGCTGACCAAAAATTTAGGCACAGGTGCGTACCTTGGTGGTGCGGCTGAGGATGCGTGCCTGTGCCGTTATAATACATAATGACCTCCCCTTGCTCGTCGAAGATAACAACCCCCAAAAAAGCTGGGAGCTTAATCCGCTCCCAGCTTTTTCTTCCTATTTTCCCTGTATGCCGAACGCTGTATGCTGCTTTTGCACTATGATCCTGCCTCATAAAGCTGTTTTACCTCTTCAGCCGATAGCACTCTGTTGAATATCATAACATTGTCTATCATCCCGTTGAACGGCCCGCCTTCCAGATTGCCGTTACCATAACTGCCGTCGCCTATCCGGAACTTCGTATCATATATATCCATATACTTTGAGCCAGCCGTTCCGTTGGGGTCGCCGTCCACATATAGAGCAACACTGCTCGAACCATTATTGACTAACGCAAATTGATGCCACTTGCCGTCGTTTACATCGTTTGTCCCTGTTATTTCGGTCATCGGCGCAACGTCGCCGCCGAATTTTGCTACAACCTTCTTGTTCTCAACCAAGACCTGCCAGCCGTAGTAATAGCCGGAATCTTGCGACCATTGTCCGACAATTGTTTGCATCCCTGTTGATTGCTCCGTCTTGAACCAGCCGGCGACTGTGAAAACGCTGCTGTTGTTGAACAAGCTGTTCAAACTTGCCACCGAGAAGTAGTCTGTAACGCCGTCAAAATCAACCGCGCCGTCGAATTTCCCCGTCACCCAGTTTGGGTCATCGCCGTTAAATACCCCATTATCGGTATCGACGGAATCATAAGCGGTTGTGCCGCTGGTTTCATCAAGTTTCCACCAGTGTGTAAGATAGGGGTCAATATATGTTGTAAAGCTCCATACATCCCCTTTAGTTGTGCTGGAGGAGCTCTTCTCGTCAATCCGCCAGTAGTAAGTGGTCATAGGGCCGAGACCGCACGGGTCAAAGGTATTAACATCGTAATTGCCCTTGTATTCCGCAGAAGTTGTATCGGCATTATTTACATTGTTGTAGTTGATGCCTAAGTACACATCGTGCGAGATGGCATATCCTCCCGGTGACCAGCTAAGAGCTGTATTGACGTCCACGTCTGTTGCTCCGTTGACAGGATTGGGGTCGTATGCTTTTGGCCCTAAACCTTCCTGATAAAGATGTTCTGCCTCTTTAGCAGTTAAGGCCCTGTCGTAGAGGCGGACATCGTCGATTTTGCCGTTGAAGTACTCCTGCGTTCTTCCGCCAATGCGAGTAAGAGTCAGATAAGAATCGGTAACTGGCTCTGTCTGTATTGGCACACTATTTAGGTATGTTGTTGCTACTTTTTCGTCAAAAGACACGACGACATTATTCCATAGGCCTGCGGCAGCTGCACCTTCCATAGCGACATAATAGTCATTCTGTGAATCAGTCTCACCGATTATCCAGTAAGGCCCGGCTCCATTTCCCGCAACTGTTAAGTAGCTGTAATACTGACTATCCCGGCTTATTAAGTATCCCATGCCGCCATAGTTTGCTGAAAAATTCGCGGATGTTTTAAACCATAACGAAATTGTTCCGTTATTTGTGTTGAGTGTATAACTTGGAATAGCAACATAATCATTAGTCCCGTCGAAACTCAATGCGCCGTTGATTTGACCTGTTGTCCACGTTGCTCCATAGACGGTTCCATTATAGCCGTTGGCTGAATCATAAGCTGTGCTGCCGCTGCTTTCGTCAAGTTTCCACCATCTGACAGGAGGGCTCGCCTCGTCGGAACCAATATCCACTCTTTCGCCAATCACGCGTGGCCCGTCGTCTACGTCCGTCCATCCGGGGATCATTATAACGTTTGGGTCTCCCGTATTAATACACGGAGAATTTAACCCTAAGTGTAAATTAGGGTCGGCAACTACAAAACACGGGTCTGCGTCGATATTGTTTGATCCTGTATAGCCTCCCTCTACGTCACAATATGAGACAACGGGGCTGCTGGAATTAGCATCATATATCTCGCTTCCGTTATTCCACAGGATGCAGCTTGTGATTCTTGTGTCGGTATAATTGTTATAAATTCCTCCACCATAGATAGCGCTGTTTCCGCTAAGTGAGCAATTCGTTATTATTGACTCTCCGTCATTATTAAGGGTATAAATGCCCCCTCCATAGTAGGAGGCGTTGTTTCCGCTGAAAACGGAATTTGACGCTTCCATCATTATACCATCTACCATCGGGCTCTCGTAACATACGCCGCCTCCCATGTATTCGCTCGAGTTATTTCTTAATATGCAATGTCTTAAAAGTAGGGTGGCGTCATAGGCATCCACTCCTCCGCCAGTCCAGTACGCTGTATTTTCAGAAAAGACGCATCTCCCGAGGTACAAAACGCTCGCCGAGTCGCCAGAACCGCCGAAGACGCTCACCCCGCCACCAAAGTTAGATGATGTGTTTTGCTCGAAAGTGCAATAAGACATCGCCACTGTACAACCAAAATTGCCGCATACGGCGCCTCCCCAGTATTTTGCGTAGTTGTTTCTAAAAATGCAGTTCCACGCAGTGATTCTGCTATTATCGTAGTTGTTTATCCCGCCGCCACGCGTATAATACCATTTCCCGTTTGCACATCCTCCTGTAATCGTGAAGCCGTCAATGTAGGCATCCGTGTTCTGATGGGTTGTTACCACCCTGTAAGAGTTGTCACTATTATTATCAGGGATTCCGATATCTCCGCTGAGAATGGTCTCGTTGACATTCCAGTCCCGTTGTTCGCGGGATGTTTCTGTCCCGGCAAATCCGCCATATACTTCCACATCATCGAGAAGCTTAAAAGTGGCATATCGTGGGTTATTGGGTTCTTCGCCCATATCCCTATAGATATACTGTTCTGACGGCTTGTAAGTCCCTGCAGCGACCCAGATTTCATCGTTTGTCTGTGCATCTTCAAGGCCATCCTGCAAGTCCGTAAAGGCATTTTCCCAGCTCGTGCCGTTGTTTGTGCCGTTTGCGTCCGCATCAACGTAAATGACCGCTCCTCCGGCAATCGCGCACCAGAACCCCAATAAAAATACCAACATTCCAATAATTTTTCGCATTTCCATTTTCTGCCTCCTTTAAAAATATGTGAATATTTACTCCTCCTCTTGTGCCTGCGCAGCACAAGACCCTGTCTTATTGTTCTTTAGTGAAATGGTTACCCTCGCCGCCACAAATAGTATCTCTTTCCTGGGTGATTTTGCTATTTTTATATCGCTATGATGACCTTAAAACATTTTTTTATATCCGTGTCAAGAAAGAAAAACAAAAATATTTAAAAATATAAAATATTTTTTGCGTGTCCCCATTACCCCCGAAGGAGTGTCCCCTTGTCTATATAGGCAACTTAATTCTTTTTTACTTATTTGCTCATCACCCTGTCTACTCATCCACTTTTTGTCTCACTTTGCAGCAATTTCACGTACATTTGTACCAATTTCGCGCACATTTTTAGCAATTTCTACCACTTTTTAGCAACTTTCACCCTCGCCCAAATCCCCCATCTTGCCTATTTTTAACTAACTCAAAACTATTCCCACAGCCCCATTTTTGCTATTCTTAATCAACCTCACTTTGACTAAGTCCCCTTTTTGTGGCTTTTTACTCGAATTTTCAAGGTAAACCATAAAATACCGTTCGCTTCTGCCTTTACCCCCATTTTCAACCAGAATTTCAGCCGTTTCACCCAAAAACTGCTCCCGAAATTTATAGCCCAGTTCGGCATCCAAATCCAGCAGTATCTTGGAGCGTCTCTTCATAACCTCATTATTTACAGTCCCTTGTAAACTTGCCGCGGCCGTCCCTGCTCGCTTTGAAAAACTGAAAACATGCATTTTTGCAAACCCCGTTTCCTTTGCCAGTTCAACCGTCTCCTCGAAATCCTCTTCTGTTTCCCCCGGAAACCCAACAATGATATCAGTAGTGATAGCAGGCCTATCCAGCCGGCTTTTGATTAACGCAATCGTTTCCTTAAATTCGTCCGCGCTGTATTGTCTGCACATCCTTTTTAGTACCGCATTTGAACCTGATTGCAGTGACAAGTGCAGATGCGGCATAATCTTATGATTGTTACGGAAAGTATCGAGCAATCGCGGCGTTACATCGCCCGGTTCCAGCGAACTTACTCTTATCCTTGCCAAATTTGGTATTTCTACCAGTTTGTCTAACAAATCCGCTAATTTGTCATTTTGCTGGTTTGTCCAGTTTTTCCGCCTGACACTTTTTTGGCCGTAAGCGCCGGTAAATATGCCTGTTACGACGATTTCCTTATGACCTGCTTCAACAAGGGCTTCTGCCTCCTGCAAAACCGCCTCAATCGGCTTACTGTGAACAAATGGGCGGGTTTTAGGTACAATACAATAGCTGCAGTATCCGTCGCAGCCGTCCTGGATCTTTAAAAATGCCCTCGTATATTCCTTAAATGAGGTTAATTGGCTAAGTTTCGGCAGTTCAGCCGATTTATTTTTAAGCTTGATTTTTGGACCGTTTTCTGCTTTAATTGAGGTGTTTTGGTCTGATTGAGAGTTTTGGGACCTTGAGGCAGCGGCCTTGCCGTTGATTATTTGGCTTAAAGTCGCAGCCGTGGTTTCTCGATGGCTAATTAGATGGATATTTTTACCAAGGTTGTTTAGTTCGCCTGTTTGTACCGTTGGTAAGCAGCCGCAAACAACTATACTGGCATCAGGACTTAGCTTTTGGGCTTTTCGGATGCGTTGTCGGCTTTTTGCAGAGGCCGATAGTGTTACGCAGCAGGTATTGATAACGACTAGGTCCGGCTTGCTTTTGGACGTTTCGGCCTGGCTGAGGCCGAGCCGTTCAAGCAGCTCTCGAATCTGCTGGCTTTCGTATTGATTGACTTTACAGCCGATAGTATTTATGGCAAAAGTTTTCATTGTATGTTACAATATATAATATAGTTGTTAAGGCGTTACAACACCGTTCAAATCATATTTGGACCATAATGGTGAGGGTTTGGTTATGGCTGGTGAGTACAATTCGGTGTGGGCAATAGATATAGGCAATAATTCCCTCAAAGCGCTGCGCTTAAGGAACGAAGGGGGCGTTGTTGAAGTAATCGGCTTCGACAATATCCAGCACGGCAAAGTTCTTACCGGAAGCGGTATGAAACCGGAAGAAAGAGACGAGCTGATTGCCTTAAGTTTGCGCCAGTTTGTAAAGCAGAACGGTTTGGGCAAGGACGATATAGTTGTTTCTGTGCCGAGCCAGAATAGTTTCGCCCGCTTTGTGAAACTGCCGCCTGTTGAACAGAAGCGCATTCCTGAAATCGTCAAGTTCGAGGCGGCCCAGCAGATTCCTTTTGATATAAATGAAGTGCAATGGGACTGGCAGCTGATGGCAGAGGCCGGTAGTTCTGAAACTAAGGTGGGTATTTTTGCAGTGAAGAGTGAGGTGGTCAGCTCGGTATTAGAGCATTTTTCCAGAGAAAATTTAACGGTTAGCTGCGTTCAGATAGCGCCGATGGCTTTGTATAATTACGCATTGTACGACTTCAGTGATTTGGGTAAGTCCGACAATCAAGCTACTGTTATTCTTGACATAGGTGCGGAGAATAGCGACTTGGTTGTCTGTACGCAATCAACAGTTTGGCAAAGAAGCGTTCCTATGGGAGGTAATGCTTTTACAAGGGCGGTGGCGGAAGCGTTTAAACTCAATTTCGAAAAGGCGGAAAAACTTAAACGCACCGCTGCAATGAGCAAATATGCCCGGCAGGTATTTCAGGCGATGAAGCCGGTTTTTACAGATTTAGCCTCTGAAATCCAGCGCTCACTGGGCTTTTACAGCAGTTCTAACCCCAACACTAAGATATCGAAGGTTATCGCTCTCGGCGGCGGAACGAAGATGCGAGGCCTGCTTCAGTATTTGCGGCAAACGCTGCAGATACCCGTAGAAATGCCGGATTCGTTTAAGAAGCTTACGATAAGTTCTGATGTCTCGGCAGCGAAATTTCACGAGAGTGTTTGTGATTTTGGTATTGTTTATGGCCTTGCTTTGCAAGGTTTAGGGCTGGCCAAGATAGAAAGCAACCTGTTGCCCCGCAGTATCGCGAGGTCAATGACATGGGCGGGTAAAACCAAATACTTTACTGCTGCAGCGGCTGCGGTATTGCTGGTTTCGATTATGTGTTTCGCGAGGACCGCTCTGGATAGAGTTAATTATGCTAATAATAAGCAGGTCCGGCAAAGTATCGACAATGTCATTAAAGAGGCCGTGCAGGCCGGCAACAAGTTCGAAGATGAGGAAAGCAAGGGGCTGAAATACGAAGCAGCAATAGAAAAAGAATTTAAACCTTTTGCCTATCGTGAGGTGGTCCCGCTGCTGCTTCAAACCATAATATCAGTTTTGCCGAACGAAAAAAATAATCCCGAACAAAAAGAGCTTTATAGAGCTTTTGCCGACGGTGATGTGAAAGGGGTGTTGAACGCCTGCAAAGATCGCAAGGAACGCAAGCAGATATTTGTAACGGGTATATCAGTTTACTTTACAGATGATGTGGCTGCTGCGCAATTTGGCGCCGCCGATTTCGGGCGTAGAGGCAAGTCGGGACCCAAGCCCATTCAAGAAGAAATAGTGGATGCAGAGGGGTATCTTACTGCGTCGGCAAGTGGATCAAAGTCTAAGTATAGTCAGAAGTCATCTTCCCAAAAGGGCAGGAAAGATTCCACGGCAGAGGGTGAAAAAGATGCTCAAACCGGACCCGGGTTTGTGGTAACTATTGCTGGATATAGTCCCTATAAGAACGTAGGTGAACTGATGGATCCTGTCGGAGTGGAAGGTGATCCGAATAAGTGGGGAGTTGTTACTCGACTGCTGCATCTTGATGACGTTGTTGGCTGGGAAAATCCTTTTGAGTTGTATGAAAAAACCAGGATTGAGCATTTCAAGCTGGTAACAGGTGAAGTAGATTTAGAATCTGAAATGCCTGCAGGGATTGGCCTTGAAGAAGATATCAACGTTGACAAAACAAAAAAGACTGAAGGCGTGGATGTTGTTTTGAGAGACCCTATGACAAGGGAAATTATCAGTAAGGTTCCTGATCTGGACGAGAAGGGAAAAAATAAAACTGACAGGTCCGGCAAAGTTATTTATAAAGATAATGACCACTGGTTCAGATTAGATGTTAAATTTACTTGGAAAGATGCCCCTAAAGAGGTTGCTCAGGCCGCCGTGGTGAGCAAGAAAGCCTCGAAGGCTAAGAAAACTAAAGGAGCAGGAAAAAGCAAAAAAGAAAGCAAGGAAATCGAACTTTGATATTGTTGAGGCATTTTGACCGGAGAAGCGGTGCAGTAAATAATCCCAAGAGCAAACATAGATTGGTGAGTTGAAATGGATATCTCCAAATTTAAAGACCTTATACAGAAATTAAGCTTTCTCAGGAATTATTCATCACTGATATTGCCGGTTACTATAATTCTGGTTGCAGTGCTTCTTTTTATACCTACTCAATTGATGAGCAGTAAGCTCAAGCAACGGATAGAAGCCGAGAGTATTTCTATAGGCAACAGAGTTAAATCACTGAACCAAAGTGCCGTTTCCCGCAACCAATGGGAAATTGAACAGAAGTATCAGCAGGCTTACGAGGGAGATGCCAATCAAATGGCACTTTTAGCCAAGCAAAGCAACCAAAGGGAGTTATTAAGTTATAAAATATTTCCTAAGCCTAAGGATGCTTCCACGTTGATTTTCAAGGAATTCGGACAGCGGTATCGCAGCGGGATAGACAAACTAATTGCAAAGGTAAATGCACATGATTGTCCCTCGGATACCGAACTGCAAAAAGCTTTGCAGGGCTCCGGCTTATCAACTGCTCGTCGGGGCGGGGATTGGGGCGAAATGGGAAAGTCAGATGTGAAGAGCGAGGTTGAAGCTACCATCACGGAGGTTCTTTGCCGGGAGAAAGCAGAGCAAGCGTCTGTTTATGTTACACCGGCAGAATTAAGCGGATACAAATTCTGGGAAGACTATGAATATATCGGAATGAACACAGCGATTGAGGATTGCTGGTATTGGCAGTTAGCTTATTGGATCATCGAAGATGTTTTCGATACCATAGATGCTATGAATTCCGGGTCGAGCAGCGTTTTCACATCACCGGCGAAACGGCTTCTGGAAGTAAATTTTGTCGCAAGCGGCAAGGGGGCAATTGGCGGGAAAGCGGTGGTAAAGCCCAGTTATGTTCTTTCGGCTAAAGAGGCGATTACAATACCTCATACCAAAAGGTTTTGCAATGACGATATAGATGTTGTGCATTTTAATATTTCTGTTGTGGTTAGTACAAAAGCGGTTTTGCCGTTTATGCAGCAGCTTTGCAGCGCCAAGCAGCACAAATTCAGAGGATTTTCGGGTAAGGAGCAAGAACAGATTTTCAAACATAACCAGATAACGGTTTTAGAGAGTAATATTACGACGATTGATCAGCCTGCTAAGACTCGTGGTCTTTACCGATATGGCGAGGACGCAGTAGTACAGTTGGATTTAGTTTGCGAATATATCTTTTACAAAAACAGCTACGATGAGATTAAACCGGAATCAATCAAGGAATTACTGAAGAAGAAATAAGTAGCAGGGCATGTTATGCGGGATAAAAGGCATGAGTAAAAAATACAGTAACTTTTTTGAAGAGCATGTTGAGAAGATAGTTTTGGCTGTTGTTGGGCTCGGGTGTTTGTGGCTTTTTATTACCCGTGTTTTGTTCAGTCCCTATTATGTCGAATATGATAACGATAAGTTTGCTCCCGGTGCTGTTGATAATCGCATAAGCGAGCAGGCTAAAGCTTTGGAGAGCAAACTGAGTCGTGAGCCTGAACCAAAGCTGCCGTATAAGCCGAGGGTTAATGATTTGATTGCTCGGTTCGATTCAGCTTTAACGGACATTAACGTCGGCCTCAGTCTGCCGCAGCCTATTGTTAGTTCAGAGGACATAAGTGATAACAGAGCATATCGTATTCCGTTTGTTGGTGAAGTCAGCGATGTATTGGCTGAGCATATCAGGACGGTGGCTTATGTGCCTAAGATGGAGGTCGTCGAGAAAGATGATTATACCTCGGCTAATAGTGAGCCGGAGGATATTGATTTTGTTACTGTAGAAGCAAAGTTTGATGTTGCGGGGTTGTATAAAAGGTTTAATGCAAGTTTTGCCGGGGAGGATATTCCGCGGGATTGGCGCGACCAGGGCCTTGCAAAGCCGGTTTTTGCATCTGTGCAATTACAAAGACAAAAGTTGCTTTCCGATGGCAGTTGGGGCGATTGGGAAATCGTGTCTCGGAGCAGGGTAGACTCGCGCAAAAGAATGTTTAAGGTTATAGAGCATGTTAATGATTTGCCGGCCGGCGGGATAAAAGTGCGCCTGCTTCAATTTGATGATGCGATAGTGGAAATGGATATGTTGCAGCCGGAAGCTTATCAGATTGCTTCTGCCAAAGAAGAGTGGTTTCCTCCTTCATTACACGAAAAATACCTGAGCTATCTGAGAGATATGGATGTAATGAAAAGGCGTGAAGCTGCTGTGGGCAGAAAAGCGGAGCGTGAGGCAGAACGTTCAGAGCGGCGCAGCAGCAGGCAGGTAGCGGCAAAAACAACTGTAGGTTCATTTGATGCAGGAGCGGAGGCAGGAGGAGGAGGGTTTGATGCGCCGCCGTCGGTTGCATCTGCGCCTGCAAGAAAAACAGCGTCGAGGGCTGCTCGGGAAACCGAGAAAAAGGAACGTCCACAAAAAGGTAAAGAGGTTTTAAAGACCGTTGATGATATTTATCAGGAATTACAGGATATTTCGATTACTGAGAGTACGGACCTTGCCAGGATGGACAAACCATTATTGTTCTGGGCGTATGATGATACTGTTGAGGCTGGTGAAAGCTACCGCTACAGAATTCGAGTTGGCGTTTTTAATCCCATAGCGGGGACAAATCGATTCAGAGAGCAGGACAAATCCTGGAGGAACCAAGTTATTTTGTGGAGCAATTTTTCTGACGTAACGGACACTGTGGATATTCCGAAAACGTTATATTTCTTCCCGCGCGAGATACAGGAAACCACAAAAACTGTAACCGTGCAGGTTTCAAAGTATGTGTTGGGTTATTGGTACAGCAGGGACTTTATAGTCAAACAGGGAGAACTTATAGGCAAATCCGGTGAATACAAGATTACGGCTGAGGAAGAAAAGGCGGGAGTTAAAGTCCCGGAGACGGTTGATTATACTGCCGGTGCAGTTGTGGTCGATATTGTGCCTGTAACTGATTGGTCGGGCGGGAATAACCTGCATATCAATCATTTTTATGACCTGCTTTATAGTTACGATGGGAAAAATATAGAGCGTTTGCCTATCAAGCTAAGGTATTGGACCGAAGCATTGCAGAACAAATTTAATGAAATCAGAAAAGAAGAAAAAGAACCGAAAGAACCTTTGCGAGCTTGGCAAGGCAAAGCAGGTCAGCGTGGCGGGGGTGGACGCATTACGATAGGAGGCTTCGATGCGCCGCCACCGAGTGGAGGACCCTGATGACAGGTCTCCCGGTTACTAAGGGCGCGTTCTAATCGGTTTAAAATGCCTGTTTAAGGCATCGTAGCTGTAATAACGGCTCAATCTTTGGTTGAATACCCGCCGTCAATTATATTCCACCCTAAACCCTCTTACAACTGAATTTACTCCTTGAATCGACCTCTTGTCCGTCTTTGGTTTCCAGTTATCACTTATCAAGGATAAGTTATCATTTAATTTCTTGAATTTTCTCTGAAAATATGGTAAAATTCCTGCCAGTTTATCAGAAGATAAACAAATCGCCCAGCAGGGTACGTCTTCGGAGTTAGTAAACCCAGTTCGATAATCTAAAATTCGTTTATATCGATTATCCGTTTTCGCGCTTCGGATTTATCTGCGCTCTTTGTCTGTCTTGACCGGAAAAATCAATCAAAACAACTAAATTATGCAAAACGAACCCAATTTACGAAATGCCTAAAATGATTGTAACTGTAGTTTTCACAACAACTAACAACTACGAACAACGAACTATGAACTACTTAAAACGAACCCAAACAAACCCAATTTTTCTTGCATATCAGTCAGGGTGCGGTATGTTGACCAGCCAAAAGGTAAAAGATAAATGCTGAGAATCGGCAATATAAATTTGGATATTCCCTATTTTCAGGCGGCGCTGGCCGGCTACAGCGATTACGCTATGCGGACAATTGCGCGCGACTGCGGAGCCCCTCTTGTCTTCGCAGGCGCGATGCTGGCAAAAAGCGTCATCCATCCGAAGGTCTTTAATAGTCAGGCATTCAAACCCGGCGATGATGAACACCCGATAGGGGCCCAGCTTTTGGGCGAAGAACCCGAAATAATGGCAAAGGCCGCTATGGTGGTTTCGAAGGCGGGTTACGATTTAATAGACCTCAATTTCGCCTGTCCCGCGCCAAAGGTCATTCGCAGAAAGCGAGGCGGGTTTTTTCTCAATGAACCCGACAAGGCAATAGAAATCTATAACGCCGTGAGGGAATCCGTCGATTGCCCGGTAACTATGAAATTAAGGACGAGTTTCGATAACCAGTCTTACGATAATTTCTGGGACATTGCTTCCAGGGCAGTAGCCGGCAATGTCGATGCGTTAATTGTGCATCCCCGCGCTGTCTGCCAGAGATTTACCGGCCAGGCCGACTGGCAGTTTTTATCAGAGGTCAAAAAACGATTTCCACGCACAATAATTTTCGGCAGCGGAGATTTGTTTTCCGTCGATACAATTAAAAATAATATAAAAGAAACCGGCGTAGATGGTGTTGCAATTGCCCGTGGCGCGATTGGCAATCCATGGATTTTCCGTCAGCTTCGCGATGGGGATGATTTTATCGCCCCGACTCTCCAGCAGCAGGGACAGATAATTTTGAAACACTTCTCTTTGGTTTGTAAACTCTACGAGCACAAAAAGGCCATAAGGTATTTTCGAAAATTCGCGGTTGCCTATTGCAAAATTCACCCCTCGCGTAAAAAGGCCCAAAAAGCCCTTTTTACGGCAAAAACAGATGAAGAATTCTTCGCCGCCGTAAAACAGTGGTATAGCGAAGATTAGTTTTATTTGAAAGACACTTGTAGTGATTTATCTTTTTTGGTGAGTGAAACTTTCTTTTCCTTGCCCTTCGAGGTGATTATGTAATCGCCATAGAAGGCGCGGGTTTTGAAAATGCCTTTTTTGTCAGCTTTGCCGGAGGTTTGTGTCCACCACTTGTTATAGACGAGGTCGCGATAAGCATCGACCTGAGGGGTGGGCGTCCAGTCTTTCTTCCACATAGCGGTGTGCGGCATCCAGTGTCCCTGCTCCCAGAAGCCCCACATTATAATGGCTTCGACGTTCGGGTTGGCAAAACAAATAGGGAAGAACATTCGCATGGCATCGGCCTTATCCTGTTCGGTATCGCCGATGAAAAGACATTCGGTGATTTTGATTGGCAGATTAAACTTCGCGAGCTTGTCGAGTGTCTTCTGGACGTGCTCGGGCGTGGTGAGGGCTTTGCCTGCGGCTTTTGTTGCGACAAAGTGGCCCTGGCAGCCGATGCCGCTGATGGGGACGCCGGTAGCGAGAAGGTTTTCGATTTGGGTTATATAAGCTGAGGTATTGTAGCCGTCCTCGACGAGGATGCCGTAATCATTTACGAAGAGGGTGATATCGGGATTGCCGACCTTGGCCATATAGGCCATTTCGCTGACGATGCCGTAGCCGAGGCGCCGGCGGAAGAAGTCGCCGTGAACCATTTCGTTGTTGAGGTCGAATTCGCTGATTCGGCCCTTGAAGTGTTTCGTGACATCGATTGCCCGGCGGTGGACTGCGGCGCGTAGCTGGTCGTTATTGAGCTTTTTCAGCCAATCCATGTTGAATTCGTCTTTTTCCCAGAAAATGCAGTGGCCTCGCATCGGGATATTAAGGTCATTGCAGAGTTCCCAGATTCTGTCGGCCCTGTAATAATCGACGACGTTGGGTTCGGCCTCGCAGTCGTACCATTTGAGGGCGTTTTCATGGACGGCGTAGTTGAAGTTCTCGCTTAAGACCTTCAGGAACATCTTTCTGTCTTCTTTCGACATAGCGTCAGCACTTTTTTCCGCGAGGCTGTCGGGAATGGCTGCGCCGAAGAAAAATTCGTGACGGACCTGCCGGACGTTAACATCAGCGCCCGGTTTGGTTTTTATTATGATGTCGCCCATTCGAATTTCGGCGATGCGGGCGTCTATGGCGGCAGGCGTTATTTTCGCGGCGACGTTGGCGTCTTCCGCAAGACAGAGTTGGGCAGATAATATAATTGTGGCCATAAATAATCCTAATTTAAAGTTCATAATAATGTTCCTTATTGGTGAATAAGAACCAATTCCATTTAGATTTTTACTTATAGGTCGAGAGAAGTCAAGCTAAATGAACGGCGGGAAAAAGGAGTTGCAAATTTTGTATTCTGGCCTTATACTTACTATTCCTATCCATTCTTGATTATAGTCAGACGAGTTTTGAAAGGGTTAATAAATGAAGTATGATGTACGCAGTTTGTCGTTGGCGGCTGAGGGGAAGAGGCGGATTTTGTGGGCGGATAACGATATGCCTGTCCTTGCACAAATACGGGAGCGTTTTGCTAAACAAAAACCGTTAAAGGGCATGAACGTTTCGGCGTGTCTGCATGTAACAGCAGAAACAGCCAATCTTATGAGGGCGTTAAAGGCAGGGGGGGCAAATGCTGTTTTATGTGCTTCCAATCCGCTGAGTACGCAGGACGACGTGTCGGCTTCATTGGTAAAAGATTTTCAGATACCGGTGTTTGCCATCTGCGGCGAAAACAGGGCGACGTATTACAAGCATATACATTCGGCAATAGACCATAAGCCAGTTATTACATTTGACGATGGTGCTGATTTGGTAAACGAACTGCATACGAGCAGGAAGAAAGATGCCGGCAGAGTTATCGCGAGTATGGAAGAAACTACTACCGGCGTTATCCGATTGCGGGCGATGGCAAATGCCGGCAAATTAAAGTTTCCGGTCATTGCGGTAAATGACGCTGCGACGAAGCACCTTTTCGACAACCGCTATGGGACAGGCCAGTCGACGGTTGACGGTATCATTCGTGCGACAGATTTTCTGATGGCGGGCAAGAAGGTCGTAGTGGCTGGTTACGGCTGGTGCGGCCGGGGCTTTGCAATGCGAGCCAGGGGTATGGGAGCCATCGTCATCGTCACGGAAGTCGACGCGGTCAAGGCCCTTGAAGCGGCGATGGACGGTTTCGGGGTCATGCCGATGGCGCAGGCGGCGAAGGTCGGCGAACTATTCGTAACGCTTACGGGCAATAAAAGCGTTATCCGGGCGGAACACTTCCGGGTGATGAGGGATAGGGCTGTTGTCGCCAACAGCGGGCATTTCAATGTTGAGATAGATATACCTGCACTGAAAAAGTTGAGCAAGAAGGTGAACCGCGGAGTCCGCAATCACGTTGATGAATATGTTTTGAGAAATAATAGGCGGATTTACCTTTTGGCGGACGGGCGATTAATTAACCTCGCAGCGGCTGAAGGTCATCCTGCAAGCGTTATGGATATGAGCTTTTCCACGCAGGCGTTAGAAGCCGAATATGTGATGAAAAGACAGGGCAAACTTGCGGTTGCGGTTCATGATGTTCCTATGGAGATAGAGCAGCAGGTAAGCAGGCTCAAGATGAAATCTATGTCGATAGAAATAGACAAGCTGACGCCGGAACAAATCATTTATCTTGCCAGCAGCGGTGAAGGGACATAATCAACGCTTGCTGCCTGTGTTCAGGGTCGCGACAAGGTGAGTTTATGGAGAATAAAGAGACCGAAAAAACGCCTATAGTGGCCTCGAGGACTTTTCTGTCAGTAGGCCCTACGCTGCGCTACAGCCATGAGAATGTTCAAAGGTGCTGGCTGCTTGCTATTGCGGCCTTCGGCGTAAGCGCATTTTTCTGGTCGAAGATTATCAGCGGCTCGTTCTGGTCGTTTGACCTTCAATCAGTTATTTTTCCCAAGCATTGGTATCTGGGGCAGTCTGTCACTGCGGGGCTGAGCATATTTGAATATCCGTGGCAGATTCTTGTTTTGGGGTTGCTTATGGGCATTATGGCAGTTGTGCCGGTGCTTATTTCACAGCTGATGAGTTTCCGCTACAGCTTGCTTTTTATACTGCTGGTATTTTTCGGGGCCAATTTGCCGGCCTTTGCGGTCTGCCTTTTGGTTAGCTGTTTTGCTGCGGCGTGCCGTCCGCTTCGTTTTCGTTCGCGGTTCGTTGCGATAGTATTATGCACGGCGCCGCAGGTTGCTTTTTGGGCATACTTCGGCGGTACAAGGGGGGTGGAACCTATTAAGTGGGGATTTTCTTTTACGCCGTGGATTTGTGCGTGGCTCATAGGTTTGGGGATAGCGGGATTGGTTATCGGGATAGGTCATTTTACGCGTTACCGGCCCGGCGTGGTGTGGATTGTCACGAGTATTTTCCTTTTTTTGGCGGTGATTACGTTTGAAATAAGAATAGGCTTCGATGAATTAGACTACCAGCTCTACGTAGCCAAGAACAATCCGGAGCAGGCAATCGAATTTCACGACCACAGTATGAGAGAAGCATTGGACGAAATGATTACTAATCCTTCCGTCAGAGTGAGAATGTATCTTGACAGGTCGTTTTATCCAACCGAGCCGATTCCGCTTCGTGCTAAATTGAAAGAGAAGCTCGTAGATGAGCTTGGCCGCGGTCGCTGGCCGTGGTGGTTTACAGTGCCGCCGGAGCTAAATTACCAGACGAAAAGACGATGGCTGGCTGCCCAGTACGATACCTTTGTAAGCCGGCGTCCCACCAGCCGGCGGATGCCTATAGCGCTATACTACAGAGCACTTCTGAGTGAATACAGCCCCGACATCGAGATGTTCGAGCAGAAGGAAATATTGCATTTTTACAGCGATTACCCATACGAACGCTCGCAAGACAGCTGGGAATGGCTGTATGCGGAATTCGGTGACAGCGCGGAGTCGCTGGAAGCACGATGGCGCCTGGCGAAATATTCGGCAGGCCAGCGTGACTTTGAGCGGGCAGACAAACTTCTTGCTGAAGCAGAGGATATGACGGCCGAGCGATTGAAGCTGCTTGGAAAAAAACAAACGCAGGAAGACAGGTTCTTTAGTTTGTTTCAGAAGCCTGCGGATTCGGTAATGACTGTGTTCAAGTTAACCGAGCTGCAAATAAAATTACATCAGCTGCGAAGTCTGATAGGAGCGGAAAATCGAACCGGTGAGCCGGAAGCAGAAAAACGTTTGGCGAAGTTCGTTATGTTAGACCCGCACGCCTTCGGTGATTATGCCCGGCAACTCAACGAATTGCTGGAACAGATGAACAACAGCGGTCCTCTCCGCGACAATGTCCAGCTGGCCCAGGCGAAACTTGTTGCTGATGAGCAAATGCGGGCCGAAAAATTATCCCAATTGCACAAAAGGTTCCAGGACACTGACGGCGGAATGCAGGCATTATACGAGTTGGCGCGTTTGAAGATTGGTTTGTATCAGAGCGAGTCAAATCCGGAAAACAAGAAAAAGTATTTGGCTGACGCAAGGGCAACTCTAACAAGCTTTATAGAAAAGTATGCTGACAGCCTCTATGCCGAGCAGGTCAAAAAGAACCTTGATACCCTGCCCAAGGATTGATTGTTTTTAACGCTTTTTCCAATTATCAATAATCGAATTGCGGCAAGCGCGGTATAATATCGGTGTGAAGGGAAAAAGGAGACAGAATGTTTACGGGTAAGGGGGACAAGACAGCGACAACGAAAAATTTATGGTGGATACCGACCAGTATTTTTTGCTGCGCCTTGCTGGTGCGTTTAATCTTTTTAGCGGAGAATTTCAACGATCCGTTTTTTAATTACCGCGGCATCGACGCACGAGCATATCATTGGATGGCCGCCGGTTTGCTGGATGGGACGTGGCCTGGTGGAAAAACCTTTTTTTGGCCTCCGCTTTATCCGCTTTTCCTCGGTCTGCTTTACAAAACCATCGGACAGAACGCTACTATTATTAAAATAGTTCAAGCCGCGTTGGGGTCGTTAAGCTGTGTGCTTGTCTACTTTATTGCGCGAATCATCTTTACCGGCCGGTTTGTGCCAATTGCGGCGGCGCTTATATGCTGTCTGTGCGGGACGCTTGTCTATTTTGATGTTCAACTGCTGCCCGGCAACCTGGATGTGCTTTTAGAACTTTTAATAATCTTTTTTTTGCTTTTTGCTTCCCGTCGCAGGCAGATAATCTGGTGGGGTGTTGCGGGAGTGTTTATTGGTTTATCCGCAATCAATCGCGGAACAATCTTACTGTTTCTTCCGATTATCCTGCTCTGGATGTATATGGTTCTACGCGGTCGGTGGAGTATTGATGGTGAATCTGAAAGGCCGGCGTTCTGGAAGGCAGCCATTGCACTGCTGCTGCCGGCGGGCTTAATTATCTTTCCTGTGGTCCTGCACAATGTCAGGTATGACACAGCCGTGGTTGATAAGGAACCTAAGCCGGTCAGCTTGAAGCAATTTGTTTCAACGGGATTTTTCCCCATTGGATGGTACCTTGGTATCAATGTTTATCTCGGCAACCACTGGGAGCTTCGCAAAGTTAATGACATTGAGCACCCAGATTTTTTTGCGATATACAAACGCATAGAAAACGAACCCGCCGAGAAAGGTATTCAAAATACCTTTGGTCGGAGCCGGTATCTTGTTCGGGAGACCCTGAGGCACATTTTTGAAAAGCCGACAGATTTTATCAAGCTGATGTGGCTTAAAGTATTTCAGCTTTTCAATGGAGCTGAGATTCCCCGCAATGCAAACATTTATGCTTTTCGGCAGCACTCCGTTTTATTAAGTGTGCTGTTATGGAAAAAGATAATCGCATTTCCGTCCGGATTGATTATCCCCCTGGGGCTTGTGGGTATATTTTTGAGTCGTGATTTGTGGCGGAAGCATTTTCTGCTTCTGGGCTGCCTTTTAATGCAATACCTTTTACTTCTGATCATTTTTGTGACAGCGAGGTATCGCCTGCCAACCATACCTTTGCTTGCTATCTATGCAGCTTTTGCTCTGGATTCTTTTATTCGCTATATTAAGGATGGTGCAAAAAGAAGGGCGGTTGTGCCAGTTGTTTTACTTGTGGTGCTTGTGCTGTTCTGCAACAGTTTTACGGGAAAGATGGAGGCCAATCACGGATACAGCGAGTATATAAATCTGGGCAATACTTTACGCAGCGAAGGTAAAACCCATGAGGCAATTTTTTATTATGAAGAAGCGATGAAACTTGCACCAAATTTTCCGGAAGCGTATATCAATTTAGGCAATGTTTTTGCGAGAAAGGGTGAAATTGACCAGGCCGTTATTCATTATAAAAAAGCCCTACAGTATGATACCGATAGTTTCGATGCCCATTACAATCTGGCTATAGTGCTGGTCGAACGGGGAAAACATAGTGAAGCGGTCAAGCACTACGTTACAGCATTGAAGCTGAAGCCGGGCGATGCGGAGGTACATTTCGACTTGGCCAATATTCTTGCTGGGCTGGGTAAGTTCGATGAGGCAATTGCACATTATAAAGAAGCGTTGAACTTTAAACCGGACTACCTCGAGGCACGCAACAATCTGGCAAAGGTTTTGGCGGAGCGCGGTAGGCTGGCGGAGACCATCCAGCACTAACAGCATTCGGTTCATCTCAATCTTCAAAAATTGGATACTACATAGTAATTTGGGTACTGTTTATAGTCGTTCGTGGCAATTGGATGGGGCGGGTTATGCCGGAGGGAAGGGGGGGGAAAGTTGACTTTTTCTGAGGATTTTGCTATCATAAAGAGAGAGGCTATTGACCGTTTTTTGTGCTGTGAGTGGGGTGAAACTGAATGAAAACTGCTGATATGCCAGATTCTGCCGGTGCGGATACCCGGAGGCTTCTGCTGGTGGGCGATATTAATGAAGCTTTTGTAGATGCTGATGCTATTCGCCGGTCGGCCTGCGAAATACAGGCCAGTATACCTGATGCAATCAAGGCGGCTGCAAAGAACAACTTTGCGGCAATTGCTGTCGTAATGTCGGGGGTGTCGGTTAAATTAGTTTCGGCCCTGAAAACGCTGAGGGAGGTAAATAGCAGAGCGAAAATTATTCTTCTGGTGCAGATGTACGAAGAGCTGGCGGCGATGCAATTAGTCAATTCGGTCCGCAACGGCGTGACTTTAGCGGATGATTATTTGATTTGTCCGGTCCAGACAAATAGATTTTACGAGGTCGTTTTTCCTGCCGGCGACCGGGGTGGAAACGGGTCGGATGTGCCTGTCACTATTGATGCGATAGGTGAAAGGGTAAGGCAGCTTGAGAAATTAGCAACAGAGGACGAGCTGACTGGCCTGAAGAACAGAAGATATATTTGGGAGTTTTCCAGGCAGATTATAGAACGTGCCAGGGGTGAAAATGGGAGGGTGACGCTGCTTATTTTTGATATTGATAACTTCAAACATTACAACGATGTTTACGGTCATTCGGCGGGCGATGAAGTTTTGAAACAAGCTGCTGTTTTGATGCGGCGGTGCTGCCGGGGACACGATGTCGTAGGTAGAATCGGGGGAGATGAATTTGCTGTTGTTTTCTGGAACAGACTGAGTTCAGAAGACGAGGTACAGAAGTCGGAAACCGGAGAGCAGAAAACAGAAAATAGAAGACAGATGCCGGCAGACCATCCTAAAGAGGCGATTTTTATAGCAAAACGGTTTAGAAAAGGATTAGGCAAAGCCGAACTGCATTTGCTCGGCCCGGAGGGCAAAGGGGTTCTGACGATAAGCGGGGGGCTGGCCAGTTTCCCTCGCGATGGGGCAACAACGGACGAGCTTTTCGAGCAGGCCGACAGGGCGCTGCTGGATGCTAAACGCAGCGGCAAAAACAAGATTTACCTGGTCGGAGGTCCGAAGGAGGATATTGCCGAAGTCGAGTAGTTTCATAAGTCAGCTTTATCTTTGTTATCACCACGATGATTAATCACGATGGTCTCTGTTGGGCCGAGGAGTTTATATTTTATTCCGCGCCAGGTAATAGTTCTGCCGAAGGCGGAAGAGATGATAAAAACCAGCATCAGGGGGGACCATATCCAGAAAAAGACTAAATCAGTGATGCAGGCGGTCTTCATAGCTCGATGCTCAAATTCGGATGCCTGGTGCTCGTAGTTGAGTAATTTGTAAGCCATTTTCTGGCGCAGGACCGCGCGGATAAATTGAGCGATGAAAAACACAACCGGAACAGCGACAAAAATTGATAATTGGTAATTGGTAATTGATAATTTAACGGTTGCATAGATTGCTATTGCGGCTCCGCCCCACAGGCCGAGGATTGAGTAAAGACTGCAGTATAATCCAACCAACCAGGTACGCGGCATACTTACCCTGGTAATCAGGAATTGCCGTCTGCCAAATTCAAAAAGCTTTCGCCATGTAATGGATTCATAGGAAGCGACCAGACAGGCAGGGACGAAAACGACTTTTTTGCGAGCTTTTTTGACGGCGTAGCTGAGCGAGTAGTCGTCGCTGAGAGTTTTTAACCAAATTTTGTCGATGCCAAGATTTTTGTAGATGTCAGCGCGGATAGCCATAGAGCCGCCCCATGCCTGGTTAAAGTGAGTGTTGCCGAGCAGCTGGGCGATTTTGGCGTTCACAGCCGACAGGGCGAGACTTGCCGGATTGTTTTTTTTGGGCACATACCAGCGATAGCCGCTGGCGGCGCCTGTTTTTGAGTGTTGAAGAGGATGAACTATGTGGCTTAGCCAATCTCTGCGGACACAGATGTCGGAATCGGCAAAAGCCAGGACCTCGACGTCGTTACCGATTCGCTGATAGCAGTAAAGCAGATTATGGTTTTTTTGGCTGCAGGATTGCGCGGGGCCAGCCACCAGCACCTGCACGTCATCGGCCTTTGAGGTTTGGCTCAAACTGTCCTTTAATTCACATAGCAGAGCAAAAGCGGGGTCTTCTTTATCGGCGACCACAAACCAAAGCAGATAATTTTCGTAGTCCTGATTAAAGAATGAGGTGATATTTTGCCGGAAGGCGGAATCGAGACCTTTACATGGGACGATAAGAACCGTCCGCGGGCGATACGATAAACGTTTCTTTTTGTATTTGTTCATAGCATAGCGGTAGTTGTTCCTCGTCTGAAGCAGAAATAGTAATTGCGATAGAATTAGTACGATGGCTATGTAGTAATACCAATACATATTAATTGATTATATCGAATTATTCTCAGAGTTCAAGATATGGAAGCCAGCGGCACTATCGAATCGGCCAGCGTCTCGATGGTATAAGATTGTGCCAGGTCGACTGGAAGCAGGCAGCCGTGGTTGTGGTCGGAGGCAAGGATTATAATGTTCTTGCCTGCCCGGCTCCATCCCTGCTGCTGTGGCTGATGGCCGAGGATAAAGATGTCAACGTCGAAAAGCTCGGCCATTTTGTCGAGCGTTTGCAGGCTGAAGTTTCTGCCCCATGTCAGAAGGTAAGCAGAACCCGGTTTTACACAATCGTTTATTTTCAACGGCCTATCTAAAATCTGCCGGTCAAACTTATCAACGAAACGGTCGGCAGGTAGCGAGTGCGACAGCCAGATTCTGTTTTCAGTCCTTACCGCTAACGGCTGCGAAAACAGGAATTGTCTTATCGCCAGTTTGATGTCGTCACCGGCCTGCTGGAATTCCCGCTCCAGAGCAAGACGCATTGCACGATTCATCTCCAGGCCGTCTTTCATAACTTTGCTGTTATTGATAAAAGCAATATCGTGATTTCCCATAATAATATGGACGCGGTCGGGGAATTTCAGCTTATAACGGATAACATCAAAGAGCAGTTTGTGGGACAAGCATCCGCCTTGGGCATCTGTGGGACCTCCGTGTATAATTTCCTGGAGGAGAACGTGCCTGTCGGGATTGTTGGCTAAATCGGCAAAGGCAACTATCCTTTCGAAGTTTCGGCGATGGCCGTGAATGTCGCCTGTTGCGATTAGCTGGACGTCGGAGGGCAGGTGAATCAGGTTGCCGCGTCGAAACCTGTCTGCATTGCAGGCTTCAATACCGCTGTTTAACAAATCAATTATTGTCTGAGGCATTTTTATTTGTTTTTATCTGGCCGGCTAATATACTGTGGACCAGAAGGTCCAGCCTCGATATAACCGTCATCATATCACGCGGACGTTTCGAAGGCTCATCTTCTATGCAATCCATTACAAGCTTTGAGACTTCTATCGGCAATTGTTTTTTTAGCTCATGAGGTGCCAGACGCGGAGGCGGCGGTATGGGCAGGCCGATGTCGTTCTTTTTGGGTATCAAAGTCGGAACGTTCTTTCCGGTAAGAGCCCAGTACATTGTCGCGCCGAGGTTGAAGACGTCGGTTTTCGGGCCAAGCGATTTACGCAGGACCTGTTCAGGTGCGATGTAATCGGGCGTGCCCTGAATACGTGGCTTTACCGTTCCGATTTTGCAGCTCTGGCCGAGGTCTATAATTTTAATTGTGCCGGACTCGTTCATAAGAATGTTATTGGGTTTTATATCGCAGTGAACGAAGCCCTGCTGGTGCATAGCATGGAGACCGCTTGCGACCATTCTGAATACAAGCATCACGTCGAGCAAACTCAGAGCGGGGCTGTCTTCGAGGCTTTTACCGTCGAAAAATTCCATAGAAAGCAGCATTTCTTTTACCATAAACATGCTGCGTATTTTCTTGAGTTTGTAGCACTTGCGGACATAAGGGTGGTCTATCCGGCGGGCAACTTTGTATTCTGTATCAACCTGCTCGAATATCCTTGAATCTTCCGGCCTTTCAAAGACAACCCGTTTTAGGGCTACTTCGGTCTTGTTCTGTTCGTCGACCGCCAGGTAGATTGTGCTGCGGGCGCCGATTCCGATACGCCTGATTATGCTAAAACCGCCGATGTCGAGTGCAACTTTTGCCATATTACCAACTGAAACTCAATAATTTAACAACCTGCCTATATTAACTATAACTTGGTTAAGATGCGCCAAATCAGCCTGCTGTTCCCTTAATATTTTGCATTTAGCTAAAAAACCGCTAAATGCCTGTTTTTTGTGTAGAGCCGCAAACCAACTTCGGGCAAATTTTATAAACCCCACAACCTATACTATAATCGTTTGTTTGTCCAGTAGTTAGGGCTGTTTTTTATATTATCGGCCAAAAAAAAGAGGAGCATTGACAAACCTTTTGAATTTTAGATAATGTTTATAGATAATTTAGGTGAGAACGGCTCTTTTAATATAACATTTAGTAATCGGCTATTCCCCGATAGCTCAATTGGTAGAGCGAGCGGCTGTTAACCGCTAGGTCGTAGGTTCGAGCCCTACTCGGGGAGATTAAAAAGATTCCGTCTTTTCGAGCGGAATCTTTTTGGCTTATATAGGGAATATACGATTGTCTTTTTGTCCCAAAAGGTAAGTAGTATGCCGGTTAAAAGAAACAAAAATATTACGCGAAAATGGTTCGGCAGTTGGTCAAATGAATATGACCGGACACTCGGCAAGCTCGATTTTCATCGAGACCTGCTGGATCTTGTGGTTAAAAATTCAGGGGTCAAAAATAACGATAAAGTTCTGGATATTGGCTGCGGGACGGGTCTTCTCAGTTTGAAACTTTTGCAGCGGGCGGACTGCGTCATTACGGCGGTTGATAACTCCAAAGAGATGATGGCGCTGTTCGAGAACAAAATTAAAAAGCTCAAACTGGGAAGCCGGGTGGTTTGCAAGATGATGGACGCAGGTTCGATAAAATTTGCGGACAATACCTTTGATATTGCCGCCTCTTCCGTTGTCCTTCATCATTTGAAGGAAAAATTGAACCCGTTGAAAAAGATATTCAGGGTTTTAAAACCGGGCGGACGTTTCATAATCGGCGAGGTAGATATGGACACAACCGGCCAACATACCGACATTAACAGGTTTAGTCGCATCATCAAGGTACAGCAGCAGGAGTGGATAACAGCCCTTAAGGCCGGAGATATGGATGCGTTCGTAAGAATGTATGATAACAGCAAAAGGCACGTTTTCAATCAGGGCGAATACTGTATCTCTCTCAGGCAGTGGGGCGAAGTCTGCAGGAAGGCCGGCTTTGGTAAAATTGCCGTCAAAAAAGTCCCTCGCCACAAGTGTTTTGGTATCGTTATCGCCGAAAAATAGACGATTTAGCCGGCCCGCTATTGCAAAACGTCGCCTCAAAGCGTATAAATAAGCTGTTATGGCTAAAGAGGTAAAAAAGCAAATCGAACGATTGCGCAACGAAATCCGCAGGCACGATTACCTCTATTATGTCCTCAACCAGCCTGAAATCGCCGACCAGCAGTATGACAAACTCTTTAGCGAGCTAAAGTCGTTAGAAGAAGCCAATCCACAATTTATAACGTCTGATTCGCCTACTCAGCGGGTTTCCGAGCAGCCGCTCGAAGGTTTTAAAAAGGTCGAGCATGCTGTGCCAATGCTAAGTATAGATAATACTTATAACGCAGAGGAGTTGCGAGCGTTCGATGAGAGGGTAGCAAAAGGGCTTGATGGGCGAAATTACGATTATGTGGTCGAATTAAAAATCGACGGTGTGGCGTCGAGTTTACGATATGAAAAAGGAGTTCTTGTACTTGGTGCTACGAGGGGTGATGGCACAAAGGGAGACGATATCACACACAATATAAGGACGATAAAGGCCATTCCACTGCGACTGACAGGAGACGTTCCTGACGTACTTGAAGTACGTGGTGAAGTGTATATGCCTAAGAAAGCATTTCAAAAACTAAATGAAGAAAGGGAAAAGCAAGGCGAATCTTTGCTTGCCAATCCGAGGAACGCTGCGGCAGGCTCTTTAAAACAACTCGATGCGAAAATCACAGCTAAAAGAAATTTGTCTTTCTTTGCATACGCATTAGGCGAAGTGAGCGGGAAATTTGCGAAAACTCATTATGAAAGCCTTGAAAAATTCAAAAAGATCGGGCTACCCGTCAATCCAAATATTAAGAAAGCAGAAAACATCGATGAGGTAATTGAAATATGTGATAAATGGAAAAACAAACGATTTGAACTAGATTATCAGATTGATGGGCTTGTTATTAAAATCGACCAGCTTAACCATTATGAAATTTTAGGCACAACAGGCAGAGCACCGAGGTGGTGTATGTCATATAAATATGAAGCTGAGCGAGAAAGAACAAAAATTCTATCGATTGATGTACAAGTTGGGAAAACAGGAATTCTTACGCCTGTGGCAAACCTTGAACCTGTGCAACTGGCTGGCACGACCGTAAAAAGGGCGAGTCTTCATAACTTCGATGAGATTGACCGGCTTGATGTCAGGGAAGGCGACACGGTTGTGATAGAAAAGGCAGGAGAAATTATCCCGCAGATTGTTGAAGTGAGAAAAGAATTCAGGCCTAAGGGCGCAAAACCGTTTCCAAAACCACAGGTTTGCCCTTCTTGTGGCGAAAAAATTCAGATAATCGGAAAGAAACGAACAGGGAAAAAAGAAGAGATTGCTCACAAAAGTGAATATACACACGCTTATATATGTACAAATAAGAATTGCACGACATTGTTGAAAGAAAGGTTAAATTATTTTGTTGGTCGAGATCAAATGAACATTGAAAATGTCGGACCATCCCTTATTGAGCAATTAGTTGAATCCGGCTTAGTTAAGAATCTTGCCGACATTTACAAACTTGAAAAAGAGGACTTACTTGGACTGGAAAGGATAGCTGACAAAAGTGCAACAAACATTATTGAGGCTGTTGGGAAAAGTAAACATCAGCCACTTTGGCGATTGATTGCTGCTCTTGGCATCAGACATATTGGGGGAGAATTTGCCCAAGTGCTTGCTTCATCTTTTGGGTCTATAAAGAAAATTCAAGATGCTAGTCTTGATCAACTGACTCAAGTTTTAGCTCCTGCCTTAAAAGTAAAAGACCCTAAAAAACGTGAAGAAAGGCAGAAGCGAGCAAAGAGCGTCTGTGAGTATTTCAAGAATCCCAGAAATAATATGATCGTAAACGACCTATTGGGGTATGTGAAACCCGAACCACCAGAAAAGACTAGTAAAACCAACAAACTTACTGGAAAAACAATCGTTGTTACTGGCTCACTTAAAAATTTTACCCGTGACGAAATTAAACAGACGATAAAAGATAACGGCGGCAAAGTCAGTTCATCAGTTAGCAAAAAGACCAGTTTTGTAGTTGCGGGTGATGACGCAGGTTCGAAACTGGATAAAGCGCGTCAATTACAAGTTAAAGTGATTGACGAGAATAAATTTCTCCAACTCATTCAGAAAAAACCTAAGTCAAAGAAAAAGAGCGGTTTTTTATGGGAATAAAAAAGCATATTGAGTTATTAGCTAAAAGTAGTTCTTCTGAAACCCCATATACTGTCGAATGTTACCTTGAAGGGAATAAAATGTTGGTTTTTTGCTCCTGCCGTGCTGGAGATAACCGAATGCTATGTAAGCATGTAAGGAAGATTATAGCTGGTGATGAATCAATTCTCTATGACAGAAATCAGAAAAATGAATTAGAAAAAATCAGCAATCATTTACAAAAAACACAAATCCCTTTGCTTTTATTAGAAATGAATAAATCCGAAGATCTTTTAGAAGAAGCGAAGAGGAATGCAGAGAAAGCAAAGAAAAACTTAGAAAATGTGATTTTGAATAAGTTAAAACAATAGAATTGTCACATAAAGAGGCATAAAACGGTGGAACATGCCCACAAACGGTTTATGAATCAAGCCCTGAGACTGGCTCGGTGGGGCATTGGTAGTGTTGAGCCGAATCCGGCGGTTGGGGCGGTCATCGTAAAAGGCGGTCAGGTTATCGGCAGGGGATGGCACAGGAAATTCGGCGGGCCGCACGCGGAGATTAACGCACTTAAAAACTGCAAAAAAGCACCTCGCGGCGCGACAATGTATGTTACGCTTGAGCCGTGCTGCCATTTTGGAAAGACTCCTCCCTGTACGAAAACAATTATAAAATCAGGAATAAGAAAAGTCGTCGCGGCGGTTAAAGACCCGACAAAAAAGGTCAACGGCAAAGGTTTCAGAATCCTCAAAAACGCAGGCATCGAAGTTAAAATGGATGTCTGTAAGAAAGAGGCACAATTACTGAACGCTCCGTTTTTTAAGTTTGCCAGAACGAAAAACCCTTGGGTAATTGTCAAGTGGGCTCAAAGCAAAGATGGTTTTCTGGCTCGAACTGATAAAAAGCGATGGATAACAGGGGCTAAAAGCAGGAAAGATGCGCATAAACTGCGAAAAAAAGTCCAGGCAATCATGGTCGGTATAGATACAGTGCTTGCCGATGACCCAATGCTCACAGCAAGGCCAGATATAGGAAAACAACCGCTAAGAACCGTCCTTGATAGTCAATTAAAAATTCCGCTGAACTGTAATCTAATCAAAACCGTAAAAAAAACGCTGGTGGCCGTATTTACCATACAAAAAAACAATAAAAAAATCCCAATACTAAAGAAAAAGGGGATAGAGGTCGTTGCTGTTTCTTCCGCTGGCGGAAAATGTAGCCTCGAAAGTGTATTAACTAATCTTGGCAAAAGAGAGGTTCAGCAAATTCTCGTCGAAGGCGGAGAAAAAGTTACAACTTCATTTCTAAAACAGAAACTGGCAGATGAAATTATTATATACACTTCAAACGAAAAACTTGCGAACAAAGGTAGGGTAAAAACCTCTCAGGAAATGAAAAAAGCGTATCGTTACGTCAAAAATAACTGTTACGAAAAGAAACGGTTCGATACCGACCTTTGTTTAAAAGGATTCACAAAATAATAAACAGCCTCTTGGTTTGTAAAAATCGACGATTAGAATTTTTTGTTTAGTATTTTTTTACTTCGCAGGATGTGGTGGTAGTGTTGTGCGAAGCGGTGGGCTTCGTCGCGGATGTATTGCAGGAGTTTCAAAACGGGTGAATGGCGGGACAGTTTCAATGGTTTTGAACTGCTCTGCAGATAGAGGTCTTCTTCGCGTTTAGCGATTGCGGTGATTTTTATGGGCGGCGCATTCATTTCTCTAAGAGCGGTTTGGGCTGCGTGAAGATGTCCGAGTCCGCCATCAATTAAAATCAAGTCCGGCCAGAGTTCTTCGCCCTGCAGGGCATATTTGTATCTGCGTCCGACCACTTCGGCAATCATCGCATAGTCATCGACTCCCTTGACGGTTTTTATCTTGAATCGCCGATAGCCGCTCTTAAACGGCCTGCCATCAATAAATTTGACTAAGGAGCCGACCGCCTCTGCGCCGCTGATATTGGCGACATCAATTCCCTCGATAATTCTGACCGGCTGAGGAGATTGCAGAAGAAGCTGGAGTTTTTCGAGGGCTTCGGCAGGGTCAGCGGCGAAAACTTCCGGCTGAACATCCTCATCTGGTGTGCCTCGGTGATCCAGCCGCTCAATCAGCCGGATACGGTCGCGAAACATTGCTGCTTTCTCGTAATTTGTCTCTGCGGCCGCTTCTGCCATTTGTTTTTTCATCTGTCGAAGGACAATTGAACGCTTCGAAAGCAGGAATTTCACAAGGTCTTTGATAATTTTTTTATATTCACTCCTGCTTATTTTAGCCGCGCACGGAGCGGCGCATTGCTTTATGCTGTATAAGATGCAGGGGCGAAAGAACTTACGGTTAGTATCGTCGTCCTTAATATCCAGTTTGCAGGTTCGAAACTTAAATATCTGTTGCATCTCTACCAAAACAGCCCGCAGGTCTTTTGCGCCGGCGAAAGGCCCGAACAATCTGCCGCTTGGCCTGGGTTTTCGGGTGATATAGATGCCGGGAAAGTCTTCGTCTGTGGTGATTTCCAGATATGGAAAGGTTTTGTCGTCGATGAGGTCTGTATTATAGGGAGGGTGAATGTCTTTAATCAGTCGTGCTTCCTGCAGCATTGCGGCAACTTCTGTTTCGGATTCCAGAAAGTCAACGGTTTCAACTTTGGTGAGCATTTCAACTATTTTCGGACCTCGCGAAACAGCAATATCAGCGGCTTGCTGGAAATAGCTGGCCACCCGCGAGCGCAGGTTTTTGGCTTTGCCGATGTAAAGCACTTTATCCGCAGGGCCTTTCATAAAATAAAGGCCGGGCCCGAGTGGAAAACCTCTTATCTTTTCACGGATTGCTTCGAATTTGTCTCTTGTTTGTGCCGGCATATTGTTATCTTAACATCAAAGTGAAAATATCTGAAACGTGTTGTTGGTTTTGTAGAAAAATTTCCTCTTCGTAGCTTTAGTAACTACAAGGACTAACGGCAAGGTCGATAAATTTATACAAAAAATTCCGAGTTTGCTCTTTACACCTTATCAAATTGTCATTAATCTGCCGATAGAATTTTTACGGGTTTTATAACTATATCTGGCGTAGTTCCCGTTCATTTTACTATATGTTGTGGTATCCCGTTTTTCGCACGGAGGCGCGTAAATGTCGCAAAAATTCAATCCCGAAAATCCATTTAGAGACGAGCAAACCCCACCAGAAACCGCTGTAGAAGCCCGCGGTTCAGCCGGTTTGAGAATGGAGTATTTCTTTTCGACACCCGGCGTTCATCCATTTGAACAGCTTGAATGGGAAACCCGTTCGGCCAAGATCAGCGGTGATGGCGGACAGGTGGTTTTCGAGCAGGACAATATCGAGGTCCCGGCTTCCTGGAGCCAATTGGCAGTAAAGGTTGTGGCCAGCAAATACTTTTATGGAGACAACGAATCCGGTCGGCGGGAGAATTCAGTAAAGCAGCTTATCCACCGTGTTTGCAGAACGATAGCCGACCGCGGAAGAAAAGACGGTTACTTCGCAACCGACGAGGATGCCGAAACTTTCTACAATGAGCTTGCCTGGCTGTGCGTGAACCAGTATGGGTCGTTTAATTCGCCCGTTTGGTTTAACGTAGGCCTTTTTGACGTCTATGGCGTTGGCGGCGGCAGGCATAATTTCCACTGGGACCCGAAGAGCAAAACGGCTGTTGCGTGCGAAAACAGCTACGAATACCCCCAGGCCTCGGCCTGTTTTATCCAGTCGGTCAAGGACTCGATGGAAGATATAATGCGCCTTGCGGCAAGCGAGGCGATGCTGTTTAAGCACGGCTCAGGAACAGGAACCGACCTTTCAACGCTGCGGAGCAGCAAAGAGAAACTGTCCGGCGGCGGTAAACCTTCGGGGCCCTTGAGTTTTATGAGGGTTTATGACCAGATAGCCGCGGTAATCAAATCGGGCGGAAAAACCCGCCGTGCGGCGAAGATGCAGTCATTAAAGGTCACCCATCCTGATATCGAGGAATTTATTACCTGCAAAGCCGAGGAGGAAAAAAAGGCCTGGGCACTTATCGAGGCCGGCTACGACGGGGAATATAACCAGGAAGCTTACAGCAGCGTGATGTTTCAAAATTCCAATTTTTCCGTGCGCGTAACCGATGAGTTTATGCAGGCGGTGGAAAAGGACGCAGCGTGGTCCACATACGCCGTAACGACGGGCGAAAAGGTAGAGGAACATTCGGCACGCAAGCTGATGGAACAGATTGCCGAGGGCACGAGAATTTGCGGCGACCCCGGCCTGCAGTACGACAGCACAATTAACCGTTGGCACACCTGTCCAGCCTCCGGGCCGATTAATTCCTCGAACCCCTGCAGCGAATATATGTTCATCGATGATTCGGCGTGCAATCTGGCTTCGCTGAATCTTATGAAGTTTCGCAGGGAAGACGGCTCATTCGATGTTGCCGGCTTTAAAATCGCCGTTCGGCTGTTCATCATCGCTCAGGAAATTCTGGTTGATAACGGAAGCTATCCGGATAAACCAATTGCCGTCAACAGCCATCTGTTCAGGCCGCTCGGTCTGGGCTATGCCAATCTCGGCTGCCTTGCTATGAGTCTTGCGCTTCCTTATGATTCCGACCAGGCAAGGGCAATGGCAGGGGCGATAAGCGCAATAATGACAGGAACGGCTTATACGGCAAGCGCCGAAATCGCCTCAATTAAAGGGCCTTTTAAGGAGTTCGGTAAGAATGCAGAAGCGATGCTGAAGGTTATAAATATGCACCGCCAGCACGTCCTTAATATCCCGGAACCGCACTGCCCGGACTATATACGAAACGCTGCCAGAGACGTCTGGGACCAGGCCTTTGACGCCGGCTCCAAAGTCGGCTTCCGAAATGCCCAGGTAACTGTCCTTGCCCCGACCGGAACCATCGGCTTTATGATGGATTGCGATACCACCGGCGTTGAGCCGGACATTGCTTTAGTCAAATATAAGCTGTTGGCCGGCGGCGGTGGGCTCAAGCTTGTTAACAAAACCGTCCCAATGGCACTCGACAGGCTCGGTTACAGCGCAGAAGATATTAAATCAATCTGTGACTGCATAGACAAAAGTGAAACCATCGAAGGGGCGGAAAAAGTTAACCCTGACCATTTGGCGATTTTTGATTGTGCCTTTAAACCTCGCAACGGTAAAAGACATATCCATTATCTCGCGCATCTGAAAATGATGGCCGCTGTCCAGCCGTTTATAACCGGCGCTATCAGCAAGACCATCAATATGCCCAAAGAAAGCACGACCGAAGAAATCGCCGCGGCTTATACCGAAGGTTGGAAGCTCGGATTAAAAGCGGTTGCAATCTATCGCGATGGCTCCAAAAAGCTCCAGCCGGTCTCTACCCAGAAACATAAAGATGGCAAGGCTGCTGCTGAAGGGCAAATGCCGGCTCGCCCGTTCAGGCATCGGCTGCCGGATACCCGCCATAGCCTGACGCATAAATTCTCCGTTGCGGGGCACGAAGGCTACCTGACGGTTGGCTTGTATGAGGATGGTCAGCCTGGTGAGCTGTTTATCACTATGGCTAAGGAAGGCAGCACCGTCGGCGGCCTTATGGATGTGATAGGCACCTGCACTTCAATGTCGCTGCAGTATGGCGTGCCGCTGATAACGCTGGTGGATAAGTTCCGCCACGCAAGGTTCGAGCCGTCGGGAATGACTTCGAACCGCGACATACCTTTTGCAAAGAGCTTAATTGATTATATTTTCTGCTGGCTGGGTTGCCAGTTCATACCCGGCTATGCCGAGCAGAACACTCCTAATCGCTCAGCGGAGACAAAGGAAAGTAAAAATACGACGACAGCAAGGCAGTTAGTCGAGAAGACCAAAGACCTCGCGCATAAAATTGCCGAGGTAAAAACCGTGGTAAAAAGCAAGCCTGTCCGTCGTAGCGTAAGCGAAGGCGGAGCAAAGGCAATTTCTGCTGAAGAGCAATCTTCTTCAAAACAGTCCATCCAGTCTGTGCCCGCCCCGAAAGGCAGATTAGCCAACATAGCCAATCGAATAGGAGCGCTGGTTAGCTCGGTTGTTACCGATGAAGCCGGTCAAGTGCAGTCCGAAGCGGCGGTTATGCACCAGTTCAGTTCTCAGTTTGAGCATTTTTCAGATGATGCTCCCGCCTGCGATATTTGCGGAGCCATCACCGTCCGAAACGGCACCTGCTACAAGTGCTTCAACTGCGGAAACTCAATGGGTTGTTCGTAGCTAAGCGCAGCTTAGCGGAGATCCTCGATTGGTGCTTACTTGCTTCTCTGTCGGGGATCCAGTGGATTTAAGTCTTTCCAGCTTGGGTTTGATTGCTCAATCAATCTGATTTTCCATCGCCGATTCCATTTCTTTAGTTGTTGCTCTCTATTTGATGCTGTTTGCCTGTTTTCAAACTTTTCAAAGTACACAAGTTTGTTGACTTCATAATCCTTTGTGAATTTCGCCGCCGTTTTTTGCTTGTGACGTTTAACGCGTTTCGTCAGGTCTTTTGCCATCCCGATATACAACGCCCCATTGCGTTCCTTCGCCAGTATGTACACATAATATTCTCGCATTTCCTTATTATAAGTTTTTGGGTCAGAAATTATAAGGCAATTCAAAAGGCAAAAGTCGAGTCCAATTCAATGCGGAACGTTAAGATGACCAACAGTCTTTAGGTCATCCAAGTTGAGTTGCTTGTTAAGCTTTCATTGGTAATAAATATTTATGGCATATCAAGGTTGTCATCCTGTTTTCCGATGTCGAAACGAATTGCTAAGAGTTCCACAAAAATATCATCAATGTAACGTTTCTTAAAATTAATTTGGCTTAGCGGCTTATTTAACCCAACAACAAGATGGCTGTGGGCAAGCATCTCATTACTATTGAAAGTTAAAGCAGAAACTACAGCATCAAATGAATATTCAGGAAGAATGCCCTCAATCGTTAAACACCTCCTATTCTCATCTTCATTGCTAATGCCAATACTGAGTTCTCCTTTGGCGATAATGCCGTCTTTGAAGGTCATTCTATCAGTTGGATGACGTTGAATACTGGCAGTGGCTGATACCTTACCTACTAATCGCTTGAGTTCAGAATCTTGGCACATGAGGTTAAGGCACAGTGTAGGGCATGTAGGGCTTGCTTCTTCTGGTTTATCCTCCGGAGTTCGAAATCCAAAGGCAAATGGACTATTTCCATACCATAGCTTAGCAGAAGTAATCTTGAATGAAAGAATCGCGTTAAATTCAAAACTACTGGACATATATAGGAACAACCTTCATGATTAAACATCTAACATATAACGTACAGCACGATACCTATAGCACAAGTTTGGACTGATTTTATGCCAGCATTGTGCTAAGAGCAACAAGAAATTTGGGGTGAAGGCGAGTTGTTCTAAACACCAGACTAATTAAAAACGATAACGATCAGTCATTCAGGGAAGGGCCACGCCCTTACCAAAATCGGTTGAAGCAAGTTATTTGGTCTATGGTTTCCAATCTCTCATAGCTGGGGTGACCAACCGCCAAGCGGCTGCATCGTTGATTGGATCGATATACTCAAACAGTCGGCTCAGTCTAATGATTAAGAATCCGAGCACCGTCATGTAATGAGCGCGGGATTGAGATGAGGCCTTGATGATATCCTTTTGGAACTGCTGATATAAAGACAATTTCTTGTAGGGGGCTATGAGATCTCTCACTTGATCTTTATGACTACCTTTATCAAGGGAGCAGCCACTAGCCTCATGAGCAAAGTCGTTCCGAATTCGCCGAACGAGATTCAGTGAACGTGTCATGTCCTTGTCGATAAGACCAAGCCTGTAGGCGAGCATGATTTTATTGCTGAATGTTGCACCAGGGCCTTGGTTCTCGAAAAGGTCATCGGTCTTAGATGTGTTTGGCACGAAGTACTTTTGCAGGGTGCAATAGAGTAGGTAGTCAAGGCGCGCAGCGGTGATTACGACTATGGCTCGATCGCTCTCGTTCTCAAATTCTTTAACGAACGCACTAAAATCACCAACGAGGCTACCTCCTTCGTCGCCCATGTGTTTCTCCTTTCTAAGATCAAAAATAGTAATATACCCCCCTTTTTGTTGGTAGTTTAGTATTGCAGCGTGCAAAAGTCAAGGCAAGAGCTAACCATTTACGCCTAACTCCTCCGGCCTAAAAATTTCTTTGTGCCTTGGCGTCTTTGTGGCTAATTTTTCTTGATTTTTGCTCAAAAATATGTTAAAATTCCCCCAGTTCATCAGTAGATGAACGTCATTCGCCCAGCAGGGTTCATCCCGCCCCTCGGAGGGGCGGGGCAAGGCCTTCAGGGTTAGCAAACCCAAGTCAGATTAACCGTTAAAGCTCGTTTGAATTTATCCGCAACTTCTTTTGGAGAAGTGGAATCGCTAATTGTTTGCGCTGAATGAAAAAATCAATCAAAACATATTAATTATGCAAAACGAACCCAATTTTTGAAATGCCTGAAATGCTTGTAACTTTAGTAAATACCGTGACTAACAACTACGAACCACGAACTACCAACTCGAAAAAACAAACCCAAACGAACCCAATTTATGCAAGGGGGCAAGCTGTTGAAAATTCTTAAGATTTTGCCAGTTCAGTATTTGACAAATCGGTGTAATCGGCTAAAATGCTGGTTTTCTCTATGGGAATTTCTATGAAAAGCTTTTTAGCGAAAAAAGGTGAAGTTGAGCAAAAATGGCTGTTAGTCGATGCCGACGGGGCGGTTTTAGGCAGAATGGCGGCCAGGATAGCCCCAATACTTATGGGCAAAACCAAGCCCACATACACCCCTCATATCGATACGGGTGATTTCGTAATTGTGATAAACGCCGCCAAAGTGAAGGTAACCGGCAAGAAAGCCGAGGCGAAAGAATACGATTATTACACCCTTTATCCCGGCGGCCATAAATACGTCAGCTTTGCTGAGATGATGGCGAAAAAACCTGAAAAGGTAATAGAACTGGCGGTAAGAAGAATGCTGCCGAAGAATGCTTTGGCTAGGGATATGTTGAAAAAACTAAAGGTTTACCGCGGACCGGAACACGACCATCAGGCACAGAAACCCGAAAAAATAGAGCTGTTTAAAGGGAAGTAGAAATTTATGGCAGAAGCCCAAAACGATAATCCTGTTGATAGTCCGAAAGCAGTTGCGGCGCCGAAGCCGCAGCACAAAACCGAAAAGAAGCCGGAAAAGAGCGCTTTCTTCTGGGGCCTTGGCAGAAGGAAAAGTTCTGTCGCTCGCGTGCGAATCAGACCCGGCGACGGCAAATTGCTCATTAATAAAAGAGAGTTTGGTAACTACTTTGCCAGAACGCAGGATAAAGAAGCTGTTCTTGCGCCCTTAAAGGCGGTCGAGTGCGAAAAAGCGTTCGATATTTTTGTTAACGTCCGCGGCGGCGGAACTACCGGCCAGTCCGGCGCTACACGTTTGGGAATCGCACGGGCGCTGAAAAACTACGACGAAAACTATCTCCCGGCGTTACGTGACGGCGGGTATCTTACACGTGACAGCAGGATGGTCGAGAGAAAAAAGCCCGGAAAATCCGGAGCAAGGAAAAGATACCAGTTCTCGAAACGTTAATTTGCATTTTTCACATTTGGTGATTACAATAAGCCGCCGGGAAATAGGCGGCTTTTTTTTATTGATAAGGAGATAGTATGATACGTGTTGCAATCATCGGAGCGAGCGGTTATACCGGAGCCGAGTCGATAGAGATAATCCTGCGCCATAATGAGGCGGAACTTACTTACCTGAGCGCGCTGCCGGAAGAGTGCGGGGCAGTCGAGGAAGTTTTTCCGCGTTTTAAGGGGCGATGCGGTTTGCAAATTGAGCCGTTGGATATTGACAAGCTCTCCGGCCTGGCTGACGTTGCGCTGTGCTGTCTTCCGCATAAAGTTTCAATGGGATTTGTGCCGAAACTTCTCAAGGCCGGGCTAAAGGTCGTTGACTTCAGCGCGGACTACCGTATCAAAAATACAGAAGTTTACGAAAAATTTTACCAGGTGAAACATACCGACACGGCCAATCTTAAACATGCGGTTTATGGCCTGCCGGAATTGTTCCGTGACCAGATAAAAGGCGCCAGTTTGATTGCCAATCCGGGTTGTTTTCCCACAGGAGCACTCTTGGCAATTGCACCGCTGCTGAAGAATGGTCTCATTGAGACCGATTCGATTATCGTCAACGCTGTAACCGGAACATCGGGAGCGGGTAAAAACCCATCGGTTAAATTTCATTTTCCGAATATGAACGAGAACATTTTTGCTTACGGCATAGGTACGCACCGTCATATGCCTGAGATGGAGCAAATCGCAGGTGAAATCGCCGGCAGTGATGTTCAAATGTTGTTCCAGCCGCACGCAGGACCTTTCGACAGAGGAATCCTCTCGACGGTATATTGCCAGCCGAAGAAGAAAACAACCGGCGAACAGTTGGGCAAGCTCTATAAAGATTTTTACGCCGGCGAGACGTTTGTGCAGGTTTGTACGGAGGCGCCTGCCGTTAAAAATGTTGCAGGGACAAATTATTGTCACGTATATCCTGCCTGTGTAAAGGACAGAATCGTAGTTTTCTCGGCGATTGATAATCTGGTAAAAGGCGCTTCCGGCCAGGCGATTCAAAATATGAATATCATTTTCGGCCTTGAAGAAACACTCGGCCTTAAATAGCGATGATGGAGAGAGCAAATGGCAAATAATACAATTACGGCACCGAAGGGATTTTTGGCAACAGGGGTGAAGTGCGGGATAAAGAAGTCGGGCAATCACGATTTGGGACTGATTGTCTGTCCAGCCAGTGCAAAGGCGGCGGCGGTCTTTACGACCAACAAAATCACCTCGGCGGCGGTTGAGGTCAGCAGACGTCACGTTAAAAGCGCAGATATCTATGCAGTAGTTGTTAATTCCGGTAATGCAAACGCCTGCACCGGCCAAACGGGAGTTAAAAATGCGGTCAAGATGTGCTCCGAAACGGCGGGCTATCTTGTGGTTGACCCACACGAGGTCCTCGTTGCCTCGACAGGCATTATTGGCGAGCAGCTGCCGATGAAGGCCGTCTCCGCCGGCATTACAGATGCGATAGGGGAGCTTTGGGATTCCGCTGTCGCGGGACTGGATTTCACCAAGGCAATTATGACCACCGACACCAAACCCAAGACGGCTTGTCGGCGAATTACAATACAGGGTAAAAAAGTTACGATAGCAGGGACGGTCAAAGGGGCAGGTATGATTGCGCCGAATATGGCAACGACACTTTGCTTTATCACTACCGATGTGGCAATAACAAAGCCGCTTTTGGCAAAGGCAATTAGACTTGCTATCGGCGATTCGCTGAACAAGCTGACTGTCGATGGTCATCAAAGCACCAACGATACGGCGATAATTCTTGCTTCCGGTATAGCTGGCAATACGCTGATTGCTAAGCAGGGGCCTGGGTATAAGAAATTCGCCAAATCGCTTGTCGATTTGTGCCAGGACCTTGCCCGGCAGATGGCGCTCGATGCAGAAGGCGCGACGCGGATGTTCAAGGTCGTTATCGAAGGCGCCGCGACAAAAGCCGACGCCGCCAAGGCGGCACGGGCGGTAGCGAATTATGACCTTGTAAAATGCGCGATTCACGGCGGCGACCCGAACTGGGGAAGAATTATCTGCGCGGTCGGCTCTTCCTGGGTTAAGCTGAATCCGAAGAAGCTGTCCTGCACTATCGGGAATATTATAGTTTTTAAGAATGGTCGGCCTGTGGAATTCAGCCCGAAAAAAGTCTCTAAAGTTATATCGCGGAAAGAACATACAATTACGGTGGATTTGGGGGCTGGAAAATGCAGCGACTTCTGCTACGGCTGCGACCTGAGCAAAGGTTATGTAACAATTAACGCTGATTATCATACGTAAAAAATTGGCTTTGTTTGGGTTTGTTTTTTCGAGTTGGTAGTTCGTGGTTCGTAGTTGTTAGTCACGGTATTTACTAAAGTTACAAGCATTTCAGGCATTTCAAAAATTGGGTTCGTTTTGCATAATTAATATGTTTTGATTGATTTTTCCCCTATAAACAGACAATCTCCGCTGCTGAAATTTTAGCCACAGAGAAAAAAGAAGAGTAGATTATAAACAGTATTAATTGATTATTATTAACCGCTCATTAGTAATTCCTTTCAAGATCCGCCGTCGCCAAAAGGCTATGGCGAGACAGGTAGACTGCCTCTATACAATTGGGCGAACATGCGCGATTGATGCGAAAAATTTAGTCGTCGTTCGTGACTCGTCGCTCGTAACTCGATATGAGAAAAGGAGTAAAAAAATTTAGGGAAAATGGATTTTAAGGGTTTGACTACCAACGGTTTTGATTGAAATACGGATAGCGTATGGGGAAATTTAGCGATGGATTTCGCAGATTAACGCCGGTCATAACGTGTAAAAAATTTCTGATAGACTTTTCAAATCACCAGGTCGTCCGGCTGTTTTTGCCCTGACGGTGTTTTTCCGTGCTGGCCGACAAACATGGACAATCCGAATGTTAACGGTCCCAGTCGGCCGGCATACATTAGGCTGATAAGGATGACTTTGGATATAGTCGTGACAGAGGAAGTAATTCCCGTGCTGAGCCCGACAGTTCCCAGAGCTGAGGCTGCTTCAAACAACAGTTTCTCAAAATCCAAAGCATCGTCACACAACGACAAAAAATACGTTCCTATTAATAAGAAGGTTACATAAAAGCACAGTGTCGCGCAAGCCAGCCGTACACGGTACTCAGGAACAATCCGTCCCCAGAAGGACACTTCCTTTTGTCCCTTGAGGGTACTTTTTACAAGTCCCCATAGCGCAGAGAAGGTGGTAGATTTCAATCCGCCGCCTGTGCCAGAAGGAGAGGCACCGATTACCATAAGGGTTGTAAGCAGTAAAAGAGAGGCCCGCGATATAGCACCGACAGGTATCGTGTTAAACCCTACTGTAGTCATTGCAGTCATCGTCTGGAAAAACGATGCCAGCAGACGTTTGTCGGCAGGTAATAGTCGTATAGACGGCTCTGTTATAAAGAAAATAAACGTGCCGATAATACTTATGTAAAAAGTCGCCCAGAGAATAATTTTTGTTGTTAGGGTAACGCGTTCGATTTTGCCTTGTAGTTTGCGCCATACGTCCACAAAAACTATGAACCCTACCGCTCCGAGGTAACTCAGTGCCGCAATAACAATGTTCAAGCTGAAATCAGCGGAGAAATTCTCAAAGCTGTTGTCATACAGACTAAATCCTGCGGTGCAAAAGGAAGAGACGCTATGAAATATCGCTGACCACAGGGCGTTATCCACGCCTTTATTTTTTAAGATTATATAAAGAAGAACAGCTCCTGTGGTTTCAATAAGAGCAGTAAAAGTAATAACACTTTTGATGAATTTATAAACTTTAAACGACTCCGGCAAAGTAAAGACCGCATTGGCTACATCCATACGAATTTTACTCAATGGTTTACTCCGAGCCAGAAAGATAAACGAGCCAAAAGTCATATAACCGATTCCGCCGAGCTGAATCAGAACTAACACTATAATCTGTCCCAAAAGGTTATACGTCCCAGATATGCTAACAGTAACTAATCCTGTTGTTGAAACTGCCGAGGTGGAAATAAACAAATGGTCAAGACAATGGGCGATACTGCCCGACCGCTGCATAAAGGGGAGACAAAGCAGCGCCCAGCCGATAAGAATATATGCCAAATAACCCAGTACGACGTGCCTGACCGGATGTATTCTGCAAAAATAATTTACGATGCCTTCAAGTTTATTCTTTTCGTGAGAGCTCATAAGAAAGTTCCTTTGACCTTCAAAAACAGTAATTGTATTTACCAATAGAACAGAAGTAAAGCACTGTTTAGGTGTGCAAAAGCATCCTGGAGGTACCGCTGCTCCAGTTGTAATCCAAAGCACCGAATAAATGCGGATTGACACAAACTGCCGCACATGAAAAGTCAGCCAATCGGAGTTAGCGGGTCAAAGTGTGGTGCGGTTTTTTGTTAGGAAAATGCTTGAAAAGTGAACCTCGATTTATTAGACTTCTACGTTTTACGTTCACGAACAAATCCGCCATAGGCGGATAAACATTAAGATGTATTGGTAAGGAGTGCAAAAAGTGAAAGCTGGAAAGATTGGAATTGCAGGATGCGTGCTGGCGTTTGCAACGACGTGCCTTGCGGCTGAAACTGAGGCGGCTACGGCTGCCAGCGTGGTGGATGCTATCCCTTGGGCTTGGTGGGTTGCGCCGATTAGCTCGGTGCTGGGTCTGATTGTCGCATATTACTTCTACAAGACGATGATGGCCGCCCCGAAGGGCAATGAAAAAATGGAGACAATCGCTTCATACGTGCGTGAAGGCGCGTACGCGTATCTGTTCAGTCAATACAAAGTTGTGGCCCTGGTGTTTTTGGCATTGTTTGCGTTATTTGTCTGGCTCGCCTATATCGGCATCCAGAATCCTTTTGTGCCCGTGGCGTTTATAACAGCGGGATTTTTCAGCGCACTTTCAGGTTTCTTTGGAATGAAGACGGCAACAAATGCGTCGAGCAGGACGGCCCAGGGCGCGATGCACAGCTTGAACAGGGCGTTGCAGGTGGCTTTTCGCTCCGGGGCTGTGATGGGTATGGTTGTCGTCAGCTTCGGATTGCTTAACATAGCGTTCTGGTACTGGCTTTTGGACCAGATAGTTTATACGCCTGAGCATATGCAAAACGGCCTGGTTCTATGGGGTCTTACGCTGGTCAAGGCCGGTATGGATCCCGCCCACAAACTGACGGAGATTACCACGACGATGATTACATTTGGAATGGGCGCATCAACACAGGCGTTGTTTGCCCGTGTAGGCGGCGGCATTTATACAAAGGCCGCTGACGTTGGAGCTGACCTTGTCGGAAAGGTCGAGGCTGGTATTCCTGAGGACGACCCTCGCAATCCCGCGACAATCGCAGATAACGTCGGAGATAACGTCGGCGACGTAGCGGGTATGGGGGCGGACCTGTTCGAAAGCTACGTCGGTTCGATTCTCGCCACCTCGGCCCTTGGAGCGGCCCTTACGGTCAATGTTCTTTCGGCCAAAGGTATGGACCCCTACAAGGCAGTGCTTGCCCCGATGCTGGTCGCGGGTCTTGGGACGATTCTTTCAATTATCGGTATCTTTATGGTTCGCTGCAAAGAAGACGCATCACAGAAAAATCTTCTGCGGGCCTTGCTTACAGGAACGCTGAGCAGCTCGTTCCTGATAATTGTCGCTGTGGCACTGCTCGCAATGACGGATTGGATAAGCTGGGGTATTTTCGGCTCGGTAGTTTCCGGTCTGGTCGCGGGTGTTCTGATAGGTCAATTTACAGAATACTATACCTCCGATGAATACAGGCCGACCCGCGAGATAGCCGAACAGGCACAAATGGGTTCGGGCACGGTCCTCATCACCGGCTTTGCAAACGGAATGATGTCGTCGGGGCTGCCAGTGCTGACGATAGCAATCTGCATTATTGCTGCTTATGCGTTTGCGGGCGGGTTTGCCGATATGGCGATTGGATTATACGGCATCGGCTTTGCCGCGGTGGGAATGCTGGCGACGCTTGGTATTACGCTTGCGACTGACGCCTACGGGCCGATAGCCGACAACGCCGGCGGCAACGCAGAGATGAGCGAACTGGGGCCAGAGATTCGCAAAAAGACCGATGCGCTCGATTCATTAGGCAACACGACTGCCGCAACCGGCAAAGGTTTCGCAATCGGCTCGGCTGCTCTGACGGCTATGGCTCTTTTGGCGGCAAATATCGAAGAGATAAAGATATGGATTGGCCGCTTCGCTTCCGAAAGTCCTGACGGCGTTTACAAGGTTGGGACGGTTCTTTTCTCATCCCCCGGCAGGGAGGTTGAAGGGGCGGTCAATGTCGCGACTGCACATATCACCGATTTCCTCGCCGCATATCAGTTGACAATTATGAACCCGCGTCTTCTGGCGGGACTTTTCATCGGCTCTATGATGGCGTTTCTGTTCTGTGCGCTGACGATGAAAGCTGTCGGAAGAAGCGCAGGCAGAATCGTTGAGGAGGTCCGCAGGCAGTTCAGGGAAATGCCCGGCATTATGACAGGCAAAACGAAGCCCGACTATGCAAGGTGTGTTTCAATTGTTACGCAGGGTGCGCAGAAGGAAATGATTCTGCCGTCCTTTTTGGCGATTCTCGTGCCGATAGCTGTCGGGATAATTCTCGGTATTCCGGGCGTGATGGGATTGCTTGCTGGCGGTTTGACCTGCGGCTTCGTCCTCGCTGTTACGCTCAATAACGCCGGCGGCGCGTGGGACAACGCTAAAAAGTATATCGAAAAGGGAAACCTTGGCGGTAAGGGCTCGCCTGCTCACAAGGCAGCGGTGGTCGGTGATACCGTCGGCGACCCTTTCAAAGATACCTCCGGGCCGAGCTTGAATATTCTTATCAAGCTGATGAGTATGGTCAGCTTGGTCTTTACAGGCGTAATTCTCAAGTTCGCGCCAGTTGTAGGGGAATGGCTGCATCTGCGTTAGTCGCCGATTGTTGACTAATGCTCGATTGTCGTGTAATCTATCGGGGTGGCCTGTTTGGGTCACCCCGTTTTTCATTGAAATGAGGCATAATTTGGCAAAGAAGCTAAACTCAGAGGCCCGGGACTTTGTTTTGGCCGCGGCCCGACTGGCGGACGAACGGCACTGCAGCAATATTGTGATTCTGGATTTGAAAGGCAAATCGCCCGCCACCGACTATTTTGTAATCGCAACCGGCACAAGCGACAGGCAGGGGCGCAGCGTTGCTGATGAAATCTGCAAGGCGGCAAGAGAACAGGGAAGGCAGCGTTTCGGCTCGGCCGGTTATGAGCAGGGACGCTGGATATTGCTGGACTATGTCGATGTCGTAATACACATCTTCGATGCCGAATATCGCGATTACTACGATTTGGAACTGCTCTGGGGCGATGCCAAACGGCTGAAATGGGAAAAGCCCAAGCGAAGCAGGAAGACGAAGAAAACGCCTAAAAAATGAAACCGGTTATTACAATACTCGAAGACAGAATCAGCGCCGCTATGGCCGCTGCTGTCAATCAAGAGGATTGCAGGGCGCAGGTTTGTCTCTCCACAGACCCCAAGTTCGGCGATTATCAGGTCAATGGCGTAATGGCGCTGGCAAAGCAGCTCAAGACCAATCCTCGCAAATTAGCCGAGCAAATCGTAGCAAAACTCGATATAGGTGATATTTGCGAAAAGCCGGAAATCGCGGGGCCGGGGTTTATAAATCTGCGAGTAAAACCAGAATATGTTGCCGCGGGCCTTCTGGAAGTAAATAAGGACGCCAAGCGGCTCGGCATAGAAAAAGCCGACAAGCCAAAAAACATTGTCGTTGATTTTTCAGGGCCGAATATTGCCAAGCAAATGCATGTAGGCCATCTGCGAAGCACAATCCTCGGCGACTGTGTCTGCCGATTGCTCGAATTGGAAGACCATACAGTTATCCGCCAAAACCACATCGGCGACTGGGGAACTCAATTCGGAATGCTAATCGCCGGAATCTACAAGTGGTGGGAAGGAGCTCTCGTTGGCAAAAGAACAGGTGTCATGCCAACACATTTACATGAGTTTGAAGACTTGTATAGGGAAGCTAAACAGGAATATGATACTAACGAGGAGTTCCGAAGTCTCTCACGAGCGGCTATAGCAGATCTTCACGCAGGAGACAAAACGTGGCTAGGACGGTGGCAGGTTCTTGTTAAACAATCAAAAGAGCATTATCAACAACTCTATGAACGCCTTAATGTTACGTTAAAGGAAGAACACGTTCGAGGTGAGAGTGCATACAGAGAAGATTTGCCTAATGTTGTTGCTGATTTGAAAAAGGTAGGTTTGGCTAAAGAATCTGATGGCGCTATCTGTGTATTTCCGGAGGGGTTTAAGGACAAAGAAGGAAATCCGCTGCCGGTGATAATTCAAAAATCCGATGGGGCGTATTTGTATGCGACGACGGACTTGGCGGCGATTCGATACAGGGTGGGGGAGTTGAAGGCAGATAAAATTATCTATGTAACCGATGCGCGGCAGCAACTGCATTTTGAAATGGTATTTGCGGTTGCAAGAATGGCAGGGTGGGTGAAGCCGGAGACGGAACTGGTTCACGTTACTTTCGGCAGCGTTTTGGGTGAGAACGGCAAGCCGCTAAAGACACGTTCAGGCGAAAACGTGAAACTAAAAGAACTTTTGGACGAGGCCGTCGAGCGTGCTCATAAGGTTGTTAACGAAAAGAACTCCGAACTATCCGATGACGAAAAAGATAAGATTGCGAAGGCGGTTGGTATTGGGGCGGTGAAGTATGCGGATTACTCGAATAATCGCACGAGCGATTATATCTTTAGTTTTGACAAGATGCTTGCGATGGAAGGCAACACCGCTCCTTATATGCAATATGCTTATGCCCGGATTAAATCTATAGTAAGAAAAGCCCCTGAAAAAGGTGTAGATGTTGGTGGTGAGCGTGTAAAACTGGATAAGTTGATTTTGGGCGAATCTGCCGAGCTGGATTTAGCAAAACATCTGGTCCGTTACAGCGAGGCGATAGAAGCCGCTGCTATTGATTACAGGCCGAATTACTTAACAAGCTATCTATATGAGCTGGCGCAGAAGTTCAGTGTGTTTTATACGAATTGTCCGGTTTTAGTTGCAGGCTCTGACAAAACGCCGACAAGACTATTGCTTTGCGATTTAACGGCCAAAACCATAAGGCATGGCTTAAGTAACCTGCTGGGTATCGAAGTTGTCGATCAGATGTAGGAGGTAGTAATGAAAATCATCGAAAAAGATTTTCACATAAGCAGCAAGGCCCGCAACCAGATGATTGACATTACCAGCCAAGTTGATTCTGTTGTGGAACAATCCGGCATTACAAATGGTGATGGCGTTGTTTATTGTCCTCATACGACAGCGGCGATAACCATCAATGAAAATGCAGACCCTTCAGTTCCGCACGATATACTTTTGACACTTTCGGAACTCATACCTCAGCATCAGCCGGGCTACCGGCATTCCGAAGGCAATTCTGATGCACATTGCAAAAGCTCTCTGGTCGGCTGCAGCGAACAAGTCCTTATAAAAGACGGGAGACTCAATCTTGGCACATGGCAGGGGATTTTTTTCTGTGAATTCGACGGTCCTCGCAGCAGAAAAGTGTTCGTTCAAATTCGCGGCGAATAGACTTAAACGTCTCTTCAGTTATTGATTGTGGGTAAATTTAAATTAAGAGATGTGCGCATAAAAAAGGCGAGGTGGTGGAACCGGCTGGGGGGGAAACCGGCATGCCACGCTGCCTCGCCGAGGTTCGTAAGCCCCTGAGGGGCATTATTTCATTACTTTAACGTATGAAGGCTGAACGCTAACTCTTCCCCAAAAATATGTCAAATAAAAAACGAAAAAACAAAGCTTTTAAGGGAAGATCACCATCTCAACCCATACTTACTTGACAAGACTAATATACAGGTAATGGCGGCAAAAAGCAAGGCAAAAATGGCTTTTTTTTATTTTTTTTACGGTTAATACATTCTCCTAATCATTAAGCAAAATGGCTTGAATGCTTGCGCTTATTGAAGTAAAGTATGGCTGATGAATCTAAAAGATGTCATTTTTTGGGTTTTTTGATGACAAGACAGAGGGCCGCCCTGTCAGTAAAAACGGCCGCGGGTTGACATCTTTTAGGACTGTGTGAATTTCTCTGTGCCTATGGTATGGCGTGGCCATGAGGAGTTAGCAGGCTTGGTTTTGAATTCCCGGCCTTTTTCTATGAAAAAAATTTCTGAAAGAATAAAACGCGTAAAAGACGCCATTAACTCTACCTGTGCCCGTTTCGGGAGAGACACGGGCGAGGTAAAGCTTGTTGTTGTAACCAAATCCGCTGATATCGAGGCCGTGCAGGAAGTCATTCGTCTGGGCTTTACCGAACTCGGTGAAAATCGTGTCCAGCAATTAAAGAAAGTTTCTGTCCAGATTTCCGAATATTTGGCCGCTGCTGACAACGTTGCTCTGCCGAAAAAAGTCAACTGGCATATGGTAGGACATCTGCAGCGCAATAAGGTTAACCAGGTTCTGCCGGTAGTTTCTCTGATACATTCGATTGATACGCTTCGGCTGGCCGAAGAAATAAACGCTTTTGCGCCGAAACTGAACTTATGCCCTAAAGTGCTTCTGCAGGTAAATACCTCCGACGAACCTCAAAAATATGGCGTTCCGGTAGGGGCAGCGACGCATCTGGCTGAGCAGATAGAGACCCTGCCGAATTTGAAACTGGTCGGCCTGATGACAATGGCACCGTTGACGCGCAACAAGGATGTCATTCGCTCTTGTTTTGTTCGGGCAAGAGAGTTGTTTATCGAGATGCGAGGCGAAAAAATAGTCGGTCCGGATTTTACCGAGCTTAGTATGGGAATGAGTTCAGACTACGAGCTTGCCATTGAAGAGGGCGCAACTATCCTTCGTATCGGCTCGGCAATCTTCGCCGGCTGAAAGCCGCAAGTCAAATTAATCCACCTCAGGCGGGTAAAGACCGAAAATCGCTTAGATTGCAGCTTTGTTTAGACACTGACCGCCTTCCATGGGCATAAAAAAGCAAAAAAAAACGCAAAGTGCCATCCCTAACAAGCCGAAAATTAGCTTATGCCGTTTTGAATATTGGTTCAGTGTTGTGTGGAAAGCTCCATTTTGCAATACACAGCAGAATGGCCGCAGAGTCCCATAACACAACCGAAGGCCTTGAAGAAGGTAAATGAAATGGAAGACACAAAGTTGCTAAGTTCCCTTGAAGTTTCAAAAAGCTTCACAGACGTTTTATACCTGGCAAATCAGAATTATATGCCGTCTGAAGTGAAGCGGCTTTTGAGACAGAAGAAGCTTTCTTTCGCAGTACGGCCGTTAGATACATTCTTCCGGATACGCGATCGACTTGACCTCATTGGAACCGTCATTATTGATACCGTAGACCTCGGTATCTCACAGCAGGGATACCTTTCACGAATAATCGAATCGCTCGAGATGAATAATATTGGTGTGATTTTGCTCAACGAACGGATGCAAACACCGGTAAAAAGTTTTTCTTTATCGCCGGCAAAGAGCAGTTTCTCTATGACCGGTTCAACCGAGTCAGTTTCCGTAGATGAGTTGTGGGTCAGAATCAGCTTGAATCTGGCTTACCGCAAGAAAAGCTCGGAGATGGCTGTAAAACCTGCGATGCCGCCAAAGCAGGTCCAAAGAATTTACAAAAATAAGCTCGCAGAGCAGCTTGGTACGACCGGTGCTTTGGTTGACAACCTATCCGAGCAGTTTCGTCTGGCTGGCCTTGTTCAACAGGATTTTTTGCCCGCTCAACTGCCCAATACTGACCGGGTGCGATGGGCTACAACCTTTCTGCCGGCTGAGTGGGTCTCGGGCGACATCTACGATGTCGTCCGCATCGACGAGCAGCACATCGGCTTTTATGTAGCTGATGTAGTCGGTCACGGCATACCTGCTGCATTGCTGACGATTTTTCTGAAGCAGGCTCTGGTTATGCGGGAGACCGTTGATAGCAATTACCATATATTCTCACCCGTGGAAGTTATGAAAAATCTCAATGTGCGGCTGGCTAAACAGAAGCTCTCGGGCTACCAGTTTGCAACCTGTTGTTATGCTCTGCTGAATACAGAGACGCTGCAGCTGACCTACGCCAGGGCAGGACATCCCTATCCAATTCTTATAAGGCCCAACGAACAGCCGCAGCAATTGGAAATACGAGGCTCTTTGCTCGGAATTTTTGCGAAATCCGAATATATCCAGCAAACCATACAACTTCAGCCCGGTGATAAAATACTGGTGTACTCCGATGGAGCAGAGCCATTTATCGGTAGTCTCGATGACTCAAACGGTTTTAATTTCAGCGAAGAATTTTGTGGAATAAAAGATTTGCCCCTCGTTGAGATGATGGATAAGTTCAGTACTTTACTACAAAATCTGCCAGTTGCCCCACCCGAAATTGACGATATTACAGCTGTTGCTCTTGAAATACTTTAAATCATCCCAAAACGCCGCTTAATCTATTTCGAGGCCGTTATTCTTAAAAACATCACGAAACCGCTATAAATTAGGATGTTATAGGCTGATTCGGGTAAGGCTTTTCAATTCGCTGCCAGATAGCTCCTCAGTTCACAACCAGGCAGAAATTGTTTGCAAAAACACCTTTAATGACTATACTTATTGAGCTTAATAGATGGCTTTTATGGCGTAAGCCATCCTGGCAATTAGGGAAGGATATGGTAATGGCGCAAAAAGATAGCGATTTGCAAAAAATAGAAGAGCTTATTGAAATAATGAAACAAAACGACCTCGTTGAAGTTGAGATAAAGCATGGCGAAGACAAGGTCTTTCTGAAGCGCTCCCAGCCTCAATCGGCATTGGGCAAGACCGTGGTTGTACCTATGATTGACCCGACTGTCTCAACCGTCCCTGTTCGCCCGAATGGAATACAAACTTCAGCGTCTGAGGCCCCGCCTTCCGGCACGCAGTCTAAGGAGGGGTTAGTGGAGATAAAATCGCCTCTTATCGGGACGTTCTATGCGACCCCGAGTCCTGACTCGAAACCTTACGTTGAGGTCGGTTCGCATGTTGATGCGCAAACGGTTGTTTGTATAGTCGAAGCAATGAAAGTAATGAACGAGATAAAGGCCGAAACTAATGGAACGATTGCTGAGGTACTGGTGGCCAACGGTCAGGCTGTTGAATATGGTCAGGTACTTTTTAGGGTCAAACCGGAATAACTGTTGATTATTGAATAGTTGTCATATGTTTTCAAGAATCCTTATAGCAAACCGTGGTGAGATAGCGCTGCGTATTATCCGTGCCTGTCATGAGCTTGGCATTGAGGCGGTGGCGGTCTATTCTGAAGCTGATAAAGATGCTCCATACTTGAAGCTTGCTGATCAGGCAGTTTGTATAGGCCCTGCTGTTTCGGCTGAGAGTTATCTTAATATCCCCCATATCATAAGTGCTGCTGAGATTACAGATGCCGAGGCGATTCATCCGGGTTACGGCTTTCTTGCGGAGAATACCGACTTCGCCCAGATTTGCAAGGACTGCGGTATAGTATTTATAGGTCCTCCTGTGGAGTCATCGCGGTTACTCGGTGACAAGGCTCAGGCACGATTGTTAGCACGCCAGGCAGAAGTGCCGGTTGTTCCCGGCTCCGACGGTATTTTAGAAAGCGAGTCGGAGGCCTTAAAGCTGGCGGATAAAATCGGCTACCCTGTAATGATAAAAGCCGCTGCCGGCGGCGGCGGACGAGGTATGAGAGTGGCGCATAATGACATCAGCTTTCGCTCTGCGTTCGGGGCGGCCCAGGCGGAAGCGGAAGCTGCTTTCGGAAATGGAACTGTTTATCTTGAAAAGCTGATACTTGAACCTCGCCACGTTGAAGTGCAGGTGATAGCCGACAACGCTGGAAACGCACTGCACTTTTACGAAAGGGACTGTACCATTCAGCGAAGGCATCAGAAGATGATTGAAGAATCACCTTGCCCCGTTCTCGCTGAACGCGACAGGGAGGAACTTTGTGCTGCCGCTTTGAGAGTTATAAAGCAGGCCGAATATGCTAATGCTGCGACAGTAGAGTTTATCTTGGATGCCGATAAGAAGTTTTACTTCATCGAAGTCAACAGGCGTATTCAGGTCGAGCACCCGGTTACTGAAATGGTTACAGGCCGCGATTTGATTAAGTTGCAGATAAAAGTCGCCGCTGGTGAACCTATAGAATTGAGCCAGCGGGAAATCAAACACAATGGGGTGGCGATTGAGTGCCGGATTAACGCGGAGGACCCGGCGAATAATTTTTCTCCCTGCCCGGGCACAATCACTAAATACATTCCTCCCGGCGGCCCCGGCGTCAGACTTGATACGCACGTATGTCAGGGCTGGACCGTCTCGCCGAGTTATGATTCGATGATTGCAAAACTTATCGTCCATCAGAGAACGCGAACCGAAGCCATCGCCACGATGAAAAGGGCTTTAGGGGAATTTGTCATCGAGCCGATAAAGACCACAATACCAGCTTGTATGAACATTATCTCGCATAACCTTTTTGCCAAAAACAAAATCGACACCGGCTTTGTCGAACGAAACTTCTAAAATCGCGGCTTGTGGCTTGGAATGATACCTTCTGCTTCGCTGTCACTTTTCCAGTGATGTTAAATCCTCGTAGGTTTCTCGTTTTCGGATGACGGAGAATTTGCTGCCGTCAACGAGGACCTCGGCGGCACGGGGGCGGGCATTGTAGTTGCTGCTCATAGTAAAGCCGTAAGCGCCTGCGGTGAAAATTGAAATGAAATCTCCCCGTTTTACCAGCGGCAGGGCTCTGTCCTGTGCGAAGAAATCGGCACCTTCGCAGATAGGGCCGACTACGCTAACGACCTCGGTGTCGGCCAATTGCAAATCTTTGTCTCGGCGGGGGGGTATGAATTTTTTATCGACTTTTGTCGGCCATATGAAATGAAACGCATTATACAATGGCGGACGAATCAAATCGTTCATTCCCGCATCGACTATAACAAATTTTTTCGAACCGCTGCTTTTCAGATATAAAACCTGCGTTACCAAAATCGCGGTATTGGCCGCAATACTTGCACCCGGTTCGAGGATAAGTTTTAGATTTTTACCAGCCAGCAGCGGCACAATAACAGCGGCGTAATCGGCAGCTGCAGGTGCTGCTGCGGTTGTGTAATCGGCTCCATAGCCTCCGCCCATATCTATCGCTTCAATAGTGAACCCGTCGCTGCGCAACTGGTCGATTAAGACAATCGCTTTCTTTATAGCTTCAACATACGGTTCGACGGTTTTGCCTGCTGAACCTAAATGTATATGGATTGCGCAAAGTTTCACTGCCTTATTTTTCCCGTAATCAGCGAAAACTTTTCGCGCACGTTCGATATCAATCCCGAACTTGGTTTCTTTTTTGCCGGTAGTGGTATGTTTGTGCGTTTTCGGGTCAACGTCAGGATTGATACGCAGAGCAGCTTTAGGCTGTTTTCCTTCCTGTTTCGCCAGCCGAGTCAGGTTTTCCAGCTCAGCTTCTGATTCGATGTTGAAGTAGCCTATTCCGGCGTTTAATGCCTCGATGATTTCCTTGTCGGTTTTGCCGACACCGGCGAAAACGATTTTTAACGGCTCGCCTCCCGCTTGCAGCACGCGATACAACTCGCCGCCGCTGACGATGTCGAAGCTGCTGCCGGCTTCAGCTAAAAATTTTAGGATATTTATATTGCTGCAGGCTTTGACGGAATAGCAGACTGTGGTATCAAGCCCGCTGTAGGCCTCTTTAATTTTTTGAAAGTGGTTTTTGAAAGTGGCCTTGCTGTAGATATAGACCGGCGTGCCTACCTCAGCGGCTATTTGCTCGACATCTGTATTTTCTGCAAACAGTTTACCGTTTTTATAATTAAAGTGGTCCATAATGTTATTTAACAAAAGCACCTTAATATCGAAGATTCGTCAAACCAACAGTATATGAAATCAGCGGCTAATTGCAAGAAGACAATCAGCAGTATTGTCTTGGGGTTGCGGAGTGATTGTATTGAGGCATGAATACGAAAATCAAATGGAGGGTTCTCTTTGTCGGAGAACCCTCCATTATTACGTAACTTATCAAAGTGTTGAGATTCTAATTGTTACGTTATCTTTTTTTCTTCTTGGCTTTCTTCTTTGTTGCTTTCTTCTTAGCTTTTTTCTTCTTTGCCATTATTTTGTCACCTCCTTTAGGCTAATTAAATCCTTTCTTATTTTGGTTAGCTTTATTTTGAAAAGCTAAATTCCTTTGAAAAATTTTGTTCAAACAAAAATTTCACGTTTATCTTACATTTTTATCGGCCATATGTTTAGAAATTCTTCATAAAAATTTTTATCATCGATGTTTTACATAACCTCTTGTATCGTTTATCATACTTCTCAGTGAGACGGCGAAACTTGTTTTTGTTGTGACGAAAGTTTTTGTTAGAGCTTCGGATGCAGATGAAGTTTTTACTCGCGTGGAGAAAATGTTTTTATGATTATTTGCGTTAAAACCGTTTATTTTAACTTATTTGGCGGTTTTACCGCTTTTGATTGCGAGAGAAGTGTTTCTCGTTTTTGTCAACTGTGTATATTTTTCAGGTGTTGCGAAACGCGGGAATCGGTTGAAAGTTAATTTGTTTTTCAGGGATTTTTGCCGTTTGCTAACGTTTTTTGTCAGTTAAAGTTTTTTTGATTTTTTTGTAATATTTTTTAAACAATCCACAATTTAGCTGTTAGTTTTGTATGGTAAAGAAAAAAATAGTCTTGTTCGGCGGCACATTCGACCCTGTTCATCTTGGTCATACTGCTGTTGCGGCGGCAGCAGCAGAGCGTATCGGCGCAGAGAAAGTCATTTTCATTCCAGCAAAGCGCTCACCTCTCAAGACTTCCTTCCCCGAGGCAGGTGATAGTGACCGATTGGCTATGATAGCTCTTGCAATCGCCGACAACGAGAAGTTCCAGCTAAACGACTATGAATTGAGAAAACCCCTGCCCTGTTATACTTTGGAAACCGTAAGGCACTTCCATGCCGAATGCGGAGATAAAGCCTTAATTTATTGGCTGATGGGCGCTGACAGTATTTGTGAATTGTCACGCTGGTATGGAATTGTAGAACTGATTGACGAGTGCAATTTATGTGTAATGTTCAGGGCCGGCTGTGAGCCCCCGGATTTCGCCAAATTTAAGGACGTCTGGGGTGCTGCTCGTATTGAAAAACTTCAGCGAAATGTCATCCGAACCCCTCTAATTGATATAAGCAGCACCGAGGTTCGAAGAAAACTGACTGCAGGCCAAGATGTTACCGGTATGCTTGAGCCTCAGGTTGCTGACTATATCCGCGAACACGGCCTCTATCAGTCTGGGGCTAAAGATTAATTATTCGCCTCCTATATTTTTTACCGATTCCTTGAGCCAGTTGTACCACTCGGCCATACCTTGGCCGGTCTTGGCCGACACTGGGAAAATTTCAATGTTTTTGTTTAGTTTGCAGACATCGGCTTTCACTCGTTCGATATCGAAGTCAACCATCGTTCCTGCAAGCAGGTCAATCTTGTTTATTAGCAGCGCTTTTGACCTTGCGAATATGGCAGGATATTTAGCCGGCTTGTCATCACCTTCTGCCACAGATAGCACAGCTACCTTACCCCACTCACCCAGTTCGAAAGCCGTTGGACAAATCAGGTTCCCGACATTTTCTATGAAAATCAAATCCAGGTCGCTGACGGGTAAATTCTTTAACGCGTCGCTTACCTGGGCCGCCGATAAATGGCACGAACCGCCGGTTTCTATCTGAATTGCCGGCGCCTTGGTTGCTTTTATCCTTTTGGCATCGATATCGGTTTGAATATCGCCCTCGATGACGCCGATTTTAATTGTTTTTTTCAGTTCGGTTATCGTCCTGACTAAAATCGTTGTTTTGCCGGAACCAGGCGACGATATCATATTCAGGCACAGCTTTTTCTGTTCAGCTAAGAATTGATTATTTCTGGCGGCGTATTCTTCGTTTGCAATAAGGATTTTTTTGCCGACATCAATTTTTTTTCTCATTGCATTACTCCGTTTCTAATTCTATTTCTTCAAGTATCAGCGGTGCGTCAGGCATTAATTCGAATTCCGTGCTTTCGCATTTCGGGCAGCTTGGCTGATAAATCTCGAAATTGAATATTTCATCACAGTTCCTGCATTTACCCTGTATCGGCTTGTGTTCTATTTCCAGTTTCATACCTTCGCACGGCGTCCCCTTGGCAATGGCCTCGAAGGCAAAGCGGAGTATTTCATCGTTTATGGCGTTAAGCATCCCGCAGCTGATTTTTGCCAACACCGGCTTTGCGTTTTGCGTTTTGCTTTCAGCGGAAATTGTCATCAGCAGACTTTCGGCTACCATCGTCTCGTGCATCAGCATATCCTCGGCAGTTCGCGCCCGTATGGCATTTGTACAATTCGTTTTCCGCCGATTTTAGTTGTAATTTCCACCGTAGGTATGTCGCGGGTCTCTACAACCTCCCCGATTATACTTGCCTGTAGGCCGAGCTCATTTTTTTTACAGATATTCAGACAATTTTCGGCCGACTCCGCTGAAACTACCGCTACTAATTTGCCTTCATTTGCAATATTAAGCACATCGAAACCTAGCATATCAGCCGCCGCCTGTACCGTTGGATTGATTGGTATATCCGCCTCGTTGATTTCAATACTCAAGTTGCTCCCCCGGCAGATTTCGTTAAGCGTCGCGGCCAGCCCCCCGCGGGTCGGGTCCCGCATAAATTTCACGCCGTTGCTGTTTTCTAAAAGTTCTTGTGCCGGTTTTGCTATGCTTGCGCAATCGCTTTTCAGTTTAGATTGAAATTTAATCCCTTCCCGCTGGGAGATGATGGTCATACCGTGGTCGCCTATCGTGCCGCTGATGATAATCTTATCGCCCACTGAGATTTTGTCGTAACCTAAGTCAACGCCGGCTATTCGCGTTCCGATTCCCGCGGTATTTATAAAAATTTTGTCGGCTGCGCCTGCTTCGACCGTCTTGATATCACCGGTAACAATGTTAACATCATTTTGTCGGGCTGTTTCTCCGATACTGGTTAAAATCTTCTCCAGCAGTTCAACTTCAAAACCTTCTTCAATTATAAGCGACAAGGACAGGGCGGCAGGCATCGCACCCGAAACTGCCAAATCATTTATTGTCCCGCAAACGGCCAGTTTCCCGATGTCTCCCCCGTTAAAAAACAACGGCTTTACAACGTAACTGTCCGTTGTGAAACATATAGAACTGGAAGTAAGATTCAGTTTTGCCGCATCAGCCAGTTCCGCAAGAACGTCATTTTTGAATCTTGGCAGGATATAATACCGGATTAATTCATCGCTCAATTGACCCCCGCCGCCGTGCGCAAGTAAAATTTTGCTGTTTTTCTCTGTCATTGCGTACGTTTCTTTCGGCCGTACTTAAACCACGCTGCGCAGGCCCCCTCGGAGCTTACCATACAAGGGCCAACCGGTTGCTGAGGTGTGCAGTTTTTCGCGAACAATTCGCATTCCTGCGGTTCTATTAGCCCGCATAGCACCTCGCCGCATCGACAGCCATTTCTCTCCCCGCCTGCTGTTTCGGTTAGATTGAATTTTTTGAAGGCGTCGAATCGGCTGTATTTATCTTTTAGTTTCAGCGTGCTTTTCGCAATCTTCCCCAGTCCTCGCCAGTAGCCGTCGGCTGTTTCGAAACACTCGGCGATGGCTTCTTGTGCCGTGGTGTTGCCCTGTTCGGTTACGACGGCGTTGTATATCGATTTTGGCTCGGCTTTTCCTTCGTTAAGCTGGCGGCATATTTCCGCCAGACCCTCGATGACTTGCATCGGCTCGAAGCCTGCTACAACGCAGGGCCGGTTAAAGTCTTTTACAATTTCAGCGAAAGCCCCGTATCCGATTATCACGCTTACGTGCCCGGGACAGAGAAATGCATCTATCTTATGGTTTTTCTCGGATAACAGCGCTCGCATCGCAGGCACTACTAGTTTGTGCGCGCTCAGAATGCAGAAATTATCAATGCCTTCTGCCTCTGCTTCTTTCACAGCTACCGCCGTAGCAGGTGCGGTAGTTTCGAAGCCAACCGCGACGAACACAATTACTTTTTTAGGATTATCTTTTGCCAACTGCAGGGCATCTTCGCTGCTCAGAACCACCTTTACATTGGCATGCGGCTGTTTTGTTTCGAGCGACCCGCCTTTGCCGGGGACGCGAATCATATCGCCATAAGTAGCAATTAAACAGTCGTCGCGCTCCGACAATGCTAAAACAGCATCGATATAGCTCTGGTCTGTAACACACACTGGGCAACCGGGCCCGGATAAAAGTTTTATCCTGTCCGGCAGTGTGAACCTTATACCGCTGCGGAAAATAGAAACCGTATGAGTGCCGCAGACCTCCATTATATTAATTTGCCGTCCCAGCGTCTCGCACGCTGCGCTCATAGTCCTTTGTGCTCTATAAATTCTCTCAAGCATAAAAGTTAAATTTACCCTGAAATTTTATCCCGTGTTTCTTCAAAATTGTTCATCTCCGCAATAAGCTGCCACGTCTTTTTTGCTTCATCTTCGTCGACAAGCGAAATGGCAAATCCGGCGTGCACCAGCACCAAATCCCCCAGCTTGGCTTTTGGCAGCAGCGTGGTCTTGGCTTTATATCGGTTGCCTATGGCGTCGACAACCGCGTTATCACCTTTCAATTCTACTATTCTTGCTGGTATTGCTAAACACATATTTCGTATCACCAACCGCTATTCACGATTCTGGCGGCGATCGCCGCTTGGCCTACAGATATTCCCCCGTCATTCGACGGGAACTCTCGGTTAAATAATACGCAAAAATTATTTTTCTTCAAGAGTTTAATTAAACAGTTTGTCAAATATCGGTTACAAAATACCCCGCCGCTTAGCGCAACCGTGTCTAACTTTTTACTTGCCCGTGCTTCTTTGGCCATCTCCAGCAGGGCGGTGGCAATGGTGTTGTGGAATTTCGCCGAGATGACTCCGCCGTCGGTTCCTTCCTTAATATCAGAAATTATCTGTCTTATCATTTTACACAAATCAATCTGAACCGGCTCATTGGTTTTTTTGATAAGCTCGAAGCCGTATGACGCTTCGATGCTGTTTTCTGCAATTGCTTCAAGGGCCATCGGAAGCTGTGCTTCGAAATGATTGTATGCCCCCAACCCGACCATAGCAGCGACCGCATCGAAAACTCTGCCCAAGCTTGAAGTTTGCATGGTGTTTACCTGTTTTTCAATTTGCTCTGATATAATCTGTTGTTTGCTTGTGTCTGACTCAATTTTGTCAATCAGCCATCTGAATTTCTCCAATTTGAAACCGTCTCCGTAAGTTTTTTTCAGCAGCCCAAGCAATGGTCTTATAGCTTCTTTGCTTGCTTTGTCCGCGCCCGCCAGTGGATAATAAGCTAAATGTCCAAATCGCTCAAAATTCTCCAGCGTCGCTATCATGCACTCACAGCCCCAAATTGCTCCATCTGTCCCGTAGCCCGTACCGTCAGCTGCAAGCCCGATGGCCGGTCCTTCCTGCTCGTGTTCAGCTAAAACCGATGCAATGTGTGCCCAGTGATGCTGGACCTGGATTGTCTTTACATCCAGCATCGAAAGGGCGTATTGAGTTGATAAATACCCAGGGTGAAGGTCGCAGACCGCAACTTTCGGCTCGACTTCGAACAGCTTCCGCAAATGCTCGATTGAGTTGATGTAGTGATGATGGACTTCTGCGTCTTCGAGTTCGCCTATGTGTTCGCTGCATATAAGCTGATTCTGTTTTACAAAGCAGAAAGTATTTTTCATATCAGCCCCGGCCGCAAATATGTCTTCCCTGCAGCTTTCTTTTATCAGGACTGGTCCCGGCACATATCCTCTGGCTCTTCTTAAGGGGACCGCTTGTTCGTCTACAAAATGAACTATCGAATCGTCAACCTGTCGATGAATCTCCCTGTCGTGCATCAGAAAGGCGTCCGCAACGTTGCCGAGTTTCTTAAGTGCCTGCTCATTTTTGCAAATCAGCGGCTCATCGGACATATTTCCGCTGGTCATCACCAGAATTTTTATACCCTCGGCGAAAAGCAAATAGTGCAGGGGGGCATAGCAGAGCATAAAGCCGAAGGTGTTGACGCCCTCTGTAGCCGATGGTGCTATTGCTGAACCGTTCTTCCGAGGCAGCAGCACAATTGGGCTTTGAGGGCTTTTTAATTCCATCTCAGCCGATTCGCTCACAATTGCGTATTCCTTTATGCTTTGAATTGAAGCCGCCATCATGGCAAATGGCTTATGGTCTCTTCTTTTGCGTTCTCGTAGTCTCCTTACTGCCTTATCATTAAGCGCATCGACAGCCAAATGAAACCCGCCGACTCCTTTTATCGCCACAATCTTTCCATCCAGAAGTAAACGCGCAGTTTCAGCGATTACCTTCTCGGTTTCTATTGTTTTCCCATTTGCGTTTGTCAGCCATATTTTCGGTCCGCAGGCTGTGCAGGCAACCGGCTGGGCATGAAAACGCCGGTCAGATACGTCCGTGTATTGAGCAGCACATTTGTCGCACATCTCAAACACGGACATTGTTGTATTGCATCTGTCATAAGGGATTGTTTTAACTATTGAATATCTCGGTCCGCAGTTGGTGCAGTTTATAAACGGATACCTGTACCGGAAATCTTTTTTATCAGCCATTTCCGCAAGACAACCTTCGCACACAGCCATATCTGCTGTTACCTGCGACAGAGCTGTTCCTTCGGATTTGCTTGTTTTGATTGTGAATTTCTCTTCGCCCTCTACCGTATTTATATCGGTCGCTTTATATGATTTTATCTCCGCCTGGGGCGGCTTGTCCCTGCCCCGCAGCCGTCCTGAAAATTCCACTATTTTCTCTTTTGTTCCCTGTAATTCTATTGTTACCCCCTTCGTGTTGTTATAAACAAAGCCGGTAAGTCCTAATTGGCCGGCTATTTTGTACACAGCCGGACGAAACCCGACTCCCTGCACCCGTCCCGTTATAAATATTCTTTGTCTTTTAATCAAAACCTCGATTCTGCCTTTCTAACTGCTTTTATACGAACCACTTATATAAACAGTTCTCCGGAAACATTATAGTTTGCTGGCGTCGGCAGGGCAATTGTTCCTTTTCCAGTGCTGACTTAGGCAGGGGATAGCGTCGATAATTTTATTTGCCTTAGCCCCGTTTTTCTGCTACCATTCATCAATAATAAATTACAAATAATGAATAATAGATTGCCGGGGCCATAGCTCAGTTGGGAGAGCGCTTGCATGGCATGCAAGAGGTCGCGCGTTCGAATCGCGTTGGCTCCATTTCCCCAACCTCTTTATTTATAAGCATTTGTTCTTTGTTGCCCATTCAGGCGGCAGCTCAGTTTTGATTTAAAAAAAATGTAAAAAGGACAATATCGTAACAAAATGGTAACATATATGCCTTATAGTAACATTTGCTGAAATAACCATTTATTGCAAATGTTATTTGAAAGGAGAATGAATATGAAAACGTTGAAAATTATGACAATTATGTTTTTGCTTATATTCGGCTTGTTGAGCACGGTAGTAGCAGCCAAACCCGCAAGTGTTATGCTGCGGGAGGGTCTCTATGCTGAGGAGGTCGAAGGCAATATTGATGCAGCGATGGAAATTTATGAGCAGATAATTAAGGATAAATCTGCGTCGAGAGAAAATGTGGCCCAGGCGCTTTACCGGCAGGGTATGTGCTGTCTGAAAAAGAAAGATGATGCCGGGGCAAAAGCGGTTTTTGCAAAGCTTACAGCCGAGTATGCCGATCAGACCGAGATTATTGGGAAGGTAAAACCGCTTTTGGATGATTTGATGAATTATGACCCGGCCGATTTGATGCCGCCGGGAACCCTCGTATATGTCGAGCTTGGAAGCCCCGGCGAGCAGATTGAGACTCTGCTTAACATGCTTAAGGGAACGCCTTTTGAGAATCCGCTGGCCGCAATGGGCGGTGGTAATATGCCAGGTGCCGGTGGCGGTCAGAAATCACCTGCGGATATCTTTGCTGCTCTTTTAAATCCGAGTATGATGGCCGAATTCAAAAAAATAAAGGGTATGGCTGTAGGTGTTACGGCTATCAGACAAAATAATCCACCTGCAGTTGCCGTATTGTATCCCGGCAAAAGTGACGCCTTGCGGGGTCTGATTATGATGGCATTAAGTATGGCTGGAACACCGGGCGAACCGCTCGAAGGTATGCAGACCCTCAACATTCCAAATTCGGCGGCAGCAGCCTACGATGACAAGGTGATTATCATTGCTCAACCGTCTGAACAGCTCAAGTGGTGTGTCAAACAATACAAGGGTACGGCTTCCGAGCCGACACTTGCTTCCAGTAATAAGTCGTTCGCAAAAATCAGCAAAAAACAGAGGCAAAGCAACGTGGTGACCGTATGGGCAAACGTAGACGAGGCCTATACGCAAGTCCTCAAGACCGGACAGAATCCGCAGGATATCTTTAAGGCCAATGCAATCGCTGATTTTAATAACATTGATGAATTTATCCTGACGGTTTCTATTGAGCCGAACAGCCTTGTCTCTAAGGCCAACGTGTTGTTTAAGGATGGGCATCACTGCATTGCTTACGATATTATTCGGACTCCGAATATAAACAAAGCTGCACTTGAGTCAGTGCCTTCGGAGGCAATAGCCCTTGTGAGCGTCGCATTGAGTCGGGACAACGTCGCCCAGGTTGATACAGTAAGAGAGAAGATTCAAAACGTCACGGGCCTCGATATCGGACGCGAAATTTATGCCAACATTGAGCAGGTCACGATTTTTGCTATGCCTGCCGATGGAAACTCCGCAGGTTGGGGTTCTTTTTCGCCTGCTTGCCTTGGTCTGGCAGTTACCAGCCACAATCCTGAGCAGACGCGTCAGATTCTTGCAATGCTGCTTGGAACTGTCAATGCGATAAATAATAATCAGTCGTCTGGCTCTGTGGACGCCAACGCCGGCAAATTTAAAATCGGTATGGAAAGCGGCAAAGAGCTTTACTGCTATATGGAACAGGTCGGGAATACTACCATTCTTTCACTTAATCGCGGTGTAGTCGATGCCTCTATTGCTGCGGTCAAAAGCAAAAACAGTGTTTGCACCGCGGGACCATTGGCACCGGCTGTGAACAAAATCTCACCTACGACAAGCAAGCTCGTCCTGGTTAATGTAGGCGGCGCAATCCGCATGGCTGGTCCGGCGATAAACATTGGGTCCCTTAGCGATGAACAGCGTAATCAGATGAACGTTGCTATAGAGCAGCTTGCCCGTTCTGCAGACCGCACGACCATCGAAATCCGCACCGATGAGCAGGTTAATAGCTTTGCTCTTAACACGAGCATAACAGCGATACCTCCTCTCAATGAGGTATTTGGGCCGGTTTCGCAAATCGCAGGTATAGCCAATCAGGTCAAGGCAGTAGCCAAATCCCAAAAATTACGGGGGACGATGGCCGCTACAATTATGCCTGCGGCAACACCGCCGGTAATTGATGGCAATGAGGATGATGTCTGGTCTGTTGCGCCGGTATACAAACTTAAAAACGTAATCTACGCGCCGCCATCCTCGCCGAACGATATTGCAGCCGACTTCAGGGCAATGTGGGATGCTGATAATCTCTACTTGCTTGTTGATGTGACCGACGATTCGCTTGTCAACGACACAAGGCCGGATCAGGCTGTAACCCTACCGACCGGTTCGACTAATATACCGTGGTGGTATGATGACTGCGTGGAGGTCTATATCGATGCCGGCAATAGCAAATCTAATCAATACGGCAGCGAAGACGCGCAGTATCACTTCGATTGGGATAGAACCAGCCCCACGATGGGCAGGCATAATGAGCATGGCAGAATGGAAAATATCGAATTTGCTATGAAGACGATTGAGAAGGGGTATCGCACCGAGATAAAATTCCCTTGGGCAACCTTGGGGAAGAAACCTTCTGCAGGGTCTTCGATAGGTTTAGACGTCCACGTCAACGATGACGATGAGGGCGGAGAACGTGACACCAAAATTACATGGTGTGATAAGCAGGACACCGCCTGGAGCAATCCACAGGCCTTCGGAAACGGCGAATTGGCTGGTATCGTCGGCTGGTGGAAATTTGATGAAACCGAAGGCACCACAGCCGCGGACGGCAGCGGAAACAATCACAATGGAACGCTTATCGGCAACGCCAAATGGGCACAGGGTAAAATCGGCGGTGCAATCGACCTGGACGGGAAAGGTAGTTTCATCCAGATTGCCGACAAATCAGCTTTTAATATTGCCGGCCAGGTTACTGTCGCCTGCTGGGCGAATATTCGCTCCGTGCCTTCTGAATATATGGCAATCGTAACAAAAGGCGACGGCTCCTGGCGATTGTCCACCGCTCAGCAGGGAAGAAAGTTTCATGGCTCCGTTAACAACTATAATAGTATTGTTCTGGATGGCTCGACCGAGGTCACGGCTAACGAATGGCATTATGTTGTGCTGGTCTACGACAACGAGGAAGTGCGCATCTACGTTGACGGCAGGCTCGATGCCGCGAAGCTCTGGAAAGGTGGAATTGCTGTAAACGACTTTGACGTTCTTATTGGCGAGAACGCTGAACAAAAGGGCAGGTCTTTCGACGGATTAATTGACGATGTCAGAATATATAATTATGCCCTTAAAGATTCTGATATAATGGCTTTGTATAATGAGAGCGCGAAACAATAGTATTATGAGGGGCAAAGCCAAAATAGATGGTGGCAATCAAATGCGGTGGGTAGTATTGCTGCTTGCTGTGGCAGTGATACTGCCCACCGTCGGCTTATTGTGGTTTATCATTCAGGTCGTGAATAATGAGCGTCTTGCTGTTCGCCAGAAGCTTACCACAATTTACAAAGAACGGCTGGAAAAAACACTTCATCAAACCGATGCAAGATTGTCCAAATATTATGAACTTTTGGACAGCAAAGAAATTCAGACGCACCCGTATCAAAAAAAATCTCTTGCGATTGGGCATGTCGCAGGTTTTATTGTATACGATGCTGATGGTCGGCGTGTTTACCCGCTTGTTTCTTCTGAGATAGATAGTGCCATTGAGTCTTCAGCGGAGTTTAAGGACGCTTGGGAGCTTGAGTTTGTCGAACACCACTTCGCACAGGCTGCGGAGATTTATGACCGTAAAGCAGCGTACGCCGACGACAGTGTTCGTCTCGCCGCCCTTATAGGCAAAAGCAGATGTTTGGCAAAACTTGAAAAACCCGATGAGGCTATTGCTGCCTGTAAGGAGGTTGCCTTTAGTCCTTTGGAAAAAACAGCCGACCCAACTGTTCTGGTTCTTATCGGAAACGCCAGGTTATTATTGCTTAATTTGACGCGGGATAATCCTGCTTATAACGAATTATTTAAACAGACATTACAACAGTTGGCTTCGATGCTTTATTCGGTGAACAACGCCGGGTTTGCATTGCCGGCCGACCACAACCTGTTTCTTGCTCAGTCCCTCGTCGGCATTGCACGCAGTAAAAATTTGCCTGATAATGAGAAGAATTTTAAGTTGCCTGATTTTGAGAGATTGATCGCTATTGAAGAATTGTCTATCCGGGTATCTGAAACCTTCCCGCAGGCCGACACCCTTGAAAATGTAAAAGAGAATAAGCTTAAATACCTGCCGCTCGAAGGCCGGGTTTTATATGGTATTTATCACAAAACCAACGGCATTTCTGTGCTGGCCCTGTTGTCCGCAGAGAATATTGTGTCGATTTTCGCTAACGTTGGAACAGAGTTCAGGGATTCTGATGTTGTTTATAGAATAGTGGATGAGTCCGGCAGGTTTGTGGCAGGTGCAGATAAGCTTGAGGATGAACCTTTTGTAGCAGTTGCTCTTGGGCAGGATTTCCCGGGCTGGAAAATTGCGCTGGCCTTCAAAGCCGGGGACGTCTTTGAAAAAGCGGCAAGCAGGCACATTGCTGTTTATGTCTGGACGGGTGTCCTTGTTATTGTGTTAATTCTCCTTGCAGGCGGTTTTGCCGCGCAGGCTGTTAGAAAACAGATAAAACTTAACAAGCTCAAAAATGATTTCATAGCCACGGTTTCCCATGAATTGAAAACTCCTTTAGCTTCGATACGTTTGCTTGTGGATACGTTGCTGGAAGGCAATTATAAGGACCAGCAGCAGGTTACGGACTATTTTCATCTGGTTTCAAAGGAGAATGAAAGATTGACCCGCTTGGTCGATAACTTTCTGAGCTTTTCGAGGATGGAGCGGAACAAGCAAACCTTCGCGATGACATGGGTAAATCCTGCGGACATTGCACGGGATGCTGCCGAGGCCATAAAGACTAAATTCAACGCAGGTCGGTGTGATTTTCAAACCCAAATAGCCGACAATTTGCCTGATGTGTTTGCTGACCATGATGTAATGGTTACGGCCGTCGTCAATTTGCTGGAGAATTCCTACAAATATTCTTATGATGATAAGAAAATCGAGTTAAAAGTTTTCTCAGAGGACAATTTTGTTTGTTTCTCGGTTAAGGATAACGGAATAGGTTTGAATCGCAGGCAGATAAAAAAAATATTCGACAGGTTCTATCAGGCGGATACTTCTCTCGCCCGTCGGGCCGAAGGTACCGGTTTGGGGCTGTCTATCGTCAAATTTATCGTTGACGCCCACAAGGGCACAATTTCCGTCGATAGCGAGCCGGGTAAAGGAAGCACTTTCACTATAAGATTAGCTGCTAAGCCGTTAAGCACGGTTGATAAAGAGGTTGCTCAATGAAAGATGTGCTGATTATTGAAGATAATCTAACTATGCTGCGGGGTCTCAAAGACAACTTCGAGTCAAAGGGCTACCAGGTCAAGACAGCCACTGATGGTGAGTTAGGCCTCAAGGCCGCAATGACCGGAAAACCCGACCTTATCATTCTTGATATTATGCTTCCGAAAATGAATGGTTACGAAGTGTGCAGTCAAATCCGCAAGCAGAATCTCGATATACCTATCATAATGCTGACTGCCAAAGACCAGGAAAAAGATGTTGTATTAGGATTGAATCTCGGGGCGGACGACTATGTTACAAAGCCATTCAGTATAAAAGTATTGATGGCTCGGGCCGAAGCGCTTAGGCGCCGAAAAGACAAAGAGCCGCCGGTATATAAATTTGGAAATTGTGCCCTGGATGTTATCGAAGGTGTTTTTACAAGGGATGGAAAAAAGGTTAAACTTACGCCCGAGGAATTCAAACTGTTGCATCTGTTTATTAGAAGGTCCGGGGAAACCCTTATGCGAGGGGAGATACTTGGCGCCGTGTGGGGCCAAAGTCACTTTATTACTGTTCGGGATGTCGATAATCTTGTTAACGCCCTGCGGGATAAGATTGAACCCGACCCGGACGACCCGACATATATTTATACCGAAGAGATAGTGGGCTACAGGTTTGAAAGGCCGCAAACTAATGGAAACGATTCTGATAGTTGAAGATGACCACACTATGCTCCGTGGACTGAAGGATAACTTCGAGTTCAAAGGCTATCACGTGCTTACGGCAGCCGATGGTGAAGAAGGGCTCAATGCCGCTCTTAACAAAAAGCCCGACCTTATTATTCTCGATATTATGCTCCCGAAAATAAATGGGTATGAGGTTTGTAGGCTTATTCGCCAGGAAAACTTGGATATGCCGATAATAATGCTGACCGCCAAGGGAGAGGAATCGGACATAATTTTGGGTCTCAATCTCGGTGCAGATGATTATCTTACTAAACCTTTCAGCATAAAGGAGCTTTTGGCGCGGGCAGCGGCATTTTTGCGACGGAGAAAACAGGCAAAACGGGATGTTTATGAGTTTGCAGATTTTAAGCTTGATGTCCCGGCGAGAACGCTGACGCGTAAAGGCAAAGAAATTAAACTGTCGCCGAAAGAGTTTAGTCTTCTGGAGTTGTTTGTCAGAATGCCGGGCAGGGCACTTACACGCGATGAAATACTAAATAAGGTCTGGGGTTATGACTCTTTTACGGGCCAGCGCGGCATCGACCGCTTCATCACCACACTTAGAAATAAAATAGAATCAAATCCGCACAATCCGGTTTTCATACGCACGATAAGGGAAATAGGTTATAAATTCGAACCCCCTGAATAACATACAGAATTAAGTCTGACAGCAACTTATACGGCTATATTCCTCGTGGGACGATGTAAATCTCAACCCGCCTGTTCTGCGGCGTGCCGACCATATTCGGCTCATTTGGCACAATAGGCCTGTATTCCCCGAACCCGCGCACACTTACCCGTTCAGGGATAATGCCGTTGTTTGTCATAACATTAAATACCGATATCGCTCTGTGAACTGAAAGATGCAGATTCGAAGGATGCTTGGCGAGGGTTGCAGGGTTTAAGATGGGCTGGTTATCGGTATGGCCGGCAATTATAATATCGAATTCTTTTGCCTGCTCCGTATTTAGGATTTTGCACAGAGACTTGAGCATCTCTGCTCCGGCAGGTTCTACCTCGGCGCTTCCTCCCGCGAAAAGGCTACTCTTGAATTTGACGGCGCTTCTGTTCGGCTCGAAGGTGACAAGTTCGTTGCCCCTGGCCCAGCTCTCGAGCATAGAGATAAGCTCTGCCGGCAGTGGGGCGGCGCCTGGCAGCTGTTTTCGCATCGTCTCTATTAATGTGATTTTATTTGCGAGATCTGCTTTGAGAACGTCGTTTTTCTGCTGTAGGTTATCTGTTGTAGTCTGCAGTTGACTTTCAAGCTCTCTTGTGTGTTTTTCCTGCTTGGAGTTTTGGAGTTTGAGGCTGATCGCAATCGCCGAAGAAATGAGCACAAGAACAATAGCCGCGACTAATCCGAGCCGCATTTTGTCATCCTTTCAAGCAAGTCGGTCTATAACTTCTCCGGCACGCAGCATTGTCCGCCCATCAAACGTCTTCGCGATAATCAGATTACATTCCCTGTGGGACGATATAAATTTCAACCCGCCTGTTTTGGGGATTACCTTTTTTGTTGGGTGCGTTCGGTACAACCGGCCGGAACTCACCGAAACCGCGCACGCTCATACGCTCCGGGGTTATATCGCTGTTTGACATTATATCCATCACGGATATTGCTCTGTGAGCCGACAGGTGCCAGTTGGTCGGATGTTTTGCGCGGGTATCAGGCTTGCCGATGCGGATATCGTCGGTATGGCCTGCAATTATAACATCAAATTTTTTGCCCTGTTCCGAATTGAGGATCTTGCATAGTGCCTTGATTACTTCGCTGGCCGCAGGTGCCACGTCGTCACTGCCGGGTTCAAAAATCAAATCGCTCTTAAATTTGACTATCCCTTTGCTTGAATCATACTCAACCATTTCCTTGCCTTTGGCAAACTCCTCAAGCATAGAGGTTAGTTCCACCGGCAAAGATGCCCCGCCATGGAGCAATTGATTTTGCATCATGGCAATCAGTTCCTTTTTCTTTGCAAGGTCTTCTTCGAGGGCGGCAATTTTTTGCTTCAGCGCGCTTACCTCTACACCGCCGCGGCCTTCAGCAGTATCGAGTTGTCTTTTTAACTGGTCAAGTTCGACCTTGGCGGTTTGTAGTTCACTCTCGAGCTCGGCTATCTTTTTTTGCTGTGTCCTGTTTTGCACTTTCAAATCTTTATGCTGTTGTTCTGAAACGCAGCCATTTGCCAACAACACGACAAAAGTACATAAAACAAAAAATACCGAAAGTCTAACACTTCTCATAGTTCTATCCTTTCAACCGTCCTATAAAATATACAAATTCTTTATTTGTAACTTCTTACAGCCGACCAAATCTTTAGTCTTTAGACTATGCCAATAAACTAAACCTATTTGTATTTGTCCGTCAAGAACAAACTTTCAAATTTATCCGCCTTCGGCGGAATATATGCTGCCGCCGTCGATGGTTTTGGGGGCTGAAAGAGAAGTATTGGTTGGTTTTTTGCGCAAAAAAACAGCCCTTCTCTTTACTCAGGAAGGGCCGAATGAAATTGACCTTTGAGAATTTTTATTCGCTTTTGTTTTCCGCTTCCGGTTCTGCCGGAGGAGCTTCTTTGCCTTTCTTGGATTTCTTTTCCTTCTTGGCTTTCTTTTCTTTTTTGGGCTTTTCGGCTTTGGGCTTCTTTACTGCTGCTTTGCCCCCTTTACCTTTGCTGCCGAGCATAAAACCCACTCCGGTTATTACGCCCGATGCCGCAACGGCCCCAATCACGATATACCATATTAGCCTTTGTATTGCTGTCAGTACTGAAGGCATCATATTATTAAAACCCGCCACCGCCACTATCGCAGTGTAAATGATAGCCAGCAGCGGCAAAAAAAGCATAATTCCTAAAGCGTTACTTATCACATCCGGCGCCGGCTCTGCATAAACTTGATATGCTTGGCCTATTACTGCTGCTTCCGCCCCGGGTTCTGGTTCGGCAATCCCTGTGTCAGGTATCAGTTGTTCCGCCTCGGCGGCTACCTCCACCGCTGAAGCTTCAGATCCTTCTTTTCCCTCTTTTCCATCTTCGCCCTCGGGGGTGTAAATTTCATCGAGAATACCGCCTAATGAAGTGTCGTCGGCCTGCAGCGAAAGGTCTAACAATCCTGAACCGCTTCCGAAGGTATCGAGATTTACGTCTCCTTCGATTTCTTCCAGCGATGCTTCGCCGGCCCCAGCCTTAGTGCCTAATGTATCGTCTAATGCCCCGTCGTCCGGTACGACTTTTGTTTCACTCAGCGTATCGTCTGCCAATTTGTAATCCTCGTCTTCTTCCCCGAGGACATCGGTCCCTTTGCTGGCCGCAGCGGTGGAATCCGCCCCAGGCAGTGAGAATTCGTCCTCTGGCTCAGGTGCCAGAGAAATTTCTTCGTCTGGTTCCTGTTTTGCTTTGGCTGGCGCCTTTCCCATGCTTGAGTCCGACATCAGTGCTTCGACCTCAGCGACCTTGAACAGCAGATTCGGGCCGTCACGGAACTCACGCAGTCTGCCCTGCTTGATTATCTCTTGTACTTCTTCCTCTGTTTTATTGAGTTTTGCGGCGACCTCTTGTAATGAATAAAACATACCGGCCATATTTACCTTCTCCTGAATTTTTGTTCTATCTTATTGGAAAATTCCAAAATTTATTAAACTGTTCCTGCCTCACTCGTTGGGCTCATTGACTTCTGCAACGTTCGGTTCTGCAGCAGTTACTTCTGCTGTATTTACAGCCGAACTCGCTTGTTTTTCGTTTACCTGTTCTTTCGATTGCTTGCCCAATGCTTCCTCTTCCAGGAGCATCCTGACCTGTTCCGGCTTCGGTTCAGCCGTGTTGTACTGTTTCAACAGCTTGTCGTGTTGCCAGCTTCGGGCTGCCAGCAGTCTCAGCCGGTTATGGGCCGGACCCATGCTGTTTAGCTCGTATATCCACAGCGTCTGCCCGACTGTATCCACCATCGCCAGCCCGTACTTGTCCCGTTCGAGTTGAATGGGAACCACCATAATTTCGCTGTTGCTGCCGGCTTGCAGTTCCGCCTGGGCGTTCGCCGGCGAGCCGAGCTTGCTGCTTGTAAAAAACAAGGCCAGCACACCCAGAACAATAAACGTCGGAAGCGCCCACTTTTTTTCAATTCTGGATATCATAAGTCTTTAGACTCTCACCCCAGAAACAGCTTAAACATCATTATATCTTAATTTTTATGCAAATGCAAGCTATTTTTGGCGCAAATTGCCCCAAAACCGCCCTATAAACCCGCTTTTTAGTGTTTCTAAGGCACGTTTTTATTGCACTAAGGGCTTCTTTCATATACAATGTCCTCGCTTATCTTCGGCAAAACCGAAGCTCGGCTGATGGCTGTTTTTACCTTTTTTTCGGGTTTATCCGCCTCTGGCGGGGTGTAGCTCAGCTTGGATTAGAGCGCCTGGTTTGGGTCCAGGAGGCCGCTGGTTCGAATCCAGTCACCCCGATTCTCCCTTGACTAATACTTCCAAAAAAGTATATAATAATTTTTGTCTTTGACTGGGGGCGAAAGGCGAGAGAGAAGGAGAAACTCAAATGAAGAGGAGGTTGATTGCCTTTTGTGTTGTGACGGCGGTGGCTTCTGTGGCCTATGCGTTGCCGGCGGATAACTTCGACGACAATTCGATGGATACGTCTCTGTGGTATCTTTATCAGGATGATCCTGAATATGGCTGGATAGAAGAAATCAACCAGAGGCTGGAAATGCGAGCCGCAACAGGTGCGAGCGATGGAGTCGCCATTTATGCTGCCAATGGCTGGGGACTTCTACCGACGAGTGATTTTTCTTTTAAGATTTATTTCCACTTCAGTGCAACTTCCGGACCTATAGACGCCGACGGGAACATTGCGCTCGGTCTCGCTAACGGCGGCTATAGTCGTTTTCGCTTCGGAGGGCTTACACGCCTTGAGATACAAGCTGGTTGTTCGATTGAGGGAGATGGTGCTCATCCATATTTTGACTACTACAACTTCATCACCGAAGAATCCTCAAAGGACAGGACCACAGACGATGGAACTCTATATATTTCCTATGATGCCGGCGAAGACGAGTTATATTTTAGTGATATTGGCTATTGGGCGGCTGATGCCTGGATTACTGTTCCGGATTTGCTGAAGGGTAAATGGGGCGGCAATGTTGTCTTCCCATACCTCAGCAATTCGCCAGCCATGGCGATGGATTCTGGTGATGCTTATTTTGACAACTTCGTTGTCGATAGTGGAACATTTGCCCCAATCTGCGACTATGCACTCGCTGGCGATTGGAACAACGATTGCAAACTTGATTTTCGTGATTTTGCAATAATGGCTTCCAACTGGTTGATAGATTGCTCAACCGACCCAGGTGATCCAGCCTGCGCGAAATAAGTGATCAGTATAGCTTTTACTTAATGACCGTCAGTCTATCCTCCAACTCCTCAATCTCTTTGCATTTTTTGACGGCTGTGGTTTTTATGGAAATTATCGTCCCGTAATGCTAAAATGACTGGCAATATGAGCACCGCCATAAAAAACAATACTGAAGTTTTCTTAAATACGCCTCTGCAGGAGCTTGTTTCACAGGCTGGCGAGGTTAGAAGAAAGTTCATAGGCAATAAGCTGGACCTGTGCAGTATCTTAAACGCTCGCTCAGGCCTTTGCTCTGAAGATTGCAAATTTTGTGCCCAGTCAGCAAGACATCACGCAGATATTTCGACCTATCCGCTTAAAGGCAAATATGAAATAGTCGAAGCCGCACAAAAAGCCAAAGATATCGGCGCAAAAAGATTCGGCATCGTTACCAGTGGAAACCGCCTCACCGGCAAAGAACTGGACGTGATTGCGCAGGCAATCTCGGAAATAAAAAATAGTATCGATATTGTCGTTTGTGCCTCGCTTGGCGCTCTGGAGAAATCTCAGCTGCAGCTTCTCAAAGACGCCGGCCTTTCCCGCTACCATCATAATATCGAAACATCCCGCCGTTTCTACCCCCACATTGTCTCAACGCACACCTTCGATGAAAGAATAAATACCATAAAGTCCGCCAAACAAGTAGGCCTCGAAGTCTGCAGCGGCGGCATAATCGGTATGGGCGAGACCTGGCAGGATAGAATTGATATGGCTTATACCCTGAAAGAATTGGATGTCGATTCGGTCCCTCTCAATATATTAATCCCGATTAAGGGAACGCCCCTCGAATCCATCACGCCTCTTTCAGCCGACGATGCCGTAAGAGCGATATGTATTTTTCGCATCGTATTGAAAGATAAAACCGTCAAAATCGCTGCCGGCAGGGAGGCAATCTTCAAAGATTCGCAGCTTCAGGCATTTACCGCCGGCGCAAACGGAATGCTTATAGGCGGCTATCTGACCGTCAAAGGCGCAAATCTCGATGTCGATTACGCCCTCATCGAAGAAATAAAAAGAGCATGGACAGAATAGACGATTTTCTGACGCAAAGAAAAGCGGATGGCCTCCTCAGGGTCTTAAAACCTGCCGATTCGCGCAAAGACGGCAAAATTTATTTTGACCGCGCCGAGCTGTTCGATTTTTCTTCCAACGATTATCTTGCCCTCTCGGACCATCCGCGACTAAAAGAAGCTTCTAAACAGGCTGCTGACTCTCTCGGCGTAAGCGCTTCAGCGTCGCGGCTTTTAAGTGGTGACCTGAAAATTCACCACCAGTTCGAAGACAAAGTCGCCCAATTCAAAGGCAAAGAAAGCGCATTGATTTTCAACACCGGCTATCAGGCCAATATAGGAATCATAAGTGCTCTCTACGACAAGGGCGATGCCGTTTTTTGCGACAGGTTGATTCACGCCAGCATAATTGATGCTGTCCGGCAGTCCGGTGCTAAGCTTTTCCGCTTCAATCATAATGATTGCAGCCATCTCGAATCTCTGCTGAAAAAAGAAAGTGACAAATTCAAAAACCGCCTTATAGTTACCGAAACAGTTTTCAGTATGGATGGCGACATTCCTCCATTAAAAGAGCTTGTTGAAGTCAAAGATAAATACGGCTGCGTTCTAATGGTTGATGAAGCCCACGCCACCGGAATCTTCGGCCCAAATGGCGCAGGCGTCGTCGAAGAACAGGGCCTCTCCGACCGCATAGAGTTAATTATGGGAACGTTCAGCAAGGCCCTGGGCAGCTTCGGCGCCTATCTTGCCTGTTCCGAAAAAGTAAAACAGTATCTCGTAAATTCCTGCAGAAGCTTTATTTATTCTACCGCTTTGCCTCCGCCGGTAATTGCGGCCGACATCGAGGCTATCGACATTGTAAAAGATGAACCCTTTCGCAGAAAAACTCTCCTCGCCAACGCCGGTTTCTTTCGCACTCGTCTTCGTGAAGCGGGGTTCGATGTAAAAGGCGATTCTCAAATTGTCCCCTTGATTGTGGAAGACTCCGGCAGGGCGGTGCGCATCAGCGGCGACCTTCAAAAAAGTGGCTTCTGGATTCTCCCTATAAGACCGCCTACCGTCCCGCAAGGCCAGGCAAGATTAAGGTTCTCGTTAACTTACCATCATAATAAACAACTTTTGGAAAAACTCGCCGACCGGATTATTGAGGTTACGCAAAGTGAAAAATAACAAGACCAACTGGATAGAAAGAGATTTACAATATATCTGGCACCCTTATACGCAGATGAAAGACTGCCGCAGGTTTCCTCCAATCCTGATAGAAAAGGCCAAAGGCGTCAAATTATACGATGATAAAGGTAACTTTTATTGTGACACAATTTCAAGCTGGTGGTGCAACGTTCACGGCCATAACCATCCTAAAATAAAAGCGGCGATTAAAAAACAGCTAAATTCCCTCGACCATACCTTGCTTGCAGGCTTTACACATAAGCCTGCGGTCCTCTTGGCCGAAAAGCTTGTCTCTGTCACCCCCAAAAACCTCACCAAGGTCTTTTTCTCCGATAATGGCTCAACCGCCGTCGAGACCGCTCTGAAGATGTCTTTTCAATACTGGCGCAACATTGGCCGAAAATCTAAAACAAAATTCCTCTCTCTCGACCTCGCTTACCACGGCGACACCATCGGTGCGATGAGCGTTGGCGGCAATACGGTTTTCAATAGGGCCTTCGATGCCCTCCGCTTCAAGTCCTTTAAAGTCCCAACCCCTTATTGTTATCGCTGCCCCCTCGGTAAATGTAGGGCTTCTTGTAGTATCGACTGCATAAAACCATTGCGAAACACCTTAAAAAAACACAAAGATAAAATAGCTGCCGTTATTTTGGAACCTCTCCTGTTGGCGGCAGGGGGGATGATTGTTTATCCCGTTGAATATCTTAAACAGGCTGCCGACCTTGCCAAAAAATACAATGTTCACTTAATCCTCGATGAAGTCGCTACTGGCTTTGGCAGAACAGGAAAAATGTTTGCCTGTCAGCACGCCTCTGTCCAGCCGGATTTCCTCTGCCTCGCAAAAGGGATAACCTCCGGCACGCTCCCCTTTGCTGTGACCCTGACAACCGGCAAAATCTACAATGCCTTTTATGATGATTATGAAAAGTTCAAAACCTTTTATCACGGCCATACCTATACCGCAAACCCCATCGGATGTGCCGCCGCCTTGGCGACCCTCCAAATCTTCGAGCAGGAAAAAACCCTGCAAAAGCTAAAAGCCATTGTCCCCATATTTCACAAAGGTATGGAAAAATTCGAGTCGTTGCCTTCCGTCGGCGACGTGAGATGCATCGGTATGGTAGGGGCTATCGAATTGGTTAAAGACAAAAAAACAAAACAGCCCTTCGACGTCAAAAAGCGAATCGGCCAACAAATCTTTCAAAAAGGCCTAAAAGAGCACCTAATCCTTCGCCCTTTGGGCAATGTTATTTATCTCTTTCTCCCTCTGAGCATAACAAAACCCCAGTTAAACGACATCCTGAAAAGAACATTCAAAGTTATCGAAAGCTTGACCGGCTGAGTTCCAGAAATCAAACGGGGGAGGGAATGCGATTATTCTGTTGACATTTCGCACTAAATCAGGTAGATTGGCTTAAGTCTAATTTAGGAGGATAGTGGCATGGAAAAGCTAATTTCTGTTTTTGTCTGCCTGCTTTTAGCCGTCCCTTCTCAGGCACGAACAATCACCGTTGATGATAATGGTCCTGCAGACTTCAATAATATTCAAGCGGCGGTCAACGACTCCAACAGCGGCGATACTATCGAGGTTCAGCCGGGAACATACACTGGTGCTGGCAACAGGGATATTGACCTGAGTGATAAATCTATTACCGTGCGCAGCACAGACCCCAATGACCCTGATATTGTTGCTGCTACAATTATTGACTGTAATGGCTCAGTAGCGGTGCCGCACAGGGGTTTTTATTGTCTTAACAGTGTAAGTACCACTTTGGTCATAGCAGGTTTTACTATTATCAATGGTTATCACGACGACGGCGGAGGAATCTATCTCGATGTTGGATTCGCACCGGGTAATTTGGCTATCAGAAACTGTGTCATCAGCGGCAGCAGCGCGGACTGGAAGGGTGGTGGAATCTTCTTTAGTTCAGTAAGTGCGGCTGGGGGCATTTACACAATCGATGGCTGTAAGTTCAGCAATAATACAGCGGTACTTGGTGGGGGTATTTGCTGCCGCGGATACTTGACAATTAACAACTGTACCATCTTTGACAACACGAGCACTAGCGGAGGCCTGACAGGGGGTGGCGGAGGCATCGCTACTTATACCTGCGATAGTATAATTACGAACTGCACAATCACAGGCAATAGTGCAACTCAGGGAGGCGGGATCTGCAACGTAAAGTTTTTGGGGCCTGTACTGATTAGCAATTGTATACTGTGGGATAATGAGGGATATGAAATATACTTGCAGCCATTTCCAGGTGGAATTGGCTGTACAACAGTTAGCTATAGCGATGTTGAAGGTGGTTCTGCGGCTATAGGAGGCACAGGTGATCGTATCTGGGGCAGTGGCAATATTGATGAAGACCCGTTGTTCATTGACTCGAATGGCTTGGATAGAATACCAGGTACGGCTGACGATGAGGAGGGCTATGTCCATCTGCGGGGGTATTCTCCGTGCATCAATGCCGGAGACCCGGGCGGCGATTACAGCGGTCAAGTTGACATTGACAATCAGCCGAGGGTTGCCTACGGCCGTGTGGATATGGGCGCAGACGAGGTATTCCCGATTGCTGGTGATTTTGAACCCGATGGTGACGTGGACTTCAGGGACTTTGCCGTATTTGCCAATAACTGGCTGTTAGGTACTACTCGACCGTAACGCTTTTGGCGAGGTTGCGGGGTTTGTCGACGTCGTGCCCTCGCAGCACCGCAGCGTGATACGCCAGAAGCTGCAGCGGAATGACCGTCAGCATCGGTTGCAGTAGCTCCGGTGCATCAGGGATGGCAATTAAATGGTCTGCGTGTTTCTTGATATTCTCATCGCCTTCGGTTGCGACAACAATAATCTTCCCGCCGCGTGCCCGAACCTCTTCTATGTTGCCTAATATCTTGTCGTATTGCGGTCCTGCTGTCGCTATGAAAACAGCCGGCATACCGTCACTTATCAGGGCAATTGGCCCGTGCTTCATCTCCGCTGCGGGCAGCCCCTCAGCGTGTATATAACTTATTTCTTTTAGTTTCAAAGCCCCTTCCAGCGCAACCGGATAATTAAAGCCGCGTCCCAGGAAAAGCCAGTTTTCTTTTTTGATATTCGCCGCGGCAATCTCTTTTATCTTCTCGGATAGTTTCAATATCCTGCTTATTTTCTCTGGTATCTTGGATAGTTCCTCGATGCAGCTTCCTGCCTCGCCGCTGTTGAGGTTTTTTCTTCTGCCGAGTTCTATCGCCAGCATCGTCAGCACCGCCACCTGCGCGGTGAACGCCTTTGTGCTTGCAACTCCTATCTCCGGTCCCGCGTGCAAATATATCCCTGAATCGGTCGCTCTGGCAATTGAAGACCCTACGACGTTGACAATCCCAAGCACCGTCGCTCCCCGTTCTTTCGCTTCCTCTACCGCTGCCAGAGTATCAGCCGTCTCTCCGGACTGGCTTATTGCTATGACCACCGTCCCGTCCTCGATGATTGGACTGCGATATCTAAATTCGCTGGCATATTCGGTTTCTGTCGGAATCCGTGCCAGCTGCTCGAACAGAAACTCCCCAACTATGCCGGCGTGGAATGCTGTCCCGCAGGCGGTCAGGATAAGACGTTTCGTGCGCGTCAGCTCGCGCAGATAGTCGGCTATGCCGCCGAGTTTAATTTTGTTGTCTTTGATATCGATTCGGCCGCCCATGCATGTGCTCAGCGCCTTAGGCTGCTCGAAAATCTCTTTGAGCATGTGGTGCTCGAAACCGTCGAGCTCGATTTGCTCTAATGAAAATTCGATTTCCTGCAGCTCTTTCGTCACGCTGACGTTGTCAATCGTTTTTGTGCGAAACCCCTTTGAGCTGATAGTAACCATTTCGTTGTCGGAAAGATATATTGCCTGTTTCGTGTGCTCCACTATTGCCGAAGCGTCCGACGCCAGTATATATTCGTTATCGCCCACCCCCAGAATCAGCGGGCTGCCCTTTTTGGCTCCGATGAGTATGTCCGGAAAATCGCTGCACACAATTGCCAGCCCGTATGTCCCGTTTAATTCCCCCAGTCCCTGCTGCACAGCCCATTCGAATTTGTTTTGGCCGTTTCCCTTTTTATCTTCTTTGCTTTTGGCGTAGAAGTATCCAATCAGGTTTGATATCACTTCGGTATCGGTCTCGCTGGCGAATGTGGCGCCCTCATTTTCCAGCCATATCTTCAGCGTCTCGTAGTTTTCGATAATTCCGTTATGAACGACTGCTATTTTGCCGGTATAGTCCAGATGCGGATGTGCGTTTACGTTGTTTGGTGCGCCGTGCGTCGCCCACCGTGTATGCCCGATGCCCAGCGTTTCGCTGCTGTCCGGCTCAGCTAATATCTCTTCAAGCGCGCTGATTCTGCCGCTGCATTTTTGCACTTTTATTTCCCCGCCGCTTAGTAGCCCCACGCCCGCCGAATCGTACCCCCTGTACTCCAGCCGCTTCAATCCCTCTATAAGCGTCGGCTGGGCGCTCTTCTTACCTAAATAAGCTACTATCCCGCACATTCATTTTCCCTTCAATTGCAGAAAGCTCATCTACTTAAATCGGCAAAAACTGCCGCCCTCCTGTATCAATATGAAAATATACTGTGATGGACTTGCCCTTATTCCCTTTTATTGTAGGAAAATCCCTCTCGTACCTCAAATTAATTCTGCTTAACTGCTTAATCAGGTGTTCTTATTTGACGTTCTGACAATTTTGTAGTTTAATGCCATTTATGTTGATTGTTATCGATTACAGCGTAGGAAACGTCAAAAGCGTCTGCAACGCCTTCCGCCATATTGGCTGCGAGGCTAAGCTTAGCTGCAAACCGCAAGATATTAAAGCCGCCGCAGGCCTCGTCCTGCCAGGTGTCGCCGCCTTCGGCTATGCCGTCAGCGCATTAGGCCCTCTGGCCGAGCTTATAAAAGAGCTTGCTTTGGCAGGCAAACCTCTGCTTGGCATTTGCGTCGGATACCAGATGCTTTTCGACCGTAGTTCTGAATACGGCCCGCACAAAGGCCTCGGATTAATTGCAGGCAATGTTGTCCCTGTCCCTTCTTCGCAAACCGTCCCCCATATGGGCTGGAACCTTGTAAAGCTTCCTGAAGATATGGATTTATTTACAGGCCTGCCGAAGGAAAAACATTTCTACTTCGCGCACTCTTTCTATGCTGACGTTGCCGACACCAAAACCGAAATCGCTTATACCGACTATGGTTTTCAATTGCCTGCTTCGGTCCAGAAGGGTACTATCTATGGCACCCAGTTCCACCCCGAAAAAAGCGGCCCGGTAGGCCTTAAAGTTCTCGAAAACTTTTCCAAAATCTGTCAGAGGAAATCGATCTGATGCTGGCAAAAAGAATCATTCCCTGTCTCGATGTTAAAGACAACCGTGTTGTCAAGGGCGTCCATTTCTTAAATCTTCGTGACGCAGGCGACCCTGTCGAGCTTGGCAAAAGATACAGCGATGAAGGCGCAGATGAGTTGGTCTTCCTCGACATCACCGCCACAATTCGCTCCCGCAAAACAATCGTTGACCTCGTCGAAAAAGTCGCCGAAAACGTCTTCATCCCCTTCACCGTAGGCGGCGGCATCAGCTCAGTTGACCAAATCGACCAGCTTCTCCGCAGCGGTGCCGAAAAAGTCTCCGTCAATACCGCCGCCGTCCAGAATCCTAACTTGCTCACCGAGGCCGCCCAGCGTTTCGGAAACCAGTGTGTTGTCCTCGCCATTGATGCCCGTCGTTCAAAAACACGACCGGGCAGATGGCAGGTCACCGTAAAAGCCGGCTCCGAACCCACCGACCTCGACGCTGTCGAATGGGCCGTCAAAGCCGAAAAACTTGGCGCAGGCGAAATCCTCCTGACAAGTATGGACGCCGACGGCACCAAGACAGGCTACGATAACGAGCTGAACAAAGCCGTTTCCGACGCCGTCAATATCCCCGTAATCGCATCAGGCGGGGCAGGGGAACTTGAGCACCTCTATGATGCAATCATCCAGGGCGGCGCAGACGCTTGTCTTATGGCTTCTATTACACACTTCGAAAACTACACCATCAACCAGATGAAAGAATACCTCGCCTCACGAGGCATTCCCGTAAATCTATAGTTTGAAAGCCTCTGTCAGCTTTACGGCGGAATATCTTTGGTCATAACTTTCAGGTCCGTCCGTTCGACCCAGCCGTTTCTTTTCCAGAACGCTTGACCGCCCGCGTTGTCGGCGAAAACGAATATGTTGCATTTCCGAATACCGATTGTCCGCAGTTTCGAAATTACTTTATCTGCCAGCGCGGCGCCGATTCCTTTGTTGCGATGCGCCTCAGCGATAGTCAAATGGTGCAGGTATCCGCGTCTGCCGTCGTGCCCGCATAATACTGCCCCGATAATTTTCCCTTTTTCGAATGCCGCAAAGCTCAGGCCGGGATTGCGCTGAAGGTATATCTCGATTCTTTCTTTAGTGTCGGTATCGCTGTCCAGACCGACTCCCTTACTGCTTTCCCATAGCGTTAGGACCTCTTCGTAATTCTTAATTGTCAGTTCTCTAATTTCCATAATTGTGCTTCCTTCTCTTTTTGCCAAATAAAAAAGCCTTCCAGGACTTCTTGCCCTGGAAGGCTTTTATTCTTACCTCAAAAAATATCAAATTCCTTCTAAGGGCTGTTCTCCTTTATCTGCAGGGTATCGTTAAGGTCGATGTTCATCATCTGTACCTCGACAAACCTCATCATCAGGCGCACGAACTTCGTACCCGCCCGCCGGCTGGCTGAATGTTTCTGATTGTTTGTTTTATTTTTACTCATCGAAAAAGTTCCTGTCGAAAAACGAAAGAGGAAAAGTTTATTGGCAAAATCGCCCTCTGTCAACTACGAATTTAAAAAACTCCCGGCGGCCTCGCTGGCACTCTGCATAATCCTGTTGAGGAAAAAACCGAGGCAGGTTAAAGGATACTTTGCTTTTAGAGGAAAAAGAAAGCCCCGCGGCTTAGCAGGGCTTTTGGTTTTTCAACGCTTTACTCTAACTTACGCCGGAACCACGTTGGTCGCACATGGGCCTTTTTTGCCCTCGCCGACCTCGAACTGGACCTTTTGGCCTTCATCTAATGATGCGTAGCCGTTGGTCTTTATTTCCGAATGATGGACGAACAAATCTTCGCCTCCGTCGTCCGGAGAAATAAATCCGTAACCCTTGCTTGCGTTAAACCATTTTACTGTACCTGTGCTCACTTGTACTCTCCTGGGCCTTGTTACAGGCCGTCAAAAAATAATATCTCTCCATACTTTTTTAATAGGGGGCATACTCTTGAGAGATGAAAGCTTATATCCCCTTTTCTCGTACTATTTAATATATACTTCGTCCTATTAAAGCAGAATAATTACAATATGCAACAAATAAATATCATTTTTCCAAAAAAATATAGGTCCCCAAGTCGAATCAAAGAGCCGAAAACCACACCTTTGGCCCTACAAAAGGGGTTGGCTGGCCCGAAAACTTTATAAACAATACTTGACAAACAGGTGTTCTGTCCGTTAGGATGCCCGAACATGCGTATTCTGTCACGGTCTTTCGAATCAAGGGTTTATTTGTCCAGGAGGTGTGCGATGAGGAAAATCTCAAAAAGTCAAATTGTTGTAGCGGGGCTGGTCTGTCTATTTATGTCGGTTTGGCCGCAAACCGGGTGGTCTCAGGGTGGCGATACCTGTGCAACTGCCGTAGCAATTGCCTCGCTTCCGTATAGCGACACGGGTGATACCACCGGCCAGACCGATGATTACCACGAAATCTGTCCGTATAGCGACAATGGTGGTGCGCCGGATGTCGTTTACTCATATACCCCGGCTTCAAACGTGGTTATCAGCATTGACCTTTGCAACTCATCCTACGACACAAGACTGTTTGTATACGAAGGCACCTGTGGCGCGCCGGATTCAGGAGAACAAATCGCCTGCAGTGATGACGATTGCGGCAATGATGGTTATAAATCGGAATTGCCTTACGTCAGTCTTACAGCCGGCAACACATACTATATCGTCGTTGATGGTTATGGCGACTATGCCGGTGAATACGAAATAAATGTCACTCAGGTAAGTACGACTACCGGTGCCTGCTGCGATGATACCACAGGCATTTGTCAGGACGGCGTCGAACAGTCGGCCTGTACAGGCCGGTTTTCCGCTGATACGCTTTGTGCTGATTTAATCCCTCCCTGCGGCGGATATGCCGGGGACGACTGCTCGAATGCTACCGTAATTCCTTCACTGCCTTATAGCGTTACGGGGGTTACAACCGGAGCCAATGACGACTACGATGAAATTTGTCCATTCGATGCCCCCGGTGCCCCTGATGTGGTTTATTCATACACTCCCGCCACTAACCAGGTCATTGACATTTCTCTTTGCGATTCAGAGTATGACACCAAAGTCTACGTATACGAAAACTCCTGCGGCGCTTATCAATCGGGCACGCAAATTGCCTGCAGTGATGATGCGTGTGGTGATGACTATTTTAAATCACTTATAGAAGGTTTAACTCTTATCGCCGGCAATACCTATTATATCGTGGTCGATGGCTTTGGTACCCAGAACGGTATTTATGAGCTTGATATTACCGGCAGTTCAGCGGTCGTCGGTGCCTGCTGTGATGATGTTACCGGTATTTGCCGGGACGGCGTTGCTCAGCAAAACTGCACGGGCCGTTTCGCTGCCGATACTCTCTGCGCCAACCTCGACCCGCCCTGCGGCAGCGGCCAGACACTTCAGTGTCCAAACGATACACTCTTCGGCCAGCCTGCACACGGACCGGCTGACCCGTGGTCAGGACCTATCAGCGAGGCCGTTTTGGGTGGACACGTTTACGAAAACTTCGCTGGTCTTGCAGGCCCAATCTGCGATATTCACTGGTGGGGTTTCCAGGTCGATTATGAGTTCGAGGACTGTATCGAACCTGCCCCCGTCTTCGTAATTGGTTTCTACGAGGATGATAACGGCCGGCCCGGCACAGACGTCTGCTCTTACGAAGTCGTCGCTTCTGTTACCTCCACCGGTATTTACTACGATTTTGGCGGCCGCCTAAACCAGTTGAACTACTGCAGCGTCGACGACCTTTCACCATGCTGTTCGCTCACCGATGGATGGGTCTCAATTACGGGTGCGGGTGCTGAAGATTGCTGGTTTATGTGGATAACTTCAGACACCGGCGACGGCAATTCCTGGTCTGACTACGGCGAAATAGGTGAGCCTATGGGTATGGACCTCAGTATCTGCCTGACAGGTGTTGTGCCCGACATTCGCATTGAGCCGTTGTCGTTTGACGATAATTGTCCGCAGGACCCCTTCGGCAGTTTCACTATCTACAATGATGGAACGTCAACTCTTAATGTAACCGATATCGAAGACGTACCCGCCTGGGTCGTTGGAATATCACCGGCCCTTCCTTATAGTATCCCGCCGGAAGCCAACCAGCCCGTTACCGTGGAATTGGATTGCTGTTATTGTGCCGGAAGAGGGCAGTTGCAGGTTTACAGCAATGACCCTGATGAAAGCCCGTACCCGGATGCCGTTTTCGTCAACCTCAATGTGATTGAAGGTGACTTGGATAGCGATTGTGCGGTGGATATGTACGACTTTAGCTATTTCGCTTCTCACTGGCTGCAAACCCCATGCACCAGCCCCGACTGGTGTGGCTATGCCGATATTACCCGCAATGGCTCTGTCGGTTTTGAAGACCTCGCCGTCTTTGTATCCAATTGGCTGGACGAGATATCCTTCCCAGGCTGCGAAGAGTAACTTCTTTATTGATTAGTTTAGCCCCGTCATCTTTTATCCGCCTCTGGCGGATGATGACGGGGTTCGGTTAGCCCCAAACTTTATGTTGGGGGGTTGCTTTTGTCATTCCGTACTTGCTGGGGATGCGGAATCCAAAACCAAAATATCAATCCGAAAACCCGCTTTTCCCGCCAAATAAACGGATTATTTAACCTCCACCGATACCTGAGGATTGAAAGGATTGGTCCTGATGGCCAGAGAAAATAGATATGGGTAATTGCCCTTAAGGTGCTCCATATAACTTAGCCATTCACGTACAAGTAGGCCGTAAGCCCTCTTTATGTCACCCGCCAGATGCTCATAGTCGGTATCAGGCAGGCCCTTGACACTCTCCCTGTGCGACAGTTCTTCTGCCAGATGGAACACCCCCCAGAGCAGCTCCGTGAACTCCTCGTGCTCCAGAAGGTTCGGGTTCTCCAGCAATCTGAGTAAAAAACCCCTCTTGTCGATAACGAAGCTTCGCATCTCTTCGAGATTGCCCTTATGAACGTCAATCTTGAATTCCCTTTCCTTGAGAAATTCTTCCATCTTGTCGAAATGCTCCTCTGTCCACCCGTTATCGATATTCAGGTGCTTGCCGAAGCTCTCGGCCTCGGCGTCGAACGCCCAGAAGTATTTCAGCAGCGGCATGCCAACCTCGCTGAAAAACGCCCCGATGACCATATTCAGTTTCTTGAGCATCGCCTTCTTTTCCCGCATGCTCAGCGCCTGATGTATAATCAGCGTAACAAGCAGCACCTCGATAAAAACAAACGCGATATCGCCCACTAAATAAATGAATATATGATGTGCGTCGCGAAAGATTATATAATGCAGAACATAGAAAACCACCGACAGAAAAACCAGCAGCGCACCTAAAAGAATCTGTGGATGGAATGACTTTTTTTCCATATTTGCTCTTTTCTCAACTCTGAATTTGACCCGATGTTTTTCCGTTCTTGGCGATTGTATAATACCCTCTCCGGCTCACCTACGCAACCCCGTTCTACCCGCGCCGCCTGTCCCTTAAAATTGGCTTTGTTTGGGTTTGTTTTTTCGAGTCGGCAGTTTGCAGTTTTTGGTTGTTAGTCACGCTAAATACTGAAGTTACGAGCATTTCAGGCGTTTTGGAAATTGGGTTTGTTTTGCATAATTTGTTCATTTTGATTGATTTTTCCGCTATAAACAGAAAATCTCCGCTGCCGAAACTCGGCCACAGAGAAAAAAAGAAAAGTAAATTATAAATTAAGTATTAATTGGTTATTGGAAGCCGCTCATTAGTAATTCCTTTCAAGAGAGACTGTCTCTCTACTGTTGGAGGGACTTGCGCGAATGATGCGAAAAATGAGCTAGTCGCTTGTCGCTCGGCCCTCGTAACTCGAGGTGAGAAAAGGAGTAAAAAATATTTAAAGAAAAGGGGTTTTGGAGGGCAGGTATATGCGCATTTGATTGAAGTCAAACATGAGGCGCAAAGGGGCAAAGGCACACAGGCACAAAGAAAAATATGTATTGCGAAGTGTTGCCGGAGGCCGCCCCATTAGAGTAAACGACACTCTGAACAATGGGGCAGGTAATGAGGAAATACAATAATTATGCTGTAGGCATACACGTAAAACAGAATTCAAGTAGAAGGCTGCGACATTTCAAATCACCAAATCTGTAAATATGTCCGGGACTGAGTTTGACAAAAATGATTCGGGGCGTGGTACGCTTCGAGGTATCCCCGAAAACGGGGATACCCCCTTGCTAGGGTTAACAACTTTCTTTTGTGGTGTGCTTCAAGACGACTTCATGCTTTACACGCATGGGGTCATGGTGTTGACAATCCTCTCTTGTGGCGCATTTCGGGGTATCCCTGAAAACAGGGATACCCCCTTTAAACAAAAAAGATGGCCGAACTGGAGGACGCAACAGCAAAAATCTGTTTTTTTGTCTTGAAAAATAGAAGAATAATCGTTTATATTAAAACTATTATGTAATTTATAAGTGGGGAAACGATATATGGGCGGAATGAAGGATTATCCAGTATGGGAGGTTTATGACTTATATAGAGACTGTAGACTAAATACTAAATATTGGTCTAAGAAGCTTATCCGATCTCACCGTTTTAATTTGGCATTCGAATACCTTATTATGGTTACAGCTCCGGGTTCGGCTGTTGCTGGATTGTTTTTCTGGCAAACCTCGCCTGGTGCAGTTATTTGGAAGGTATTAATTGCCATAACTGCTTTATTAAGTATAGCAAAGCCACTCCTTAAGTTATCAGATAGAGTAGCTAACTTACAGGGGATAGTTACACAATATCGGTCGCTTGATCATCAGTTGGAACAGCTTAGTAACGATATACGCAGAGATGAATGTTATTCCGTTGCAATGGTGAGCACTTTTAAAAATATAGCAAGACAGGAGGAAAAAGTTTCAGTATCTGAACCTATCGAAGACATTGATTCAAAACTGCAAAAAGCATGTTTTGACCAAGTAAATAGAGAGTTACCTGAAGAGAATTTTTATATTCCTACAAAATCCTCTATTTAACTGAGTATTTCTAAACTTTTATTTGCTTAATGGGAAGCATTACGATGAATGAGCGAAATCCAAAACCGAGTAAGCCAACACCTCCACCAAAACAAGTACCTTCACCAAAACCCCCGGAAAGAAGAACACCTGGAGAACCTTTTTCACCACCTTATCCTAAAATTCCTCCACCGCAGCCTTGGCCAAGACCGGATGGTGAATAATTGGTTTTGTGGTTGAATACGAAGCGAATTAAAGCGGACACGCCGGTTTGCACCTCTACTACATTTCCCCGAAAAGAGTTAGTGGACTTGTCTTTGTTATTTTCACTTTTGCGAACTCCCCAGCCAAACTCACCGGCCCGTCGAATACGACTATCCAATCATCCGCCGTCCGTCCGACCAGTTGAACGAAACCATTTTTTTCACAAGTATTTACGTTTGCCTTCTTGCTTGGCCCTTCAACCAAAACTTTCACTTCTGTCCCCAAATATTCTTTCGCTAATTCATCGCTAATCTTTTCCTGCACCGCCAGCAGTTTAATGTTGCGCTGCCTCTTAACTTCTTCCGGCACAGTATCCTGCAATCTTTTCTCCGCCGCCGTCCCCGGCCGCGGCGAATACTTGAATATGAAGCAATTTTTATATCTTGTTTTCTCAACGAGACTAACGGTTTGCTCAAAATCATCTTCCGTTTCGCCCGGAAAGCCGACCATAAAGTCGCCCGAAATCGCAATCCCCGGCACAATTTCTCTCGCCTTTTCTATCAGCTCTAAGTACTTGCCTGCCGTATAGTTACGGTTCATCGCTTTTAAGATTTTATCCGAGCCGCTTTGTGCCGGCATATGCAGGTAATGACATACCTTCGGCAGTTCCGCCATCGCTTTTAGAATCTGCTCGTAAAACTCTTCTGCAGGGTAACTTGTGACAAATCTTATCCATTCTATCCCATCGATTTCACTGGCCATATTGAGCAAATCCGCCAGGCAATAACTATCGTATCTATAAGCATTTATCATCTGCCCAAGCAGCGTAACCATTTTCACGCCGCTGCCTGCCAGTTGTTTTATCTGCTCGATTATCGCCTCAGGTGGGCGCGATACCTCAGGTCCGCGGACATACGGCACAATGCAGTATGTGCAGAAATTATTACAGCCCCGCATCGCCCTAACATACGCCTGTGCTGGAAGTTGCGAATCATCGCCGTCTGAAACCATCTCGAATTTTTCCATCGCCTGGTCTTCCGCTGACGTCTGGCGGATTTTTTCCGTTATCGAAATAGTCCTTTTCTTTTCCTGCAGTGCCTTAGTTACAAGTTCTGTAATTTGCGGTATTTGCGCCGGCCCGCAAACTATATCAACCGTCTTATCTTCCAGCAGTTCCGCTCCCATCCGCTGCGCCATACAGCCGATTACCCCGACCACTAAATCCGGCTTTGATTTTTTGATGTGTTTCAGATGTCCAAGATGTGAAATAACCCGCTGCTCCGCATGCTGGCGCACCGAGCAGGTGTTTATCAAAACCGCATCAGCGTCTTTTTCATCGTCAGTTAAGCTAAACCCTGCTTTTTTAAGTGCAGAAGTAACCAAAGCCGTATCCAGCTTGTTCATCTGACACCCAAAACTTTTAATTAAGATTTTTTTCTTAATGTTTTTCACTTTTGTTTTAATAATTCTTTGATGTTGGAATCGAGCAGTTTGTTAAACTCGGCCGGGCGCTCCAGCATAATAAAATGTCCGGCGTTTTTCATAAAAACGACGTTGTAGAAGGCTATATATTTGCGATTTACTTCGGGATTCGTCGGCCAAAGATCTGCATTGATGCAGTGAACCGGCACTTTTACTTCCTTGAAAAGGTTCGCAATCCCATTATTTTCAAATTTTTCAACATATTCCTCAAATGCACTGACAGCAACATCCGGCGGCTCCGCGGACATATCATCTATAATCCATTCCTTTAATTCCGACTTCATATCTTTGCCAAGCATCGATTCCACAAAATTTTTGACTGTGCCTTTAAAATCCGTTTTCAGCCCTGTAGTCATTGTGTCAAATTGCTCTTCAGGCATAGTATCCTCGACATTTTGAATAGTATCAACGCCGATAATGCCTATGACACGGCCGGGCATTAGTGTCGAGGCTTTTGCGACGATTTCGCCGCTCATCGAATGGCCTATGAGAATAACTTTTTTCGCATCAAGTTTCTCAACTACAGCCTTTACATCTTCGCTGAAACTTTCCAGCGAATACACCTTTCGGGTCTGTTCTGAGTGGCCGTGTCCTGCCAAGTCAACGGTAACAACCTGATATTTTTTGGCAAAATACGGAATTTGATATTGCCAATACCTGCTGTCGCAGCTCCAGCCGTGGACGAACACAAGAGTTACATTGCCTTTTCCGAAGACGTTGTAGCTAATCAGCTTGCCGTCAGATGACTTAGCTAAGGCGGTTTTCCCGCAAGGCGTTTTAGCCGGGCAGGGCACCGCAAGGGCGACGACGGCTGCGAACAGAATTACCTTATAGCCAAGACCTCGCATTAGAGAATTTTTTGCCATAACTTTCTCCTGTCTAGTTTTTATCTGGTACTCATAAGTTGATAAATATACGGGATTTGGAATGAAAAATCAAATGCCGGTAGGCTACGTTTCAATCACCAAAACACGTGCCAACCGCCCGTGCAGTGATTATCAGCGGGTGTTTAAGCGGAACATTTCGGGGGCCTTTGGCAATCTCTTCAAGCTTAACAGCGGCTATATCGTTTCCCTTCACCGCTGCCATATATCCAAACTGCCTATTCTCAATCAGTTCGACCGCTTTTGTTCCCAGTTGGGTCGCAAGAACCCTGTCTGTTGGTGTGGGAGAGCCGCCTCGCTGCAAATGCCCCAGCACAACCTGCCGTGTTTCTATGCCGGTTACCTGTTCTATCTGATGCCCCAATACAAAGCTTATCCCGCCTAAGCGGACCTGCTCAGGACTATTCTTTACGATTTTCTGTATTACGACCTCGCCGCCTTTTGGTTTTGCTCCTTCGGAGACAACCACGATGCTGAACCTTTTGCCCATTCTGTTTCTGCCTTTGACTTTGCTGACCACGGAGTCAATATTGTAAGGGATTTCAGGGATAAGGATTATGTCGCCTCCGCCCGCGACGCCGGAATATAGGGCGATCCAGCCGGCGGTCCGGCCCATCACCTCGACAATCATCACTCGATGGTGCGACTGGGCCGTGGTATGCACCCTGTCGATGGCCTCTGTCGCAATCGAGACGGCTGTATCAAAACCAAACGTCACATCTGTGCCCCGCAGGTCATTGTCTATTGTCTTCGGCACAGCCACAATAGGGATGCCGTCCTTATGAAATCTGTTTGCTATAAATAATGTGCCGTCTCCACCGATGCACACAAGGCACTCAACTCCCATCTTTTTCAGGTTTGCGATAACTGTTTTAGAAACGTCACGAAACTGCGTTTTTTTTCCTTTTCCGACAGCGAATCTATATGGGTCTGCCTTGTTGGATGTGCCTAATATCGTGCCTCCGATAGTCAGAATTCCCGAGACGTCCTCATAATGAAGTTTCCGCCATCTGCGGTTAATAAGACCTTCGAAGCCATCCTCTATGCCGATAACTTCAATCCCGAGCTCAATAATGGCCTTTTTAGCAACCGCTCTGATTACAGCGTTTGTCCCGGGGCAATCGCCGCCGCCTGTGAGAATCGCAATAGACCTTTTCTTTTTCATTAGCTTGCTCCTTGATAGTGTTTACATTATATAAGCAACCCTTGTTTAATCAACGTTTCGATTTAATTGCCGCTGCAGGTCTTTCAGGCGGTTTGTTTCGTCGAAGCCCAGCAGGATATTCGGGAATGCGGTCTTGTTATGAAACAGCGGCTCATTCATATCCACCCATTTGCGGCAGTATTCGCCGTCAGGCGTTCCGGGTATCGGCGAGAAGTCTGCCAGCATTCCTCGAATGCCCAGACTATTCGCAAAATGCATAGAAGCTTCCAGTTCCTGGATATCGGTGTAAGGATGGCCGAGAATCTGATAGGCGGTAATATTTGTTGGCTCCGCTCCGGCAGCGGTGAGGTGTTTGACTGCCTGCGCAAGCTCATCGCTAAAGACTTTCGAGCCGGTGCGCTGCTGCCATTCCGGAGAAGAGCTCTCGAAACCCAGGTAAAAGGTTTTAAATCCGGCCTGCACCATCAGTTTTGCCAATTTGCTCGTGATAAAGCGCGCATTAATAGCATTTGGCGTATGAAAATTTACCTCTATACTGTGCCTCAACACCTCTTCTAAAAATGGAATTAAGACTTTTTCAGCATCGAACAGCAAGGCGTCATCATAGAAGGCGATATTCTCGACGCCGAGTTTTACCAAAAGCTGCAATTCAGCCAATGAGTGCTCCATCGGCCGGGCTTCGAATTTGCCGTAAATATTCGGCACCGAGCAATAAGTGCAGTTAAAAGGGCAGCCATCGGATAATTTCAGAACGCCGACATTTAGCTTTTCGTATGCCTCCCACAATGCCGGTTGTTTCAAGTCCGGCGTGATGTTTAGATACTCCCATAGTAGCTGTAAGTCGGCGTCCCGCACCAAAAAATCCGCTCCTAATTTTTGCGCGTGATTGTAACAGAGAGTAACGTAATTGCCGCCCAGTACGATTTTTGCTTTCGGCCAAGTCTTGCGAACATCCTCTATTACTTCCTGAACGCCGTTGTACCAATAGGTCATCATCGTCTGAACAAATATAAAATCGCACGGCTGCTGTTTTGTAAGGAAGTTCTGAAAAAGACTGCGGGGCAGGCCAAACCGACGAAAATACCTTGGGATTTGTGCTAAGCAGGGGGGGCGTGTAACCTTTTCAAAGTAAAACCGGCCCCGTCCCCATTTGTCAAATTTCAGTTCTTTCCGCCCGGTCATAAATGGATGCAGACGGTCGAGATAATCGAAGATGATAAATTCAGCTTTGCCGCGAAGGTATCCTGCTGCGCTTAACAGGCCGTATGGTTTTAACCAAAAATCATAAGCGGCAAAATCATAAATCGGCGGATTTAACAGGAGAATTTTCGGTTTCATTATTTGATATAATACAATTTACTGCTGCTTAGGTGCAGCTGTTTTCGGCTGGTGCTTCCATCTCCTGTGCAACCACCAGTATTGGCTGGGGTCTTCACGTATGAAATTTTCAATCGCTTTGGTGTATTCAGCCGTAATCCATTCGAGGGGGTCTTCCTTGTCGGCCCATTCCTCGGGGAAAATAATACGCTCGACCCCCATTTCGAAGAAGAAACGGTTTCCGATTCTTCTGCTGTATCCCACCACTATAGGAATATTATTTGTGGCGGCAATTAATCCTATGCTTTTATAGGTGCTGGCCTTTCGGCCGAAGAAGTCAACGAAGATTCCCTTTTTGCCAGCGTCCTGGTCGGCGATGAAACATAAAGTCGCGCCGGTTGAGGCAGCTTTGTCCATCAGTTTCGCTGCACCTTTTTTGTCGATTATTTTTTGCCCCATTTGCTGGCGAACTTCGTAAAGGTAATTGTTAATGAACTTGTTGTCTAAGGGGCGGGCAATACTATAAACATTAAAACCGAATAACCCCATCAGGTAGCCCACAATTTCGAAGTTGCCGTAATGGGCCCCGACTATCAGCAGCCCCCGGCCTTCCTGCATCAGCCATTTGGTCCTCTCCACATTTTTGTACCGCGAGTAATTCCGCCAGTTGTGTCTTTTTACTAATCGAGGTGTGAACAGCACATCCACCGCCAACATTACAATATGTTCAAAGCTTCGCCGGCCTGTTTCCCAGACCCATTGCTCGCTCTTTTCAGGGAAACTGGCACGAAGATTGTCCAAAGCACGATTCCGGCCGCGATGGTAGTATTTCCATAACAACCGGCCGAGAAAGCAAGCAGTTTTCAGATTGGTCTCGACATCGAACAAATAAAGAAACGTCACGAGGATGCGCAGTGCAAGGTAGGCAAGCAAATCCTTGACGAGGTTGTGTTTCTTCTTTTTTTTCCGTTGGACGGAATCAGTCATATGCCGTGATTTTAGGGTCAAAATCGCCGCTGTCAAGCCTCAAGACTGCTATTGACAGCGGAGTTTGTTCGGTCTACACTGAAGCATCAGCATTTAGAAAGGGATTATTATGGATTTTGAGCAGAACAATAATCGCAGCGAACCATCACAGCCAAAACCATTAGAGTCAATATATGGCGCACCATCAGTAATAAATATGCCTAAAAAACGGACCGGCTGGAGAATTTTCTGGGGCATTATTCTCACTCTGTCAGTGCTGGCAAATGTTGTGTTATTTTTGGTGCTGATTGGCGTGGCTGCGGTCTTCGTTACAGGGCAGGAAGGTGTTTTCACCGAAGAAGTTATACAATCCGGACCGCGGTCGGCTAAAATCGCGGTAATCACTGTGCAGGGTATAATAGATGATGAACTAGCTCGAGATGTGTACAAGCAGATAAAATCAGCCCGACAGGATAGCCGGGTAAAGGGACTGATTCTTCGTGTGAACTCGCCGGGCGGAACAATTTCCGGCAGCGACCAAATCTGCAATGAAATTCGCAAGTACCGCCAGGAGGAAGATAAACCGGCAGTGGCGTTTATGCAGGGCGTTGCTGCTTCGGGGGGCTATTATGTGTCGGCAGGATGTGACCAGATTGTAGCTGAGCCGACAGCTATTACAGGCTCAATAGGTGTGATAGGGGGGCATTTTGTTGTCCAGGGGCTGCTGGAGGAAAAGCTCGGTATTCAGCCGGTCATTTTCAAGTCGAGTGAAAAGAAAGATTGGCCAAGTCCTTTTCAGCAGGTTACAGATGAACAGCGGCAATATGTACAGGACAAATTAATTTCTCCCGCCTATAACAGGTTCGTGCAGATTGTTGCCGAGGGCAGGGGGGAAGCGCTTACATTTGATGATGTCAAACGACTGGCTGACGGCAGCATCTACGGCGCTGAAGAAGCGCTCAGCGAAAAGCTGATAGACAAAATCGGATATATCGATGAGGCCATAGAGCAAGTCAAGTCGCTGGCGGGGATCGAAAAGGCGCAGGTAGTGGAATATCGCAAGCCGTTTTCTCTGGCATATCTGTTAAGCTCTCGCAGCAGGGGCGTCTTAAAAATCGACAAATCCATGCTGTATGAGCTTAACACACCGCAGATATTGTATCTTTGGAGTTTATAAAAGTAATTGCCGCAATCGTTGTGGTCTTTTTAGCGGCAGTTTAAGGAGAATTGGATATGAATCTGGTATTGTTTATAACTGTTCTTATTGTGTCGTTTATTGCCGTAAGAATCGGAGCGATAGCTTTTCAATTGACCGGAATAGAATGGTCACTAGCAAAATTTCAGGCCCTGTCCTGTTTTACAGCAACAGGATTTACCACAAAAGAGTCTGAATTAATTATGGCAACTCCCCAAAGGCGGCGTATCGCCTCTATCCTTATAGTTTTGGGTCACGCCGGTTTTGTTACTATGATAGCGACCTTTGCTAATTCTTTAAGGCCACCAGTTGTCAAGCTCCCTTTTTTATCTGGTTTTCTCTCATCTAATCTTATGCCATTGATAAATTTGACAATTATTGTTGTTGTCATATATATCATTTACAGGATTTTCACCAATTCAAAATTCGCCCGAAAGTTAACAGATGCCTTAAGAAAACGTATGGTAAAGAGAGACATTATTAAATCTGTTTCATTTGAAGAGCTTGCGATAGCAACAGGGGGGTATGGTGTCTCAAAGGTTGCTGTTGGCGATGCTTGCGTCATACTTGATAAAACGCTTTCGGACGCGCAAGTAAGACAACAAGGAATTAATATTTTGGCGATAGTGCGAAATGATGAGACGATACCTAATCCTTCAGCTGATACGAGAATAATCGCAGGCGATGAGCTTATATGTTTTGGAAAATTGGAAAATATAAGAAAACAACTGTGCTTAACGCCGCATGATTAAGGAACGCACCAATTAAGCGTTGGCATAGCGAAAACAATAACTCCGGCAAAAACAAAGACTTACAGAATCCCCAAAAACTATCAAAAAAATTTACTAAAAAAATTAAAATTTTAACAAAATTATCAAAAATTTCCTTGATGTTGTTACCTAAGTTCAATATGCTCTCATCCGGTTTGGAGTGGTGATGAGATGGCTGGCAAACCAGGACGGGCTGGCACTCATAAATATTCTTCGAAGCATTTTATATGCTTTGAAGAGGAGGAGTGAAGAACGAAAAGGTAATTGTCAGCAAACAAAAGGGCTGTGAGTAGTTATCTCGCAGCCCTTCGTTTTTTAAATCAACTGAGCCGTTACAGTATGCACGATTTGCTTGCGTAATGGGCGATACAGGATTCGAACCTGTGACCCGCTGATTAAGAGTTAGCTGCCGAAAAACGATAACCATAGAAAAGATAAAGACTTATCAAACACCCAAAAAGGTGCTTACAAACCAGCTTGCAAAGCCCCCCTTATTTATGCTGGTTCATAAGCCGTATAAAATTCTCAAACAAATAGTTCGAGTCGTGTGGCCCCGGAGCAGCTTCGGGGTGATACTGAACTGAAAAAGCAGACAGCTTTTCGGAACGGATGCCCTCATTGGTATTATCGTTTAAATTAACATGGGTAACGTCGACGTGCTTGCCTTTTAGAGAATTAATGTCGACGCAAAAGCCGTGGTTTTGGGTGGTGATTTCGACTGCACCAGTCTGCAGATTTTTGACGGGATGATTGGCCCCTCTGTGGCCGAATTTGAGTTTGTAGGTTTTTCCGCCAAGTGCAAGGCCGAGTAACTGATGGCCGAGACAAATACCGAAGATAGGCACTTTCCCGAGAAGATTTTTCACGGTTTCAATTGCGTAGCTTACAGCAGCGGGGTCGCCGGGGCCGTTGCTTAGGAAAACGCCGTCAGGTTTTAGACGAAGAACCTGTTTGGCAGACGCGTCGGCGGGAACAACTTTGACGTCGCAGCCGTGCGAACAAAGCAGCCGGAGAATGTTGTATTTTATGCCATAATCGAAAGCTACGACCTTATATTTTTTCTTACACTTGAGTTCTTCGCCGGTTATTACATCAACGACGCCGCGATTCCAGCTATAAGTTTTTCCGGCGGTCGCATTTTTAACTATGTCCCTTCCGACGAGGCCGGGGTAACGCTGAAGTTTTTCCCTGAGTTTATTTATATTCAAATCAGTCGAGGAAATAATTCCCTTCATCGCGCCTTCGGTACGGATATGCTTAACCAGTTTTCTCGTGTCTATTCCTTCGAGGCCGACGACGTTATTTTTCTTAAGATATTCGCCAAGAGAAGTTTTGTTTCGCCAATTGCTCGGATAAGGGCAGTTTTCCTTAACGATAAAGCCGCTGGCGAAAACTTTTCTCGATTCCGGGTCGCTGTTGTTCGTGCCGTAGTTGCCAATCAGCGGATAAGTCATTGTAACTATCTGCTCATAGTAAGAAGGGTCAGTGAGGATTTCCTGATAGCCGGTCATACTCGTATTAAAAACGACCTCGCCGCACTTTTGGCCTTGTGCACCAAAAGCGCTGCCTTCAAAAACAGAACCATCCTCAAGTAACAGAATAGCTTTCAATCCAAATTCACTCCTAATCGTAATATCGCTGGATAGGTTTCACGCTGATTTTTCTGTCTTTCATTGTTTTTATGGCTTTTACGACAGCAGCAGCGGCTCTGATGGTGGTCACATACGGAATTCGTTTGTCAAGGGCAGTTCTTCTTATTGCAAAAGAATCGCCGACTGACTGAGCGCCCGTTGTAGTATTTACGATGAGGCCGATTTTGCCGTTTATTATCAAATCAACCACATTTGGTCTGCCTTCGGACATTTTAAGCACAAACTCTGAGGGAATATTATTGTTTATGAGCTCGAGGCATGTTCCCTTTGTTGCCACGATTTTAAAACCCATTTCGTACATTTGACGTGCAATCTCAATGGTTTTTTTCTTATCGCTGTCCTTAATACTGAAAAGCACGTTGCCGCTCATCGGCAAAGCGTTGCCGGCTGCTATCTGCGATTTTGCGAAAGCGATTCCGAAATCATCATCTATACCCATAACCTCGCCGGTAGAGAGCATCTCCGGTCCAAGCACAGTGTCTATGCCGGGGAACTTCAAGAATGGGAACACAGCCTCTTTCACCGAGAAATACCCAGGTTTTATTTCCTTAGTGAAACCTAACTTGTCGAGGGTCATTCCGGCCATTACCTTCGCTGCGAGTTTAGCCAGGGGCACACCAATTGCTTTACTTACAAACGGAATAGTTCTGGAAGCGCGAGGGTTGACTTCAAGTATATAAATTTTGTCATCTTTTATGGCAAACTGAATGTTTATGAGGCCTTTCACCTTCAAGGCAAGGGCTAAAAGCTTAGTTTGTCTTTTAATCTCATCGATAATTTTTTTGCTTATTGAAACGGGAGGCAGCGAACAGGCACTATCGCCCGAATGCACCCCCGCCTCTTCGATGTGCTCCATAATCCCGCCGATTACCACGCGCTTGCCATCGCTTATTGCATCGACATCCATCTCCGCAGCATCATTAAGAAACTTATCTATCAGGACAGGATGTTCATCCGAAGCAACAAAAGCGTTTGTGACAGCATCCTCAAACGATTTTTCGTCGTAGACGATTTTCATCGCCCGTCCTCCCAAGACAAAAGAAGGCCGGACAAGCAAAGGAAATCCAAGCTTGCGGGCAATTTTCAGGGCCTGGTCATAAGTTGTCGCAGTTCCGCTGTCGGGTTGGCAGAGTTTGAGTTTTTTAACAAGGTTGTTGAATCGCTTTCGGTCCTCGGCACAGGCAATGCTGTCAGGTGAAGTGCCGATTATTTTTACGCCGGCCTTTTCCAAAGGGACGGCCAATTTGAGCGGAGTCTGCCCGCCGAACTGAACGATTACGCCGTCGGGTTTTTCCTTTTCGACAATTGACATAACATCTTCGTAAGTCAGCGGCTCGAAATACAGCCTGTCGGAGGTATCGTAATCGGTGCTTACGGTTTCTGGGTTGCAGTTCACCATTATCGATTCGACGCCTATCTCTTTGAGCGCAAAGGCGGCGTGGACGCAGCAATAATCGAACTCAATTCCTTGTCCTATTCGATTCGGGCCGCCGCCGAGGATGATAATTTTTTTTCTGCCGGTCGGATTTGCCTCACATTCGCTCTCATAGGTCGAATAGAGATAAGGGGTATGTGCCTCAAACTCGGCGCCGCAGGTATCCACAGTTTTGTATACCGGTTCGACCTTCAATCGCCGGCGGTGTTTCCTGAATTGTTCTTCCGTTACATTCAACACAGACGCAAGATATTTATCGCTAAAGCCGTACTCTTTTACCTGACGGACCAACCGGTGGTCGAACTTATCAAGAGGAGTTGACTTTATTTTTTTCTCCAGTTTTACGATGTCGTTAATGTTATTAAGGAACCATGGGTCAATTTTTGTCAGAGTAAATATCTCATCTATGGAAAATTTTCTTCTAAGGGCCTCAGCCACATACCAGATTTTATCCCAGCAGTTTGTCTGTAGTTTTCCTCTCAATTGAGCCGGGCCAAGATCTCCATTTGTATATTTCTTATCAAGTGAATAACGGTCAATTTCCAACGACCTTATGGCTTTCTGGAATGCCTCCTTAAACGTCCGGCCAATTGCCATAGCTTCGCCAACAGATTTCATCTGCACCGTAAGCTCCGGGCTGGTGTTGGGGAATTTTTCGAATGTAAAGCGGGGCCACTTAACCACGCAGTAGTCGATAGTAGGCTCGAAACAGGCTGGTGTTTTTTTCGTGATATCATTAGGAATCTCATCAAGCGTATATCCAACGGCCAATAGAGAAGCTATTTTAGCAATCGGAAAACCTGTGGCCTTTGAAGCCAGCGCAGAGCTTCGCGAGACACGCGGGTTCATTTCTATTACATAGAGCTTACCGTTATCAGGATGGACAGCAAATTGAATGTTGGAGCCGCCGGTTTCAACGCCTATGGCCCTGATAATCCTGGTAGATGCATCGCGCATCAACTGGTATTCTTTGTCGGTCAGCGTCTGAGCAGGCGCGACAGTAATGCTGTCGCCAGTATGAATGCCCATAGGGTCGAGGTTTTCTATAGGACAGACAATGACGACGTTGTCCTTTTTGTCCCGCATCACCTCCAGCTCATACTCTTTCCAGCCTGCAACGGATTCCTCTATCAGGACCTGGCTTTTGGGACTCAGACTCAATCCCCAGTCAATGTAATTCTTAAACTCTTCTGTATTGTAGGCGATGTTGCCGCCTGTGCCGCCTAATGTATATGAAGGCCTGATGACAGCGGGGAGACCAACATCCTTTACTATTTCCTGTGCCTGCTGCCAGGAGTGGGCGTAGCCGCTTTTTGGAACATCCAAGCCGCAATCCTGAATTGTTTTCTTGAATTTATCTCTTTCTTCGGCTCTTTTAATCGCCTGCAAATTGGCACCCAAAAGGCGAACATTGTATTTTTTCAATACCCCGCTTTCAGCCAGCGCAACTGCGGTATTTAAACCTGTTTGTCCGCCAATGGTCGGCAGGAGACTATCAGGCCGTTCTTTTTGAATTATTTTTTCAACGATATCTGGCGTAATCGGTTCGATGTAGGTTTTGTCCGCCATTTCGGGGTCGGTCATTATTGTGGCGGGATTGCTGTTAACAAGCACAACTTTAAATCCCTGTTGCTTTAATACCTTGCATGCCTGGGCACCGGAATAGTCAAATTCACAGGCCTGGCCTATGACGATAGGTCCGGAGCCTATGATTAGTATCTTTCTGATGTCTTTGCGCTTCGGCATTTCTCACTTTCTTGAAATTTTCGGAGTATTATTTACAAAACCGGCGAGAAGTCCACTATTTATTGCAACAATTTGTTATCGGCATTCTTCTGTCTTTGCCGAAGGCTCTGGGGCTAATCTTGACCCCCGGCGGAGATTGCCTTCTTTTGTATTCGTTCCGGTCCACCATATTGATGACTTGAGTGACAGCATCTTTTGGCAAGCCGTCTTTAACCAGCTCAGAAACCGTTTTGTTCTCTTCTACGTAACTGCGGAGAATTCTATCCAGAATGTCATACTGCGGGAGAGAATCCGTATCTTTCTGGTTTTCTCTCAACTCGGCGCTCGGCGGCCGCTGTATTACCGTAAGCGGAATAACGTTATGACGAATATTATTCACATATTCAGCCAATTGATAAACCATCGTCTTGGGCACATCCTTAAGAACCGCGAAACCTCCGGCGGTGTCACCATAAAGGGTGGCATATCCGACAGCAGTCTCACTCTTGTTGCTGGTTGTCAAAACAAGATGACCATATTGATTGCTAAAAGACATAAGTATGCATCCGCGGACTCTTGCCTGCAGATTCTCATAGGCTGTTGTATTTTTATCCCATCCTGGCATTTTGGCAAGAAGCCCGTCAAATTGAGTGAGCACATTCTCGATTGGCAGGATGTGAAACTCGATATCAAGGTTGTCCGCCAGGATTTGCGCATCTTTAATGGTATCGGAGCTGTTAAATTTCGACGGCATAGTTATGCCGATGACATTTTTTGCCCCCAGGGCATCGGCGGCAATGGCCGCAGTTAAAGAAGAGTCTATGCCGCCGCTTAGTCCGATTACAGCTTTGGAGAAACCATTTTTATGCACATAGTCTCTTGTTCCAAGAACCAGCGCGCCGTAAATTTCAGCGACGGATTCCTGCGGCGAAGAGCCGGCAGGGGCCGAATGAGTGGCAACAGCTGTAAGGTGGGGTTTGCTTCCAGAGACCGTGGATAAATCTGCAAGTAATATATCTTCTTCGAATGCCTTGGCCTGGCAAATAACTTTTCCAGATGAATCCACAAACATACTTCGGCCGTCGAAAACCAGTTCATCCTGGCCGCCGACCAAATTACAATAAGCAACGGCGCAGCTGAAATGCTTTGCGCATTGGCGAAGAGCTTCCTGTCTTTGTTCGATTTTACCTATGTGAAAAGGTGAGGCAGAAATGTTTATGACCATGTCAATTCGCGGCATTTCGCCGAGGAAGCTATCCAACCACTTCAGGCGCCATATATCTTCACAAATTGTAAATGTCAAAGCCTTACCGTCTATTATGACTCGCACCGCTTCGGTTCCGGGCCGGAAATAACGTCTCTCATCGAATACGCCATAGTTAGGCAGAATACTTTTTCGATAAATTTTTGTTATTTTGCCTTTTTGCAACACGGCAAGCGAATTAAAGCAGCCTTTTTCGTTTCCTTCTGCAAATCCAGCTATGGCAGTAATCTGGGTACAGTTTTTTGCCAAATATTCTATAGCCGAGCGGATATCCTCCATGAAAGACTTTTTAAGCAATAAATCCTCCGGAGGATAACCACACACCGACATTTCCGGAAAAACTACGATATCAGCACCCAAGTCATAAGCTTTGGCGCTCAGTTTCTCCATCTTTTCGGTGTTTCCGCTGATGTCACCTACCGAGGCGTTAAATTGTGCCAATGCTATCCGCATAATTAACCACTACTGACTTTTTTCCTTAAGCCACCTATCGATGGCCACAGCGGCTTCGCGTCCGCCGTTAACAGCCCGAACAACCAATGAGGCCCCGCTGATTGTATCGCCGGCAGCAAACACCCACGGTTCGCTGGTCTGGTAATTGTCTGCAATGACATTACCTGAATCGTTGAGTTTCAAACCTAATCCCTTTATAAGTCCGCTATGCGTAACGTGAAGAAATCCCAGCGCCAAAAGCACTACATCGGCCTTAATGGTAAAATCGGTGCCTGCCAGTTCTTTTAGTTTCCAGGAGCCGTTTTTTCTTATCCATTCGACTTGGCAGCAATCTAACTGGGTAACCCGAGTTTCAACGCCGGAGAATTTCTTCGTCAACACAGCCCACTGACGCCGGCAGCCTTCTTCATGAGATGAAGAAGTTCGCATAATACGAGGCCATTGCGGCCAGGGAGTATCCGGCGGCGGAGTTTCCGGCGGCTCCGGCAAAATCTCGATTTGGTAAATTTCTTTGGCCCCCTGTCTGCGGGCCGTTCCAACACAATCGCTTCCAGTATCTCCGCCTCCGATTACCACCACGACCCTGTTCTTTACTGTTATTAACGAGGATTCATCTGCAAGCTCGCCGGCACAAAGTTTGTTCTGTAACTTCAAGTAATCCAGAGCAAACAGTATATTCTCATATCCTCTGCCGGGAATGTTAAGGTCTCGAGGCTGGCCTGCACCCATCGTAAGACAGATGCAATCAAACCTGCTTTTCAGGTATCGTGCAGAGATGTCCTCTCCGACGTCGACACCGGTTTGAAATTCGACGCCTTCGGCAGTCAGCTGTTCTAATCTGCGGTCAATAATGTTCTTGGCAAGCTTGAAATCCGGAATACCATAACGTAATAGGCCTCCTGTCCGCTCATCCTTCTCAAAAACAACTATGCTGTGCCCTGCGCGTGCCAACTGCTGAGCAACCGTCAGGCCGGCAGGTCCGGAGCCGATTACAGCAACTCTTTTGCCTGTTTTTTGTTTAGCCTGCTGCGGCTTAATCCATCTTTCCTGAAACCCACGCTCAACAATTTGAAACTCGATATGCCTTATTAACACCGGCTCATCATTAATAGAAAGCGTGCACGCAGTTTCGCAGGGAGCCGGACACACTCGGCCGGTAATTTCAGGAAAATTGTTGGTAGAGTGAAGCAGTTCGCAGGCCTGCTGCCATTTTCCTTTATACACCAGCTCATTCAGCTCCGGAATATTATTTTTCAACGGGCATCCTGCGCCGTGGCAAAATGGTATTCCGCAATCCATACACCTTGCCGTCTGCTGTTGTATCTGCTCCGGTGTAAGCGGCAGGTCGAGCTCGGCAAAATCATGTATTCTCTCTTCGACCGGCCGATGTCCGACTTCCTGACGTTTATATTTTAGAAAGCCTTTTATTTCGCCCATGAGAACACCTCCTCGGTGGCCGGGATCGTATCAGTGTCCCGCTGCTCAGCAGCTCGCATCTTTTCAATCGCTTTGCGATAATCTATCGGGACTACCTTTACAAATCTGCCAACTATATCCGACCAAACATCCAAGAGATATTGCGCACGCGCACTGCCGGTCCACTTCAGGTGCTGCTGAATCAAGTCGTACAACAGCTTTTTGTCTTCTTCTTTCCAGACGTTTTCCAGCTCGACCATATCAAGGTTGCACATCGTGTCGAATAACTGCGCTTCATCGAGAACGTAAGCAATGCCGCCGCTCATACCTGCAGCAAAATTGCACCCTGTTTTTCCGAGGACCACGACCAATCCGCCTGTCATATACTCACAACCGTGGTCGCCAAGGCCCTCGACAACAGCAGTTACGCCGCTATTTCGCACGCAAAATCTTTCACCCGCCATCCCGTTGACGAAAACCTCTCCTGATGTAGCACCATAAAGCGCCGTATTGCCAATAATGATATTTTCATGACTCATGAACGGCGAACCTTCCGGCGTTTTGACAATGATGCGCCCGCCGGAAAGACTTTTGCCCAAATAGTCGTTACTATCACCGACCAGTTTTAAGGTTACCCCGGGCGCCAGAAATGCCCCGAAGCTTTGTCCCGCAGAACCCTGCAAAACAACCTGCAGCGTGTCATCTGGCAATCCTTTTTCGCCGTATTTTTTGATTATCCGATTGCTCAGGATTGCTCCAACCGTGCGGTCTACGTTGTGAATCGGCATCTCTATAACTGTACGCTTAGCATGCTCAATCGCCGGAGCGGCTTTTTCCAATATCTGCCAATCGAGATGGTCGCTGAGTTTGTCTGCCTGCGAATTTGTCGATCTTATAGCTCTGCCATCGGAGGCATCCGGCTTACGGAAAATCGCGGAAAAGTCCAAGCCCTTTGCCTTCCAGTGGTCAACTGCTGAGCGGGTTTGCAGCTTATCTGCTCTGCCAATCATATCCTCAAATTTTTCAAATCCGAGCTGAGCCATAATCTTGCGAACTTCTTCAGCTACAAAATACATAAACCTTTCAACATATTCAGGTTTGCCGGTGAACCGCTTTCGTAGGTCCGGGTCCTGAGTGCCAATCCCGAAAGGACAAGCACCTTCGTGGCATTTGCGGAGCAGGGTGCAGCCAAGCGTTACCAGAGCGGCTGTCCCGAAGCCAAACCTCTCGGCACCGAGTAAGGCCGCAATAACAACGTCCCTGCCGGTTTTCATTTGGCCGTCAACCTGAACCCGGATTCGACTTCGCAAATTGTTCATCACCAGAACCTGTTGGGTCTCGGCTAACCCCAGCTCCCACGGACAGCCGGTATGTTTTATCGCAGAAAGCGGACTAGCACCGGTGCCGCCGTCGTGGCCGCTAATAAGAACCTCGTCCGCATTGCCTTTGGCAACTCCGGCGGCGATCGTGCCAACCCCCACTTCAGCAACGAGCTTGACAGAAACTTTAACTCCAGGGTTGCTGCACTTGAGGTCGTATATAAGCTGCGCAAGGTCTTCGATCGAATATATGTCATGATGAGGGGGAGGCGATATCAGCGTTACTCCCGGCATCGAGTGTCTAAGCCTGGCGATTTCTTCCGTAACCTTGTGGCCGGGTAATTGACCACCTTCGCCCGGTTTTGCACCCTGGGCTATTTTAATCTGAAGCTCTTTCGCATTAGCAAGGTAATTAATCGTGACGCCGAAGCGTCCGCTGGCAACCTGTTTAATAGCGCAGTTTTTCGAATCGCCGCTGGGTTCTGCATTGTAACGAGCCGGGTCTTCGCCGCCTTCACCGGTATTGCTCATAGCGCCTATACGATTCATTGCGACAGCCAAGCACTCGTGAGCCTCTTTACTGATTGAGCCGTGACTCATCGCTCCAGTACAGAATCTTTTGACGATTTCACCGGCAGGCTCGACCTGTTCAATTGGGATTGCTTCACCTGCGGCAAATTCAAAAAGTCCCCGGAGGGTATACAACTTTTTAGCCTGCTGGTTTACGGCTGCTGTGTAATCATCGTAAGCTTTCTGGTCGTTGTATTTGACGGCGTGCTGAAGCCGTGCTACGGTCACAGGGTTCCAAAGATGCCCCTCGCCGCTGTGTCTGAAATGATATTCACCACCAAAATCAAGTTCAAGCGTCCCTTGGGGACGCTGCTGAAAGGCCTCTTTGTGACGAGCAGCCGCTTCCTGCGCAACTCCTGCCAAACCAATTCCGCCGATTCTCGAGCTGGTGCCGGTAAAGTACTCATCTACAAGAGAACGATTCAGGCCGATGGCCTCGAACAGTTGAGCCCCTGTATAACTTCGAAGAGTAGAAATTCCCATCTTACTAATTGTCTTTAAGATACCCTTTTTAATCGCGGCAATATAATTATCTGCTATCTGTGAAGACTCCATATCAGCAGGCAGCTCGGCTTCGTGATGCAGATAATTAAGCGTTTCAAATGCGAGATAGGGATTTATCGCGTTAGCACCGAAGCCGCATAGGAGACAGAAGTGCATAACCTCTCGCGGCTCGCCGCTTTCAACAATCAGGCCGACTTCGCCACGCAGGCCGTGATTAAGCAGTCCGTGATGAACCGCGGCTGTCGCCAAAAGTGATGGAATGGGGGCCTGTGTTTTTGAAGCTTCCCGGTCAGTGATTATTATCAGAGAGGCGCCCTGCTTGACAGCTTTTTCCGCTGAATCAACCAATTCCTTCAAAGCCAGCTTCAAACTATTGGCGATATTCTCAGTGTTGATATCGAAGATGGTTGAGATGGTGACGGTTTTAAGGTCTTGTCTTTTTACTGTGCGCAGCCGCTGAATATCCTCATTGGCTAAAATCGGGTGAGGCAGCTTAAGCTGACGGCAATGCTCGGGCGTTTCCTCCAGAATGTTGAGTTTCCTGCCCACGAAGTTCATCAGGCTCATAACCAGTCCTTCACGCAGAGGGTCTATCGCCGGATTTGTTACCTGGGCAAAAAGCTGTTTGAAATAATTAAACAAAAGTTTTGGTTTATCGGAAAGCACCGCTAACGGCGTGTCGTTTCCCATAGAACCTATTGGTTCCTGTGCATTTAATGCCATCGGAAGCAAAATCATTTTCAGCTCTTCGCGAGTATAGCCGAATAACCGCAACCGCTGAGTTAATGTTGCAGGGGCAGTCTGCACCAGCTTCGGCGCATCGAACAAACCCCGAAGCTCAATTCTGTTACTATCCAGCCATCTGCGATAAGGCTTCTGGCGGGCAATCCTGCTTTTAATCTCACTATCAGAAATTATCCGTCTTTCGACGGTATCAACAAGAAACATATGGCCCGGCTGAAGACGTCCTTTTCTGGAGATTTTTTCCGGCGGAAATTGAACCACACCTGCCTCGCTGGCCATAATGACCAAACCATCAGTGGTTACGAGGTAACGGCAAGGTCTTAGGCCATTGCGGTCAAGTGTTCCGCCGACGATACGACCATCGGTAAATACCATCGCTGCAGGACCATCCCACGGCTCCATTATAGATGAATGATATTCATAAAATGCGCGTTTATCTGTGCTGATATGGTATTTAGAACCGAATGCTTCCGGTATCATCATCATCATTGAATGCGGCAGACTTCGGCCGGCACGAACAAGCAGTTCGAGAACATTGTCAAAGCACGCAGAGTCGCTTCCTTCAGGGGTCAGAATCGGAAACAGATCGCCGATATTATTACCAAATACTTCGCTGGACATCTTCATCTGACGGGCCTGCATCCAGTTGCGATTTCCGCTGAGCGTATTTATCTCTCCGTTATGAGCTATGCATCTCATCGGCTGGGCAAGTCGCCAGTTCGGAAATGTATTAGTGCTGTAGCGCTGATGAACGATAGCAAGGGCAGAGCTGAGCCGCTCATCTGCGAGGTCGGGATAATAGGCAAACAGCTGCCATGCCATAAACATTCCCTTATAGCAGATGGTTTTGCAGGATAGTGTCGACACATAGAAATCTTTGCCTTCCAGTCCAAAGCTTTTTCTGACAAGTTTTTCGGCCTGCTTGCGTGCTAAATACAGCGTTCTTTCCAGCGGTTCGTTTTCAAGCCCTGCTCCATCTACAAAAATCTGTTTTATTGCGGGTTCTGCCTGAAGGGCTATTTTACCAAGGCAATCATTCGATGCAGGCACATCTCGCCAGCCAAGCACTTTCAACCCATAATGTTTGAGCGAGTCTTCAAGTATCCTATCACACTTATCGCGGAGCTCTTTGTTTTGTGAGCCAAATACCATTCCAACGCCATATTGGTAAGGTTCGGGTAAAGAAAACCCGAGCTGTTTGCACTCGGCATTAAAGAACTTGTGCGGAATCTGAAATAAGATACCAGCTCCATCACCTGTAATTTCGTCAGCGCCTGCTGCGCCGCGGTGCCGCAGGTTTAAAAGAATTTCCTTTCCATATTCAATAATAGAATGGTCCTGCCGGCCTGATATATTTACAACAGCGCCGATACCGCAGGAGCCATGCTCATACCGTGAATCATAAAGACCAAAATGTTTTGTATTCGTCGCCATTTAATTCTCTATACGTACGACCACCCTGTTAGTGCTGCTATTGCCGAACCAACAAGGAGGTCAGATACAAACTACACTAATCTACAAACTGCCTGGTCGTAAATCAACTATCATAATACAGATGGAACTCGTACGGGTGCGGTCGAATCGACATCTCGTCAATTTCCTCTTCACGTTTCCACTTAATCCACGCCTCAATGAGGTCTTCACTGAATACGTCACCCTCGGTAAGGAATTTAT